>CANQEW010000043.1 GCA_947596085.1 uncultured Clostridia bacterium | reverse complement strand
AACAGCTTAGGCAACGAGCTGTCCCTCGTCTGTGGCTGGCGGCCACAAACATGGGGCAAATATTATAGTAACAGGAGAATCAAAGTAACCCGCGGCGGCTGCGGCGTCACCTATGCCGACGAGAACGGCACGCACCGGCACGCACTCAAACTGCCCGAGCACGGCCCGTTTGAGTGCGACGACGTGCAAGCCGCCCGCCTCGTCAGCAAGAAGGTGGCCGTGTACGTAGACGAACCCGGTGTAAATCCCGCCGCCACTGCGCCAGCAAAAGTGGCAGGCCACCTCGACGCCGAACACCTCGGCACCATGACGAACGAGCAGCTGCGCAAGCTCGCTGCCGACATGGGCGTGGACGTGAGCGCGTGCAAAAAGAAGCCCGAGCTCGTGACTGCGATCGCAGCCGTGGAAGTCGAGACGGACGAGGGCGGGATGGACGACCCGGACAACGAGCTCCCGGATCTGGGCGTTGCAGACCCCGAGTGAAGGAGGGCCTGACATGATTAAGATCATCAAAGGCACCTATGGGCTCAAAAGAGACGGAGCGGTGGAGGCTATGACTCCCCGCTCTGCTCCGTTTTCGCTGCCTGCTGCCCGAGAGGCCGAGCTCGTGCGGGCTGGCGTGGCCGAGTACGTACCCGACGACACCAAGCCCGACGAGCGGACGAACTACGACGACATGAAAATGGCAGAGCTCCGCAAAGCGGCCGAGGCGCTCGGGCTCGACACGAGCGGGGCCAAGACCCGGCGCGCGGTGATCGCCATGCTGGAGGGCGTGCAGCCGGAGCCTGCCGCGACGGATCCATGACGTTCAAGGAAGAAGTGCAGCGAGATCTCTCCAGCGTTTTTTTGAACCTCGACGAGTTCGCAGAGCTGCACCGCGTCGAGGGGAAAGAGATCGCCGTCGTTATTGACGAGGACGAGCTGGAGAAGCTGGCGAAGGTCGGCGAAAATCGCAGCCACGGGCTCGTAGAAGGCGACATGCTGCTCATGGGCCGAGAAATTGACCTCCCGCGGGATCTGGATCCCGGCCGGAGCATCAATATCGACGGCCGGGAGCTCGTCGTGGTCTCGTCCAGCAAGCACATGGGCCTCGTCGAGCTGGTGCTGCGTCAGAACCGCACGGGATAAGGAGGGACGCGACGTGACTCTAGTCGAGAGCATTGACAGGATCGTGGCGTGGTTAAACCGCGACGTGTGCAGCCAGATCACCCTCAAAGTCCCGGACGACTACCGCAACGATAGCGCCTATGACTACCAAACAGTCAACCCCGCAGCCTTCCCGCTCTATGTGCCCGGGAAAGAACGCCTCCCGCCTTCCATAGCTGCCCCGATCCCGTCGATCTGCGCGCAGCTCATGGAAGGGAACGACGATTTGACGACCCACAAGCGCGAGCTCCAGTTCCGGCTCTGCCTAGCCTGCTGGAACCCCGGAGAGCATGGCGCAGAGCGCCTCATTCCGACGGCAGATCCGGCAGCGACCGGCGGCGTGCGCTACTTCCACCCCACCGGGGAGGAGGCGAAAGCCTACGTCCGTAACTCTGACGGCTGGCGCGACGTGTTTAACATGCTCGATATGACGCTCAGGTCGCTGGAGGGGACGGAGTTCATCGAAGGACACCGGCTAATGAAAGAGCGTGGGATCAAATACGGCGTTTTCACGGAGGACGGCAACGTCGTGGACTACTACCCCTACTGGCTGAACTGGATCACCTTCACGCTGGAGGCTGGCGTGGTCGCACCGATCCCCGCAGCCTATCAAGATTTACTGTAAAAGGAGGACAACACAATGGCATATTTACACGGCACTCTGGGCGAAATCGTAGCCAGCAAGGTGAGCGACGCCCGGCAGGCTGACGTCGTGGCGGCCTACATCGGCACCGCCCCGGCGAATCTGATCCGCGGCTATGCTGACGCGAACCTCGTCAACATGCCGATCCGGCTGGCGAACATGACCGAGGCGCAGAGCAAGCTCGGCTACTCTGGAGACTGGGGCAAGTTCACGCTCTGCGAGGCCATGGCCCAGCACTTCGACAACTCCGTCGGCAACGTCGGCCCGATCTACGTCGTCAACGTGCTGGATCCTGACGCCCACAAGGCGAAGGAACCCGTCAGCAAGGAGCTGACGTTCTCGAACCAGCGCGCCGAGTTTGAGAGCTCCGACATCATTCTCGACTCGCTGGCGATCGACGACATGGCCGAGGGCGTGGACTACACTCTCAGCTATAACTTCGCAAAGGGCACCGTCGTGATCCAGCTGCTCGACAATGGCGAGGCGGCCGCGGCAGCGGTGAAGAACACGCAGCCGGTGGAAGTCCGCAAGCTCGGCCAGCACGACGCGGATCCGGCCTACGACTACCCGGCCAAGTATGAGGAGGCGGGCGTCAGTTTCGCCGACGGCGGGATCACCTACAAGCCCACGGGCAAGATCGACAACGGCATAACCCACGACGGTTACGCCTATATCGGGCTCGTGTTCAAGGCCCCCGAAAAGGCCACGAACGTGACGCTCTCCCAGAACGGCTCCGTCATTGATCAGGACGTGGATCTGACCAAGAACGCGGACAATGTGATCGACGGTGATCTCGTCGTTTATTTCGCGTTTGCAAACGATAAAGGCGAGGAGCTGCGCAAGAAGGCTTTTGCGCTGACGTTCGAGTGGACGCTGGACGACGGCACAACCGTGGAAACCCAGTGCGCGATCCGCAGGCTGACCGGCAAGAGCGACGAGACCGCCTCGTGCAGCTACAACGTGGTGGATCCGTCTCTGGTAGAGGCTGCCGACATCATCGGCCAGCAGACCGCCGACGGGCAGTACACTGGACTGCACGCCATGGAGCTGCTCTACCAGTACCATAACGCCGTGCTCAACATGCTGGCGGCCCCCGGCTGGAGCCATATCCCCGACGTGTATAAGGCCATGGTGAGCACCGTCCAGAAGCTCAACGGCCACTGGGACGCTTTTGTGAACGCCGACCTCCCCATGACGGGCGACAAGGGCGAACCGATCAACACGATCGAGAAGGCGATCGCGTGGAAAAATTCGCACGGCTATAACAGCGAATATTCCAAGGTTTACTGGCCCCAGACAAAAGACGGCAGCGGCCGAGTGTTCCACCTCGCAACCGAGGGACAAGCGACCATGCAGCGCGTGGATCTGGGGCACAACGGCGTCCCCTTCGAGAGCCCGTCGAACAAGGAGATCATGGCGACGGCGCAGTTCTTCGGCGAAGGCTCCAAGAATCGAGGTTTCGATCAGCAGACCGCGAACAGCCTCAACGAGAAGGGCATCACCACGGCCGTGTTCTGGGGTGGCCGCTGGGTGCTTTGGGGCCCGCACACCGCCGCTTATACCTACAACGGCAGCATGGACGAGCGCGCGATCTTCGACGTCAATCTGCGCATGCTCATGTATATCACGAACAGCTTCCAGCTCGACCGTGGCACCGAGATCGACAGCCCCATGACTCCGCAGCAGCGTGACACGATCCTCAACTTCGAGAAGGCGAAGCTCGACACGCTGGTGGGAATCGGCGCGCTGATCGGCTCTCCGACGGTGGAGTTTCTGGAGTCTGAGAACCCGACAAGCGCCATGGTCAACGGCGATTTCGTCTGGGACTTCTCCGTCACCAACACGCCGCCCTTCAAGAGCGGCAAGGCCCGCGTGCGCTACACCGACGAAGGCTTCGCGGCCTTCTTCGGCGGCGAGTAAGGAGGTATGAAAGATGGCTAACTGGATCGACATTAAAGGCCCCGTAGTGGCCGACACCGTATACTCTGACGGCCAGCTCGTCGCAAAGGACACCACGTTCACGCTGCCCGGTCTGGAGTTCGTCACGGCCGACGTGCAGGCCATGGGCAACCTGAGCGTGCCGCTGATCGGCCTCATCGAGAATCTGGAGCTCGCGATCACGAAGATCGGCCTCGACCTCGGCCTCGGCCGCATGATCAGGCTCCAGAAGCAGAACCTCGAATTTCGCTGGGTGCAGAGCGTCGTCAAGTCTGACGGCTCGCAGACCGTCGAGGGCTGCAAGGCGTTTGTGCGCACCATGCCGCTGACCACGCCGGAGAACAGTATCGAGGTCGGCAGCGCGCCCGAACAGGAGATCACGTACTCGTGTACCCGTATGCAGATTTACGCGGGCGGCGAGGAGATCCTCTGTGTGGACAGGCTCGCGCAGATCCTCCGCATCAATGGCGTGGACTACATGAGCCAGATCACCAACCTGCTGTAAGTCAGAGTCAACAACAAAGAGCCGCCGCTCACATGATCGGCGGCTCTTTCCATCGAGAGAAAGGAGCAAAACCATGGAGAAGAACGCGAAGATCACCCCCATGCAGAACACCGCCAACACCCTCACGCTGCACAACCCGATCACCATCAACGGCGAGAAGGTCAGCGTGCTGACCTATGACATCAACGAGATCGACGGCGTGCTATTCGCTACCGCCGAGACCAAGAAGAAGGCCGCCGCAGGCATGCGCAACATGGCGATCACGCCCGCGGCCGAGTTTGATTTCGCCCTGCACCTTTACCTCGGCTTCGCCGCTATTATCGCAGTAAATCCGACCTACGACTTCTCCGATCTGGAGCGCATCAAAGGCCGCGACGTGGTGGAGGTCATGGGGATCGGCCGAAATTTTATGCTCAAGTCGGACGAGACTTCACAGGGAAGCGACTCCGACGAGCCTACCGAAGCTACGCCCGAATCTACCACACAAGCCAAACCGACCTCGAACGAAAAAGCATAACCCGGTTTATTCTGGACTACGCCGAAGCGGCCGAGGATCTGGCCGAAGAACACAAGAGGCAGGCCCAGAAAATGAAAGCACCGCAAGGCAAGAAACACAGAAGGAGGTGAGCCCGTGGCAAAGACCCTAGAGACGTCGGTCGAAATCTCCGGCGTATTAAGTCCATCACTGCAAGCGGCAATTAAAAACGCCGTCAGCAAACTGGAGGAAATGAGCCGCGAGACTCTGGACGCCGCCGGGGCTGCCGAAAAGCTCGCCGCCGAAATATCCGCGCAAGAGTCTGTACTCCAGAGCCTCGAAAAAGGCTATGCCGACTATGTAGTGAGCGGCGAGGAGGGATCAGAAGAAGCGCAGCAACTAGCGCAGCAGATCCAAGACCTGAGCAGCGAGCTGGACGAAAACCGCAGCACACTGGAGCAGGCACAGGCTGCCGCCGAAAAGCTGGCTTCTGGAATGGACGAATCGGGCTCCGCGGCTGACCAACTGCGGAGCACGATCAGCCAGCAAGAGAACACGCTCGCACAGCTGAAAGAGAAATATGTCGCCCTCGCTCTATCTGAGGACGACACCTCCGAAGAATCGCAGCAACTAGCGCAGCAGATCCAAGACCTGAGCAGCGAGCTGAGCGACAACCGCGCCAGACTCGCCGACGCTGAGCACGCAGCGGATCAGCTCGACAACTCGCTCGACGACGCGGGGAGCGCCGCGGAAAGAGCGGACGAAGGTTTTTCAGTGTTCAAGGCGACGCTGGCGAACCTTGCATCTGACGCGATCCGCTCAGCCATTGACGGGCTGAAAAATCTCGCCGGAACTGTTCTGGATCTCGGGCTGGGCTTTACGGGCACCATGTCCGAAGTGCAGGCCATTTCCGGCGCTTCTGGGGATCAACTGGAGCAACTGGAGGCGACGGCCCGTCAATACGGCGCGACGACCGTGTTCTCGGCCTCGCAGGCCGCCGAAGCTCTTAAATATATGGCCCTCGCGGGCTGGGACGTGGATCAGTCCACGAGCGCGCTCGGTGGCGTGCTGAATCTGGCCGCGGCGTCAGGCATGGAACTGGGCGCAGCGTCCGACATGGTGACGGACTACCTGAGCGCGTTCGGTATGGAGGCCGGGCAGGCTGCCTATTTTGCCGATATGCTATCATACGCCCAATCGAACAGCAACACGACCGCCGAGGCACTGGGTGAGGCTTATAAAAACTGCGCCGCGAACCTCAACGCGGCAGGCCAAGACGTCGAAACAGTCACCGCCATGCTGGAGGCCATGGCAAACCAAGGTTATAAAGGCAGCGAGGCAGGCACCGCGGTGACTGCTATCATGCGCGACATAACCAACTCAATGCAAGACGGAAAGATCAAGATAGGGGACACCTCCGTGGCCGTCATGGACGCGCAGGGCAATTTCCGCGACTTGACCGATATTTTGACAGACGTCGAAGCGGCTACTGACGGCATGGGCGACGCACAACGCGCGGCCGCACTCTCCGAAACATTCACCGCAGACTCGACAAAGGGCCTTAACCTGCTGCTCAATGAGGGCATGGAGAATGTCGCGGGCTATGAGGAGGAGCTGCGCAGAGCAGGCGGCACGGCCGAACAAATGGCCGACATAATGAACGACAACCTCGGCGGCGATCTGGCCGAAATGAACAGCGCATGGGAGGAGCTCGGCCTCAAAATCTACGACAAATTCGAGGGCGCGCTCCGCTCTGCCGTGCAGTTTGTGACCGGCTCAGTGATCCCGGCGCTTGAATGGATGTTAAACCACATTCCAGAGGTCACGATCGTGGTCAGCGCGCTGGGCGCTGCCATCGTCGCTATGAACTGGAGCTCGCTCGCCAAGAAAGCGAGCACCGCCATGGCAGTGCTCAAAAAAGTGGGCGCGGCTCTGGCGGGCGTGAGCGCCCCCGCCCTCGCCGTGATCGCGGCGATCGCAGCGGTGGCTCTCGCGTTTATGAACCTCTGGCGCAATAACGAGGAGTTTCGCAACAAAATAACGGCGATCTGGGACGGCATCAAAGAAAAATTCTCCGAGTTCGGGCAGGCCATAACCGACCGCCTCAACGCTCTGGGCTTTGACTTTGAGAATATAACCGAGGTACTGAGCACCATCTGGGAGACGTTCTGCAACGTGCTGGCCCCTATATTCGAGGGCGCGTTCCAAGTGATCAGCACCGTGCTGGGCACCGTGCTGGACGTGCTCGTGGGCCTGTTCGACGTGTTCGCTGCAATTTTCACGGGCGACTGGTCGGGCGCGTGGGAGGCCGTCAAGGGAATTTTTAGCAGCGTGTGGGAAGGGATCAAGTCGATTTTCTCCACCGTGGCAGACGCGCTGACCGGCGCGCTCGACGTTTTCCTCGGCCTGTTTGGCACCAACTGGGAAACCGTATGGGGCAGCATCAAGTCGTTTTTTGAGGGGATATGGAACGGGATCAGCTCGTTCTTCGAGGGGATATGGAACGGGATCGTCTCGTTCTTCACAGGCAAAAACGCCGAGGCCGACACAAACACCCAGACCACATGGGGCGGGATCTCCAGTTTTTTGAGCGGCATCCTCTCGGGCATCCAAACCGTATTTGAAACAGTTTGGGGCGCGATCTCCGGCGTCGTCGAGACTGTAATGGGCGTGATCTCCGGCGTCGTCAACACTATAATGGCCGTAATTCACGGCGACTGGTCGGGCGCGTGGGAAGGCATCAAGTCCACGGCCTCGACCGCGTGGGAGGGCATAAGCTCGACCGTCTCGACCGCAGCCGCGGGGCTCGGCACGCTTTTGTCTGGAGCGTGGGAAGGTATCAAGTCCGTGGCCTCAACCGCATGGGAAGGCGTCAAGACCGGGATCTCGACCGTCTGGGACGGTATAACCTCACTGCTCGGCACCGGCAGCGAAGGGCTCGGCACTACTCTGTCAACCGCATGGGAAGGCATCAAGACCACCGCGTCAACTGCGTGGGAAGGCGTCAAGACCGGGATCTCGACCGTCTGGGACGGTATAACCTCACTGCTCGGCACCGGCAGCGAAGGGCTCGGCACTACTCTGTCAGGCGCATGGGAAAGCATCAAGACCACCGCCTCGACAGCATGGGAAGGCGTCAAGACTGGGATCTCAACCGTCTGGGACGGCATAACGTCTTTCCTCGGCACGGGCAGCGAAGGGCTCGGCACTACCCTGTCAGGTGCATGGGAGAGTATAAGCACCACAGCCTCGACCGCATGGGAGGGCGTAAAGACCGGGATCTCGACCGTCTGGGACGGTATAACCTCACTGCTCGGCACCGGCAGCGAAGGGATCGGGACGACCCTCTCAACCGCATGGGAGAGCATAAGCACCACAGCCTCGACCGCGTGGGAAGGCGTCAAGACCGGGATCTCGACTGCGTGGGAAGGAATAACCACCACCGTCTCGACGGTGGCCGAAGGCATCGGCACCACCCTGTCTGGAGCGTGGGAGAGTATAACCACCAACGCCTCAACCGCGTGGGAGGGCCTCACGACGACGCTCTCGACTGCTGCCGAAGGCATCGGCACCACCCTGTCCTCGACATGGGAGACCGTAAGCTCGGCGGCCTCGACCGCGTGGGAAGGCATAAGCTCGGCGGCCTCGACCGCATGGGACGGCATCAAGTCGGCAGCCTCGACCGCGTGGGAGGGGATCAGCTCGTTCTTCGGTGGAATCTGGGACGGGATCACCGGCAAGACGGAAACCTCCACCTCACAGGTCGCCACCACGTCCTCAACTGCATGGGACGGCGTGGCAACCGACGCGACCACCGCGCTGACGGGAGTTTCCACAGCGGTGACGACCGCGTGGGACGGCATACAGACCTCCGTCTCGACGCAAGTCTCCACCCTACAAACCACAATGAGCACGGGCTGGACGGCGATCCAAACCGCAGCGACAACGGCGTGGACGGCGATCACGACCGCAACCTCGACCGCGTGGGAAGGTATGCAGACCGCAGTCTCCGGGCAGATCCAGAGCATGCAGACCGCAGTCACGGCAGGCATGACCGCGATCGACACGGCAATAAAAACCGCGTGGACGTCAGCCAAGACGCTGAGCACAACAACGTGGACGGCGATCCAGACCACGATCACCTCGAAGCTGACGAGCTCGCAGAGCAAAGTCACCAGCACCATGAGCGCGATCCAGTCGTCCATGAGCTCCACGCTCAGCAGCGCACTGAGCACCGTCAACTCCACATTCACCAGCATGGTGAGCACGATCACGAGCAAAATGTCCGCGGCGTCGAGCGCTGTAAAGAGCGCAGTCAGCACCATGCGCAGCGCCATGAACTTCTCGTGGTCGCTGCCGCACTTAAAAGTCCCCCACGTAAGCGTGAGCGGTCGGTTCAACCTAAACCCGCCGAGCGCTCCGAAATTCTCGGTCTCGTGGTATAAAGAAGGCGGCATCCTGACGCAGCCGACGATCTTCGGAGCGTCCGGGAACACGCTGCTCGGTGGTGGCGAGGCTGGAGCCGAGGCAGTGCTCCCGCTGGCCGTGCTCTGGGACAAAATGGAGTCTCTGATCCGGGCCGTGTTTAACTCGACGAGCTCCACCGGCGGCGATCCGAACAGTGGCCTGATCAGTAAGGCCGCGGAGCTCGTCTGCATGGACGACTTCTCTCTGTCCGATCTGGCCGGAAACGGTGGCGTCGTGATTTACTACGACTTCTCCGGCTTCACATGGAGCCCGACCGTCCAGACGAACGGATCCAATGACGACAGCGACGACATAATGGCGAAGCTGCGCGCCCACGAGGCCGAGTTCTTCGACTGGCTCGACGAGTTCATTCACATGCGGGAGGTGGCGCAGTATGCCTAGAGTGACGGCCTACAAGGAATACACGACCAAGGAGGGCGACGCCTTCGACGCGCTGGCGCTCGAAATGTACGGCGACGAAACACTCGCCCATTACATCATCGAGTTTAACCCGGACTTCTCGGACGTGCTGATCTTCGAGGCGAACGTGGCGCTCCGGCTGCCGATCGTCGCTGACGCAGAAACGCCCGAAACACTGCCGCCGTGGCGGCGTGGCGCAAACGATGAAAGCGAGGGCTGAGCGTGAACCTCTACTACAACGGCGTCGATATTTACAACGACGTCTCCGTGAACTATTGCGTTCACGAAATGCACGCAGAGCGTCAGGCCGACACGCTCGTGCTCCGCTTTAATGACGTGAAGGGCGTATGGAGCAAATGGAACCCGGCCGACGGCGACGAGCTCCGATTTGTCGAAGGGGCGAGCGACACCGGGAAAATGTTCATTCACTCCATGCGCCCGGAGAATGGTCTTTTTACTGTTCGGGCCATGTCCATGCCAAAAAGCGGGGGCACCAAGAAGTCGAAAAGCTGGGAGGGCGTGCGCTTTTTGCAGATCGCAAACGAGGTCGCGGGAAACCACGGCCTCACCTTCCAGAATTACGGCTGCCCGAATCAGGTTTACCCGTATTTGAAACAGGAAAACGAGAGCGATTTTTCTCTGTTTTCACGGCTCTGCATGCTGGAGGGCTGCCAAATGCTCATATATGACGGCAAGCTGCTGGCGTACAGTGAGGCATATATCGAAGGGCAGAGCCCAGCGGGCACGCTGGACGTGGACGAAAACGGAAATTTCACGTACCACGACGACCGAAGCGGCTGCTATGGATCCTGCGAAATTTCGAGCGGCAGCTTTTTCGGGAAATTCACGGATCCAAACGCCCGGAGCGCTGCGGTGCTACGGCCAGATCACCCCGTGCAAGTCACAAGCAACGCAGAGGCGGCTCGCTTTGCCCGCGGCATGCTGCGCAACGCGAACAAGTACGGCCGGACGGGGCAGTTCTCGAAGTCGCTGCAGCTCGGCTATGCGGCGGCCAGCATGATGAACCTCAACACCCCGAAGGCAAGCGCATGGGACGGCCCTGTGTTCGTCTACAAAGTCCGGCACGATTTCGTCGGGAACAAATCGACCATTTATTTTCGGGATCTGCTGGAGGGCTACTAAATGGGACAAATCAACAAGGGCACGATCGCCAGTATCAGCGGGAACACCGCGCGCGTCGTGCCGTCTGACGCGGGCGCGAAACCGACGGCGAAAATCACGATCCCGTGGCACCTGCGCGGATCCACGGGCAATCTCAAAAAGGGCACCGCCGTGGTGTATGTCGAGTTTGACGACGCCACCGGGCTGCTGCTGGGACGCCTAGACGGCGAATGGGGCGCATATTTGCCTTCGCTGAGCGCGGGAAAGGTCACGGCCGATGGCGTGAGCCTCTCTGGGCATACGCACGGCGGCGTCATGGAGGGCAGCGGCAGAACCGGCGGGCCCGGATAAGGAGGCGCACATGGCAGTCATGGCAAAGTGGGGCCCGAAAGAGTGGGCCGTGAGCTCGAAGAAGATCCTCGCGCTGCAAAATTTGAGTTTTTCCTATACGCAGGTGGCCGACAACAACACGTCCACCGAGGACGAAAAACCGACCAATGAACGCGGGACGGAGCTATTTCCCCTCAGCTTCACCACCGTGCTGCACTCCGGCGCGGGCGTGGATGTATGGGCCGAGATCGAGAGCTGGAAGAACCTCGTCACGCAGGTAAATTATTTTTATCTCGGCGGCAAGAAGCTGGGGCCGAAGCTCCAACTGCGCAAGGTCGCCGTAAGTGACACCAAGCTGGACGACCTCGGCCGCATCCGGCTGGCGACGCTCTCGTTCGAGTTCAAAGAGTACGACGAGGCCACCACCAGCGTGAAGGTGAGCACCTCCGCGCTGGCGGTGCAGCCACCGCCAGAGGAGAAGCAGCAGGCGAAAGTCGAGAACAAGGCCGTGCAGCAAGCGCCGAAGCGCACGATCAAGGTCGGGGACTACGTGAAACCGACCGGCAAGAAATACGCGAGCGGGCCGCGGATCCCTGACTGGGTGAAGCAACGCAGCCACAAGGTCAGCCAGATAAAGGAGAGTCAGAACAAGGTGCTGCTCGGGCATCCGAACGGGATTAACAGCTGGGTTTATTTGAGCGAGGTCACGCTCGTATAAGGAGGGCAGACCATGAGAGCACACGGGAACGGGCTCCCAGAGACGTGCGCCGCCAATCTGCTGCGCATCGTCCGGGGCGAAGTACCCTATGACCGCGTGAGGGGCCGGGACGGCACTCTCGTGGATCAGCCGAACGTCTCGAACGAGGCGATCACAGACGCGGAGTGGGTGCTGGAGACCTACGAGCCCCGCGTGAAGGCCGACAGCATCGAGGCAGACCCCGAGACGGCCCTCACGGGAGACTTCGATCTGAATGTCAAGATCGAGCGGAAGGAGAACGACGCATGAGTGAATTGTATTTCATCGACACCGCAGCCGGAGCAGTGCGCGACACCGTGCTGGAGGATCTGGAAAACGGCGTCAGCGAACCGCTATACCCGGGCGACGAGCGCCGGATCTTCGGCGAAGCGCTCGCTCAGGTGATCGTCGCCGTATACAACAACGTGAACGACGCATGCCGCCAGCGGCTTCTCAGATATGCCCGCGGCAGCGTGCTGGACGCGCTCGGAGAGAACCGCGACACGGCGCGGCTGGATCCCACGTTCGCCACGGTGACGCTGCGCTTCGGCGTGGAGGAGGCCGTGGAGTCGAACATCATCATTCCGGCGGGGCTGCGCGTGACTGGCGACTTTGATCGCTATTTCGTGACCGACTCCACCGTGGTGCTATACGCCGGAGAGGATCATGTCGAGGTCAGCGCAACCGCAGAGGAGGGCGGCGCGCAGTATAACGACATAGCGCCCGGCGAGATAAATGTCGTCGTGGACGTCTCAGACATACCGCTGATCGACTACGTGGCGAACACTACGCCAACGGCCGGCGGTGGCGATCGGGAGGACGACGAGGCATACAGAGAGCGGATCCGCGAGGCCGAGAACCGGCTCAGCACCGCCGGGCCCGCCAAGGCGTACAGGTTTTGGGCGCTCTCTGCGGATCCCAAAGTCACCGACGCCGTGGTGGAGTCCGAGAAAGAACAGGTCAAGCGCACGCTGCCTGTGTACGCGGCGCACGCCTTCCAAGGCGGCGCGAACCTGATCCCCGAGTCGCTGATCGTCTACAAGGAGGACGGCGGCGTGGCCCAGAGCGGCACGGACTACACGGCCGAGTATGTGGACGAGCTGCTGACGCTGACGCTCACGGGGGCTCTGGCGGCTGCTGAGAGCGTCCAGATCGAGATCACGCGCTGGATGTATGGCCGAGTAAAAATCGTGCCGATCTGCGCGGGAGGCGAGATCCCGGACGAGGAGACGCTGGAGAAGGTGCTGGCCTCGTGTTCGGCCGACGACGTGCGGCCGCTCACCGATCTGGTGCAGGTAGAGGCCCCGAGCGTCCAGACCTACGACATCGAGCTCACCTACTACACCACCAAGGCCAAAGAGAATGAAGTGGTGCAGAACGTCGAGGGCCCCGGCGGCGCGATCGACCGCTATGTGAACTGGCAGGGCTCGACACTGAATCAGGATATAAACCCCGACGAGCTGCGAAAGCTGATTCTCTGCCCGCACTGGGGCGAGAACCTCACGGGGGCCACCCGCGTGATCATCAATAAGCCGGAGTATACAGAGCTCCCGAGCACCACCGTGGCGAAGTTCTCCGGGAACAAGACTGTGCGCCATGTGGTGAAGGATTAAGGGGGCGAGCACATGGCAGGCATGAGGATCTCCGAGCTGGATTTTTTGCGACTGCTGCCTGCGTTCATGCGGGACGACGAGGCCGTGATCGCACTCAGCAAAGCCGTGGACAAGCTCATGGGCGAGACGCTCCAGCGCCGCGACACGCTGCGGACGTGGGATAAGATCGACGAGCTCAACGAGGACGAGCTGGACGCGCTCGCGTGGGAGCTCGACGTGGACTGGTACGACTCCGAGGGCATGGATCTGGAGCAAAAGCGCGCCACGATCAAGCTCGCCCAGCAGATCAAGCGCAAGCGCGGGACGAAGTGGAGCGTCGAGCGGCTGATCAGCGCCTATTTCGGCGAGGGCTATGTAATGGAATGGTTTGAGATGTACGGAGAGCCGTACACCTTCGCCGCCCTCACCACCAACGAACACACAGACGCCGCAGGCTTCGAGAAGTTCATGGAGGCCGTGCGCGCCGCCAAGAATGTGCGCTCGCATATTGCGGGCGTGTTCTACTTTTGGCAGCAAGGGCCGGATCCCGGCGTGCAGTACGCGCTCGGCTCCAGCATGCACCGCTATAATTTTCGACGGTGCGGCACGTACCCGCGCCGGGCGACGGTGGGCTTTATTCTCAAACCGGGAATAGAGGTAGACCCGGAGGCGCTGGCCTATCTCTACGGCTTCACCCGCGCCGGGACGATCGACTGCGGCACCTACCCGCGCCCCGGCACGCTGGGCGCTGCGCAAAAACAAGGCGTCGCCGTCGGGCCGGATCCGGGCGGCCTCGCCTACAACTTCGCACGCCGGGCGGGCGTATACCCGCGCCCCGGCACGCTGGGGCAGGTGATCCGGCGGGCCGTTACTACGGTAGCGCAGGGCGTACTCAATCGCTACGGCTTCACCCGCGCCGGAAATGAAACCTGCGGCACGTTCCCCGTGGCCGCGACGCTGGGGGCAGCCGTAGAGGGCAAGATCGCCGCCACTGCCGAGGCCGACGGGCTCGCCTACAAGATCAAGCGCCGGGCGGGCACCTATCCGCTCCCCGGCACGCTCGGCGTGACCCAGAAGCAGGCCCTAACCATAGAGCCCGAGACCGCCGGGCTCACCTACAAGATCGGCCGCCGGGCGGGCGTATACAAGCCCACGGGCATGCTGGGTGCGGCCGACGTACACATGGCGACAGCGACACCGGCAGCCGCCCTCGCGGGCTACAAGTTCGTGAGGTGCGGCACCCGACGTTGTGGCGAATAACCCGAAAGGAGGCAGGGGCATGGCGAACTATTTTAGCGACGCCTTCATGGGCCATCGGAGAAACCAGTGGCTCCGCTCGATCTACGCCGTCGAGGCTCAGGTAAGCGGTGCGTGGCACCGCGGGCACATCGACAAGAAGCAGATCGAGGACGACACGCTGGTGATCATGGCGACCTTCCCGACGCTCGACGAGCGGGCCTGCACGATCACCGCCTCGCGGCTCATTGACGTGCGCGGCGAGCAGGCGGCGTATCAGCAGCGCGTGATCGAGAAAGTCGCCGGTCAGGGCGTCCTCATCAAGCTGACGATCCCGATCTATGAGGTGACAGCGTAAAGGAAGGAGGGAGACACATGTACAAGCAGACGAACTGGATCGACGAGGTAAAGGACGAACATTCCGGCGAAATCATCCAAGAGGGAACCCTGCAATCCGCGGGCCATTTCAACAACATGGAGCAGGGGATCACCGACGTAAGCGTGGCCGCCACCCTGCTGCTGATCGCGTCGGGCCTATCCAAGCAGCAGACGAGCGTCGAGCGCCACGAGCTCACGTTCAACAACTCCGCGAGCTACCCGTTCAACAACTCGCAGAAAACGATCAGCCTGACGACCACCCGCAACTCTACCGACTACACGGTGGAGGTGGACGTGCTGAGTCACTCCGGCAACGTCGGGGACTGGGTGGTCTACGACAAGCAGCTCAACGGCTTCAAGATCAAATTCGACGGCAGCGCCAAGAGCGTGACCGCCGTCGTAAAAGTGCAAGGAGGTATGTAACCCATGAGCAAGACCAAGGCGGTGCAGGTGGTCGAAAAGAACACCGGCGAGAAGATCCAGTGGGAGCAGGACGGCGAGCGTCTCAGCTTCGACGACGACGCGCTCAGCGTCAAGGTGAGCAAGTACCAGACCGACGAGCCGCGCACGCTGGACGTGTGCAGGAACCGCGTCGGCGATCTCATGCTCGGCACGCAGCCGAACGGCCGCTATGTGGCCCAGATCGAGATCCCGGCCGCGCAGTACGAGGAGACCACCGAGGGCGAAGGCGAGGAGGCCACCACCTCCCGCGTGCAGCTGCCGATCGACATGTCGGCGGTGGTGCTGATCCTCTGGAGCATCGACTAAAGAAAGGAGCACAAGACAATGGCGAATTTTGACCTCACTTCTCTGGCCGTCAAAATGATCTGCCCGAATAACACCGTGCAGGTGGACGACACCGATCTGCCCTCCGTGCTGGTATACATTCCGGCGTTCAGGAACAGCGACGTGCTGACCGGCGGCAACGACTCGACCCATCCGGCGTTTATCGTCAACGGCCAGCAGATCGCGGGCTTCTGGTATGGCAAGTATCAGGCCCACGTCTACAACGCGGTGGCGTACAGCCTGCCCGGCGAGGATCCGACCGCGAGCATCAACTTCGACGACGCCCGGGCGCGCTGCGAGGCCAAGGGCCACGGCTGGCACCTGAGCACCAACGCCGAATGGGCGGCGATCGCGCTCTGGTGCAAGAAAAACGGTTTCATGCCGAAGGGAAACAACAACTTCGGCAAGGACACCAGCGAGAGCAACTACAAGGCGATCCCGACGACCTACTGCACGGACGAGGCGAACAGGGGCAAGATCGCCCACGTCGCCACCGGCACCGGCCCCGTGACGTGGAGCCACGACGGCACCCTCTCCGGCGTCTGGGATATGAACGGCAACGTCTGGGAGTGGCAAGGCGGCATCCGTTTCGTGTGGGGCGAGCTCCAGATCCTCCCCAACAACAACGCCGCGGATCCCGACAACCCGCAGAACGCCACGAGCCAGCTCTGGAAGGCGATCAACGCCAACGACGGCTCGCTTGTCGAGCCCGAGAACAAGACCACCGACGGCTCCCCGAAGCTGACCGGCGAGACGATCCGGCTCGACTATGTGGAGAGCGCGTGGCAGTTCACCACCAACGTGCAGTCCTCCGTGGACGAGAGCCGCGGCTGCGCCTTCGGCAAGGTCAAGGCCGCCGAGTCGGTGTGCGAGGCCGCGCAGGTGCTGCTCCGCGCGCTGGCGCTGCTGCCCGACAAGGAGGCCGAAGAGGCCGACTACAGCGGCGATTATTTCTGGCTCAACAACCGGCAGGCCGAGCGCTGCGTGTATCGCGGGGGCGACTGGAACTACGGCGCGGGCGCGGGCGTGTTCTGCCTCGGCGGCGACAGCTCGCGTGGCGGCGTCGGCACGGACATCGGTTTCCGGCCCGCTTATATTCCCGAGGTAATCGGTTAATCTGGAAATCTGAAAATCTGGAAGGGGCGGCCCCCAAGGCCGCCCCCGGCCATAAAAGGAGCAGCTACCATGGACACGCTAAAGCTACGGCAGCGGATCGTCCGCTCCATGATCCGAGTGGGCGAGCGCACCGCAAACATGCGCAAGCCCGAGAAATACGAGTACCGCAAGCACATGACGGCCGCATTTATGGACATGCTGGAGCTCTGCGTCGAGGCGAATCACCTGCGCGGATCTGCGCGGGAGCGCCTGCAAGACCGCATGGACATAAAGCTGGACGTACTGCGCTCTCTGGTGGACACGGCCGTCTCGCCGGAGGATCGGCTCATTTCTCCCGGGCTGCATGACGTCTGGAGCAAAGAGCTAAACGAGATCGGGCGCATGCTCGGCGGCTGGAAGAAGTCGAACGAGTGACGCGCCGGGGGGATATGCCAAGATAAAAGGGGGCGCTGCGTGTATCGCGGGGGCAACTGGAACAACGGCACGAACGCGGGCGTGTTCTACCTCAACGGCAACAACTCGCGTGGCAACGTCAACACGAACATCGGTTTCCGGCCCGCTCTTGCCTTTTCGTTTATGCCCGCGAGTCATGGCTCGGCGGGAACATCAAGGCAAAAGGGGTGTATCTCCCGGCTGAAAAAGCCAAAGATGAACGCTCGCGCGGCTCGCCGGTGGAGGCCACCGGGAGCGGCGAGCACACCGCGCAGTCTGGCCGATCCCGCAACGCGGGGAGAGAGCGGACGGGCCCGACGGCGTGGCGGCCGCCGGTGCGCGCACGTTTCGAGGATTGACACACGCGGGCCATTATTCTACACATGGAAGGAGCGAGGGCATGGGCGAAACAGCGCGGCCTTCTGTTCTGGAGCGGATCTACTCATGGGAAAACCTTCTCAACGCCTACCACGAGGCGGCGAACGAAAAGTGGTTTCGGGACGACGTGACCGCCTTCGCTGCGAACCTAGAGGAGAACCTGATCGGCATACAGAACGACCTCATGTGGCGCACCTATCAGGTGGGCCGCTACCGGCAGTTTTATGTCAGCGAGCCGAAGCGGCGGCTGATCATGGCGCTGGGTTTTCGGGATCGCGTGGTGCAGTGGGCCATATACCTGCAAATTAACCGCGAACTGGACAACGGCATGATCTATCACTCATACGGCTGCCGCGTAGGCAAGGGCACCACCAGAGCCGCCGATCGGCTGCAATACTGGAGCACGCTCGCGGATCGCAAGGCCGAGCCGTGGCGTTATTTGAAACTCGATATTTCCAAATATTTTTACCGAGTAGACCATGAGGTGCTGCTCGGTATTTTAGCGCGGAAATATCCCGACGAGGAGGGCCTGCTCTGGCTCATGCGGACGATCGTATGCTGCGACCATACGCCCTTCGGGCTGCCGCCCGGGCTGAGCGCGGACGAAGTGCCGCCCGCCGAGCGGTTGTTTACCGTAGGCATGCCGATCGGGAACCTCACCAGCCAGCTGCTCGCAAACGTGTGCCTCAACGAGCTGGATCAGTACATAAAGCACGAGCTGCACGCGCACTTTTATGTCCGCTACATGGACGACATGGTGCTGCTGCATCCCTCGGCCGCGACGCTGCACAAGTGGCACGCGGAGATCGAGGAGTATTTGCGAGCCGTGCTGCACCTCGAACTCAATAGCAAGACCACGATCGGGCTCGTAAAGCGCGGGATCACGTTCGTGGGCTGCCGGATTTTTCCGGGCTACCGCAAACCGACGCGCCTCGCCGTCCGCAAGATGAAGGCCCGCATGCGGTATATCGCCAAGGAGTACGAGGCCGGGCTGATCGACTTCGACGCCGTGGACGCCACCATGCAAAGCTATTTCGGCATGCTGGGCCACTGCGCGACCCACGGGCTCCAGAAGTGGATCGAAAATAATATCACATTCAAACGCAAAGACGGCGGCGTGCCGTCATGGGAGGTGGAGACATGGAAACAGTGACCACGATCCTGATCGCCGCCAGCATACCCTCGGCGATCACCGGCTTTTGTTTCTGGGCGATCGAGCAGAAGCTCCAGAAGCAGGCGAAGAAGCGGGAGGAGGAGGAGCGCGCGCGGCGCGCCGATCAGGATAAACGCGAGGCCGACCGAGTGGAGCATGAGCTCTTGCTTATTCAAGCCGTGAACGCCTCGATCTCACTCGGGGAGGCCACGGCGAAGGCCGTGCAGCGGATCCCGGACGCGCACTGCAACGGCGACATGCACGCCGCGCTGGAGTACGCGGAGAAGGTCAAGCACAAGCAAAAGGATTTTTTGTCCCGGCGTGGGCTGGAGGCTATGCTGGACTGAGGAGGTGATCGCATGCGCGGAGAATACGCACAGAGCGGCGAGGACATGGCCGCCCAGACCGAACGAGACGACGAGCTCCAGCGCCTCACCGCGGAGAACAAGAAGCTCCGGCGGCAGAACAAACAGCTGCGCGAAGCAGCTGCGGCGAAGAAAAAGCTCGAATTTTCAAAGGTCATTTTTGTGGGCGTGAGCGCCGTCACGCTGGCGATCACCGGCTTCTCGTGCTGGGTGGTGGCCGTAACTATGGACACCTCGGTGCTGGCGTACCTCATCCCGGCCGTATTCGCTGAAATGGCGACCGGCACGGGATTTTATTATGCCAAGGCGAAAGCCGAGAACAAGATCAAGCTCATGGCGCTAAACGGTATCAAGCCGGAGGCGCACAACTTCAACGACTGAAAGGGAGGGACAAACCTATGAGCACCAAGATCAAGGGGATCGACGTCTCCAAGTGGCAGGGCTCGATCGACTGGCCGAAGGTGGCCGGGGACGGCGTGAAGTTCGCCATGATCCGGCTGGGCTATGGCAGCAAGGCGGGCACCGGCGGCACCATTGACCCCTATTTTGAGAAGAATGTGGAGGGCGCGCTGGCTACGGGCGTGGCCGTCGGCGTGTACTTTTACAGCTATGCGCTGACCGTCGAAGCGGTGAAGAAGGAGGCCGCGTTCGTGATCGAGCAGCTCGCAAAGTACCGGGGCCGGATCCTCTACCCGATCGCCTTCGACATCGAGGACAGCACCCAGCGTGGGCTCGGAAAGGCTACGCTCACGGAAATGGTGCGGACGTTCTGCGCTGCGCTGGAGGCCGCGGGCTATTACGCCAGCTTCTACTCCAACGCGGACTGGGCGCGCAACCGGCTGGACATGGCGGCGCTCTCGTCCTACGATTTCTGGCTCGCTCAGTGGGCTGCCGCGCCCACGTACAGCGGCCACGCCTTCACCATGTGGCAGAGCTCCGACTCGGGCCGCGTGGCCGGGATCTCCGGCGGCGTGGATCTGGACACCGCGTTCGTGGACTTCGAGGCGCTGATCAAGTCGAAGGGGCTCAACGGCTACGCGGGCAGCGCTGCCGCCCCGGGCACCAGCGCGCAGCCCGAAGCTCCCGCAGGCATCAGCGAGCAGCAGCTCCGGCAAAAGGTCGTCAGCACGGCCGTGGGCTATCTCGGCTGCAAGGAGTCCGACGGCAGCCACAAGAAGATCATCGACATCTATAACAGCCACAAGCCGCTCGCGCGGGGCTATAAAATGCCCTATACGGTGGCATGGTGCGCGACGTTCGTCTCTGCCGTCTCCATCCTCTGCGAGCTGACCGCGATCATGCCGACCGAGTGCGGCTGCGAGCGCATGATCGAGCTGTATAAAAAGCTCGGCCGGTGGCAGGAAAACGACGCCCACGTCCCGAGCCCGGGCGACGTCATTTTCTACGACTGGGACGACAGCGGCAAGGGCGACGACACCGGCTGGAGCGATCACGTCGGCATTGTGGTGAGCGTCAGCGGCTCCAGCATCAAGGTGATCGAGGGCAACAAGTCCGACGCGGTGGGCTACCGCACGATCGCCGTCAACGCGAAAGGGATCCGCGGCTTCGGCCTGCCGGACTACGCCAGCGCCGCGACCACGCAAACGCCCCAGACGCCGCCCGCGAGCAACCCCGGCGGCACCGCAGCCCCCGAGGACAGCTCCGGCGCGCCATCGGGCATCAAGGTGGGCGACGTGGTGCAGTTTACCGGCTCCAAGCACTACACCAACATGAACGCGGCCAGCGGCCCGAGCTGCAAGCCCGGCCCCGCGAAGGTGACGGCGATCCGGCCAGAGGGAAAACATCCATACCACCTGATCGCCGTCAGTGGCTCCGGCTCCACCGTCTACGGCTGGGTGGACGCCGCCGACGTGGGCGGCACGGAGACTCCGGCCGCTCCGGCGCAGCCCGCCGAGATCGCCGTGGGGGACGTCGTGCAGTTCGCGGGCGGCCCGCATTACAAGAGCTCCGACGCCGCCTCGCCCTCGGCAAAGCCGAAGGCGGGCCCGGCGAGAGTGACGCGGATCGCCAAGGGAAAGCCGCACCCCTTCCATGTAGTGCATACCGACAAGCAGTCCACCGTCTACGGCTGGGTGGACGCGGACAAAGTGACCAAGTGAGGAGGACACAACAATGAATGAGATTATAAACAACATCATCGAGGCGGCGCGCCCGCTTCTCTACCTCGTGATCACCGCCGCGGTGGCGTTCCTCGCGGCCTACCTTCGCCGCGGCTCGAAGGAGCTCAAAGCGGCCACCGACAGCGAGCTGCTCGGCAAATACATGGACATGGCGACCGAGGCCGTGATCCAGTCCGTGACCTACGTCGCGCAGACGTTCGTGGACGCCCTCAAAGCGGAGGGCGCGTTCACCAAGGAGAAGCAGGTCGAAGCGTTCAACAAGGCCAAGAGCATGGTATACAATATTCTGGGCGACACCGTGGTGGACGCCCTCGTGGAGCTCTACGGCGATTTCGACGCATGGATCACGACCAAGATCGAGCAGCTCTGCCGGGAGGATAAGACGCCCGAGACCGTGCGGCTGCTGACTGAGGCCGATTTCGATCTGGAGCTGGTAGAGGAGGACGAAACGCCGGATCCCGCGCCCGACGCGGCCGCCGCAAAGCCGCCGTGCAGCACTCCGAAGATCGTCGAAGTGCAGACTGAGGACAGCGAGGAGCCCGTCTACGACGTGGTGGACGACGAATAAATGCGCATAGCGAGAGCCCGGGGGCAGCACGCCCGCCGGGCTCGTTTTTTGTGCTCACAGGCAGCGCAGCGCCGCCTTGTATGCTTTTGTATTGTGGCCGGGCGTCAGGTATTCCCACGCCGGGCGCTGCTCGATCGACTTCCACAGCGCCGGATCTTCGGCTGCCTCGCCCGCGAATCGCTCGAAGGCCGGAAACCGTTCGTCTGCCCGGGGATCCCCGAGCCGCGCGCCGTTCACATGGGCGCACACCGCATGGGCGAACAGAATCGACCGCTCCCGCTGGAACAACTGCGCCACCATGCGCTCCAGCAGCTCGGCCTCGCACGACAGGCGCGAGAAGCACACCCAGCAGTCCTCGGCATAGGCGAGCAGCCCCGGCGTGGGATCCTCGGCGTTTGCGGACTCTGCCCGCCGGATCAGCGCGCTGGCGTCCACCTGCGTGCAATCCTCGGGCACTTCCACGCCCAGATCCCGCAGATAGCCCAGCTGCTTCTCCGTCGGCGGCCCGAGCCGCTCCGCGCGCATCGTGAACGGAGCGACGCACCCGGCCGCCACCGCGCCGCGCGCTGCCGCGGCCTCACTCACGGCGTACAGTTTGCGCAGCTTTTTCTTCCCCGTCTCTGCGTCTTTTCCCTCCACCCAGAACACCCCGTAGTTACAAAACCCGCCAAAGGCTCCACGCTCGGGCAACATATTGACACCCCCGTTTATTTTTGCGTTTTTTCGCTTTTAGTCATCTTTGGCATAATTATAGGCGCGCGGGCATGGTAATGTCAAGTGGGTGCTACCCATCTTTGGAATAAAGGAGGGCCCGGGCGTGAAGCTCTACAAGTACACCGGCGGCAGGTGCAACGCCTCCGGGCAGGCGATCCGAAAGCACCGCGAGGCGCTGGGGCTCTCTCAGGAACAGCTCGCAGCGAAGCTCCAGCTCGCGGGGCTGAATATCAATCAAAAGGCGATCAGCCGAGTGGAGACCGGCGAGCGCGTCGTGCCGGACTTTGAACTGATTTTCTTTTCCGAGGCGCTGGACGTGCCGATCTGCACACTGCTGGAAAGCGAATGAGGGCGGGAAACCGCCCCCTCTTTTTTTATCACAAAAGCGCCCTTTTTCTGCCCTTGCTACTGTACACCCAAAGGTGTATAATGCAGACACAAAGCGAGGTGAGACCATGACGGCAAGAAACGAAAAGCTCCGCGAGCGCAGGCAGCGCGCCGGGATCTCGCAGGCCCAGCTCGCCGCCGACGCGGGCGTGAATCTCCGCGTTTATCAGTATTACGAGCAAGGCGTGAAGGACATCAACCGGGCCCAGCTCGCCACCCTTTTGCGCATCTGCAACGCGCTGGAGTGCAGGCTCTCGGACATCCTGACGGATCAGGAAACCGTGGATCTGCTGGCACTGTATGAGGGATGAAGGCGAGCATGAGACGAGGGGACGGCGAAGGCCGCCCCCTTTTTCACCCACAAAGGAGGGGCAGAAAATGAGGCGTTTCAAGCATCTGAGCAAGACCGACCGGCTGCGCATCGAGGCGCACCTGCGAGACGGGAAAAAGCCGAAAGAGATCGCGGAGATCCTCGGCGTGCATATTTCCACCATCTACCGGGAGATCGGCCGAGGGCAGTATGAGCACCTAAACAGCGACTACACCACCGAAATGCGATATAGCCCGGACATGGCCCACGACCGCTACCGCCAGAACCTCCAAGCGAAGGGCCCGCAGCTCAAAATCGGCAAGGATCACCGGCTCGCCCGGCACATCGAGACCAAGATCGCGGACGAGAAGTACAGCCCCGCGGCCGTCCTCGGCGAAATACGGGCGCAGGCGCTCCACTTCGACACCACGATCTCGGTGAATACGCTTTACAGCTATATCGACAAAGGGATATTTCTCCGGCTCTCGAACCGCGACCTCCCGGTGAAGGGGACGCGCAAACGGGCATACAGAAAGGTGAAGCGAGCGGCGCGGCCGCCAAAGGGCGAAAGCATAGAAAAGCGCCCGGAGGAGATCGAGAAGCGCGACACCTTCGGGCACTGGGAAATGGACACGATCGTCTCGGCCCGCCCCTCAAAGAAGGCGCTGCTCGTCCTCACGGAGCGCAAGAGCCGCGGCGAAGTGGTGCGGCTGCTGGAGGATAAGAGCGCGGCCAGCGTGGTGCAGGCCCTCGACGAGCTGGAGCGAGCGTGCGGCCCGGCCTTCTCGACGATCTTCCAGTCGATCACCTGCGACAATGGCACCGAGTTCTCCGACTGCCCCGGCATCGAGCGCAGCTGCACCGGGCAGGGCAACCGAACGAAAGCGTTCTACTGCCACCCATACAGCGCATACGAGCGCGGCAGCAACGAAAACGCGAACAAGCTGATCCGGCGCTTTCTCCCAAAGGGCACGAGCTTCGAGGCGCTGACGCCCGAGGAGGTGGCCGCGATCGAGGTCTGGGTGAACCGCTACCCCCGGAAAATCCTCCAGTTTATGAGCGCCGGAGCCGTATTTCGGGAGCATCTGGCGGCCGTTTTCCGGCCCTAATAAATTTTTTTAGCTTTTTTTCGCATTTACTATTGACATTTCCCAAGAAAGTCCAGTGCTGGTTCTGTTGGCGTCAATCATAGGTAACAGCGAGGGAGGGGGCTGTCAAGGGAAAGGGTGGAGATTTTCCGGCAGGGG
>CANQEW010000042.1 GCA_947596085.1 uncultured Clostridia bacterium | reverse complement strand
CCCCTGCCGGAAAATCTCCACCCTTTCCCTTGACAGCTCCCTCCCTCGCTGTTACCTATGATTGACGCCAACAGAAATGCTGCTCGGCGGGGACGTGGAATCCCTTGACAGGAACAGCCCCATGTGATAAAATCAGCTTGCGACGAACGGGAAGAGTACGCGGATACCCGCCCAAGAGAGCGCGTGCCGTCGGCTGAGAGCGCGCGCGGCGAAGGAGCCGCCGAAGTGCGCCTGGGAGCATCCTCCCCAATCGGAGGCGGGACGGCCCGATAGCGCTGAAAACGAGCAGATTGCAGAGTGGAGCTGCGCCTCTGACGGGCGCGGCTTTTATTTATGGAGGTGCGGATTTTATGAAGACCATGTACATCTACAACACCCTCGGCCGGAAGAAGGAGCCGCTCGTGCCCGTGCATGAGGGCAAGGTGGGCATCTACGCCTGCGGCCCGACGGTCTACAACTACTTCCACATCGGCAACGCCCGGCCCTTCGTGATCTTTGACACGCTGCGCCGCTTCCTGGTGCACCTGGGCTACGACGTGACTTTCGTGCAGAACTTCACCGACATCGACGACAAGATGATCCGCCGCGCCAACGAGGAGGGCACCACCGTGGACGCCATCGCGGAGAAGTACATCGCCGAATACTTCGTGGACGCGGCGGCGCTGGGCGTGCGGCCCGCGGACGTGCACCCCCGCGCCACCAAACACATCGGCGAGATCATCAAGCTCATCAAGCAGCTCGAGGCCAAGGGATTGGCCTACACCGCCGGCGAGGGCGACGTGTACTTCGACACCCAGGCCTGGCGCGCCAACTACGGCAAGCTCATCGGCCAGAACCTGGACGATTTGGAGCACGGCGCGCGCGTGGAGGTGGGCGACATCAAGCGCCACCCGATGGACTTCGCGCTGTGGAAGGGGCAGAAGCCCGGCGAGCCGGCCTGGAAGTCTCCCTGGGGCATGGGCCGCCCCGGCTGGCACATCGAGTGCTCGGCCATGAGCATGAAGTACCTGGGCGAGACCTTCGACATCCACTGCGGCGGCGTGGATCTGATCTTCCCCCACCACGAGAACGAGATCGCCCAGTCCGAGGGCGCGACGGGCAAGCCCTTCGCCAAGTATTGGATGCACAACGGCCACATCAACGTGGACAACAAGAAGATGTCCAAATCGGCGGGCAACTTTTTCACCGTGCGCGACATCGCCAGGGAGTACGACCTGGAGGCCGTGCGCATGTTCCTGCTCTCGGCCCACTACCGGAGCCCGATCAACTTCTCCCGGGATCTGGTGCTCTCGGCGAAGAACTCGCTGGACCGCATGTACACCGCCCGCAACAACGCCATCTTCCTGCTCGACAGCGCGCCGGAGCGCGAGATGAACGAGGCCGAGGCCGCGTTCGTGGAGCGCGCCAAGCAGGCCGTCGATCGCTTCGACGACGCCATGTGCGACGATCTGAACACCGCCGACGCGCTGGGCGTGGTATTCGAATACGTGCGCGACATGAACACCACCCTGGCCGATTCCAACTCCCCCTGTCGCGAGGCGCTGGAGCAGGGCCTGAAGAACCTCGCCGTGATGACCGACGTGCTGGGCCTGCTCTCCAAGGAGTACGACGCCACGCCCGAGGACATCAAGGCGCTGGTGCAGGCCCGCACCGACGCCAAGAAGGCGAAGGACTTCGCCGAGGCCGACCGCATCCGCGCCGAGGTGCTGGCGAAGGGCTACGTCATCGAGGACACTCCCAAGGGACCGAAGGTCAAGAAGGCGTAAAAATTCGCGCGGGAAATCTGAGGATTTCCCGCGCGGAGGTTGGAAACCCGTTGGGTTTCCAAGTCTGCCCTGAAGGGCAGACCGACTTGGTCAAATCGAAGATTTGACCAAGTCGCCGTAGAAGTGGACTGCGGTTTCCTGAATTTCTCACGAAATTCCGGGCGGAAACCTGACTGCAGGTACTGTTTTTGTCTGCGTTTCACTCCGACAAAAACCAAATCCGACGTACATGCCGCCGGATTTGATTGAACAGGCTGTCCTGCGGCTGCTTTTTGACAGTCTGTGCGCGGCTCCGTCGTGAACAATCGACGGAGCCGCGCGTTTTTTTATTCATCGCTTTTCCATGATCTGGGTCAGGATTTCCTCCGCGGCTTCCTCCACGCGCAGGCGGGTCGTATCCACTTTCCGCGCGTCCAGCGCGGCGTATTTCGGCAAATACTCCAGGCTTCGCCGCAGCACGTCCGGCGTTCGAACGCCCCGCGCCACATCCGCGTCGATCCGCGCACGCAGCGCCGCCGGACTCGCGAGCAGCGCAAAGCGCCATACCTCCACTCCATCCAGTTCCAGGCCGCCGAGCACCGCGTCGACGATCTCCTGCTCGTGCATCACCCAGCAAAATACGACATTCTCCACGGCGCCGCAGCGCAGAAAGCCGTTCAGCATGTGGCGAATGTTGTCCAGAACCATCGCCTTCGTCTCCGCGCTGACTGCGAACGGCCGGATGTCCCAGCACCAGTCGCCGTCGAGGAATGCGCACCCCGACAGGCGCGCCTGCAGCGCCCGGCCCACCGCCGTCTTGCCCACGCCCATCGGCCCGGCGATCAAAATCAGCCGCTTCACTCCGCTTCCGCCTCCCGCGCGAACTCCGTCAGCGCCGCGCGCACGTCCCCCGGGCGCTCCATGCGGTTCACGCGCTCCCGGAACTTCGCCGCGCCGCGCATGCCGTGCGCGTACCAGCCGATGTGCTTGCGCATCTCGAGCACTCCGCCCTTCTCGCCGTGCAGCGTCAACTCCAGCTCAAAGTGGCGCAGTGCCATTTCGACGCGCTCCGCGCCCGTCGGCGCGGGAGCTTCCTTCCCCGCCATCGCCGCGCGGATCTCCCGGAAGATCCACGGGTTGCCCTGCGCCGCGCGGCCCACGAGCACGCCGTCGCAGCCCGTCTCGTCCAGCATCCGCAGCGCGTCCGCACCGCTCTTCACGTCGCCGTTTCCGATCACCGGAATCGCCACGCTCCGCTTCACTTCGCGGATGACTCCCCAGTCCGCGCGCCCGGCGTACTGCTGCGCGCGCGTTCGGCCGTGCACGGCGACCGCCGCCGCGCCCGCCTGCTCGCAGATCTTCGCGACCTCGACCGCGTTGACCGAGCGCTCGTCCCAGCCCGCGCGGATCTTGACCGTCACGGGGCGATCCGCCGCGTCCGCCACGGCGCGCACGATGCGCCCGATCAGCTCCGGCTCGCGCATCAGCGCGCTGCCCTCGCCGTTGCCGGTGATCTTGGGCGCCGGGCAGCCGAAGTTCAGATCGAAGAAATCGAAGCCCGCGCCCGCCAGCATCCGCGCGGCCTCGGCCATCAGCTCCGGCTCCCTGCCAAAGAGCTGCAGGCCTGCGACGCCCTCGCCCGGCAGCCGCGCGAGCAGCTCCCGCGCCTCGCGATTCTTGCCCTGGGAATAGATCCAGCCCTTGGCCGAGAGCATCTCGCTGACGCTCCACGCCGCGCCCTGCGCGCGGCAGAGCAGCCGCATGGCCGCGTCGGTGACCCCCGCCATCGGCGAGAGCCCCGCGCCAGGCTCCAGCTCCAGCGTCCCCAGCCGCATGCCCATCCCTCCTCTGAGCCCTCATTATATCACATCGCGCGCGGACTTCGCAACGAAGCGCCGCACATATTTCTTCCGCATCTTGCATTTATACCCGCCCATCGTGTATAATATAGTTGGATAAATTTCATCGCGCCCCGGTGCGGCGGTTCGGATCGGCGGTCCCCGCGCATATCGTGAATCAGTCTGGTTCTGCGGGGTGATCGAATGAAAACCGTCAGGCGTCGAGGCGGCGTGAGCGCGCCCGCGCTGGAGTGGCTGTGCGACCTGTCCGAGCGCACGCCGCGCGTCACGTCCATTGGCAACCGCTCGCTGCTGGTGGAAAACTACCATGGCATACGGGAATTCACCGCCGAGCGCATCGCGCTCGACACGCGCTGCGGCTGCGTGGAGGTGTGTGGAAGCGGTCTGACCCTCTCGCAGGTGCGCCGGGATGCGCTGGTGATCGAGGGCTCCATCCGGGACGTCAAGCTCCCGTGCGCGGAGGCGGAGCATGAATCGTGACATCCGCCTGCGCGTCGAAGGTTCGCTGCTGGAGAAGCTGATTCAGCGCGCGCTGCGGGAAGGCGCGCGCTTCGCCCGCGTTCGCCGCGCCGGACCGAGGGCGATCCTCGTGGACGCGGACGAGCGCAGCGCGGCGATCCTGCAAAAGCTCTGCGAGCGCTTCTGGCTCGATTGCCGCGTGCTGCGCCGGGGCGGCTGGGCGGCGCTCGCCGACGCGCTGCGCCGCCGGTGGACGCTCGCTCCGGGGCTCGCGCTCTGCGCGCTGTGCTGCGCGCTGTTCCTCAGCCGCGTCTGGCTGGTGGACGTATCCTTCACCGGCCCGAGCGCCGCGCTGGGCGACGAGCGCGCCATCCGCGCGTGTCTGGAGGAGAACGGCGTCGCCGTGGGCATGCCCGCCTCTCGAGTGGACGCGGAGCTGTTGCAGAGCGAACTGCTGGCGGAGGCCGGCGATTACAGCTTCGTGGGCGTGCGCTGCCAGGGCGTGCGTTTGCTGGTGGAGGCTTCGCCGGAGGTGCCCGCGCCGAAGGTATACGATCTGGGCTACGCCCGCGACCTCGTGGCCGCCCGGGACGGCGTGGTCGAGTCCGTCACGGTGCGCTCGGGTCACGCCGCCGTGCAGCCGGGCGACACCGTGCGCGCGGGGCAGCTCCTGATTCGCGGCGAGGAGGATCTCACCAAGGAGGAGACGACCCCCGTGGGCGCGCTGGGCGAAGTGACGGCCCGCTGCTGGTACGAGGGCCGCGCCGAGGGCGCGCTGGCGGAAACGCGGCTGCGCCGCACGGGCGCGGCGCGCGTCGAGAGCGCGCTGCGGCTGCTGGGTTTCTCGCTTCCCCTGCAGGAGTGCGAAAGCTTCGCCTCGGAGCAGGTCGAGACGCAATTATTGCCCGTGGGCGGGCTGTTTCTGCCGCTGGAAATCTGTCGCCGCGCACACTACGAGACTGCCCCCGTCCGCGTCGAGGCGGATCGGGAGCAGCTGAAGGCCCGCCTGATTTCGCTGGCCGAAGCGGACGCGCGCGCGCGACTTGCGCGGGACGGCGTTCGCTGGGAGCTGGCCGAAATGTGGACGGACGCGGAGGTGGAAGGCAATACCCTGCGCGTCCGCGCGGTTTACGAAATTACCACCGACATCGCCGTCACGCGGGATGCCCTGAATTGAGGAGGTCTGCAGAGCTTGGAGAACCAGGTACGCGAAGCCACGGTCCGCATGCCCATCGAATCCCCGGAGGAATTCATCGGGCTGTTCGGGCTGCGGGAGGAGAACATCGCCCTGTTCCGGGAGGAGCTGGGCGTGGACATTCAGGCCGGCAGCGGCGAAGTGACGCTCACGGGCGACCCCGGCAAGGTGGAGCTCGCGCGGCTGACGCTGGAGAAGATGAGCGAGATCATCCGCCGGGGCGACGCCGTGGACCGCACGCGCATCCGCTACGCCATCGGCTTGGCCGAGGAGGGCAACGCCGACCGCATCGGCGAGATCATGCGCGACGTGATCGCCATCACCAGCCGGGGCCGGCAGGTGAAGTGCAAGACGCTGGGCCAGCGCGCCTACGTGGACGCCATCAAGGCCAACACCTGCACCTTCGCCGTGGGGCCGGCGGGCACGGGCAAGACCTACCTGGCCATCGCCATGGCGGTGGTGGCCATGAAGAACAAGGAGATCGAGCGCATCATCCTCACCCGCCCCGCGGTGGAGGCCGGAGAGAAACTGGGCTTCCTGCCGGGTGATCTGGCGCAAAAGGTGGATCCCTACCTGCGTCCGCTCTACGACGCGCTGCACGAGATGCTGGGGCTCGAGGCCTATCAGCGGCTCGTAGAGCGCGGCGCCATCGAGGTCGCGCCCTTGGCCTACATGCGCGGCCGGACGCTCAACGACGCGTTCATCATACTGGACGAGGCCCAGAACACCACCTCCGAGCAGATGAAGATGTTCCTCACCCGCATGGGCATGGGCTCGAAGATGGTCATCACCGGCGACGTGACGCAAATCGACCTACCCGCGGGCAAGAAGAGCGGCCTGGTGGAGGCGCTCGAGGTGCTCCGGGGCGTGGAGGACATCGGCATCGTGAAGCTCACGCATCGCGACGTGGTGCGCCACGAGCTGGTGCAGGCCATCGTGCGCGCATACGAGAAGTACGCCCAGCGCGGCGAGCGGAGGGACAATCCGCGCCGGGTATAGAGGTGAAGCACAATGAACAAGCGAACGGAACCGAAGGACAGGCGGCTGAGCGTGGCCGTGCGCTGCGCGACGATCTGCGGCGCGACAGTGCTTCTGTTGTTCATGCTGATCTGGGCCAGCATCGCCCCGGAGCAGTACGACATCCACGTCGGCCAGCCCGCGTCCATCACCATCTACGCCCCCAAGGACGTAGAGGACACGGTGACCACCGAGGCCAAGCGCCAGGCGGCGGCGGAGGCGGTGGAACCCAGCTATCGCAGCGCCGACCACAGCATCAATACCGCCGTATTGGAGAGCGTGGACGACGCGATGCAGAAGCTGCTCGCGCTGCGCGCTGAGTTCGCCGGACAGGTCGAGGACGAGATCACCGAGGAGACGCTCTCGGCGTTCAACCGGCGCTCCCCGGCGGAGCTCACGCAGGACATGCTCTCCGGGCTGCTCGCCACGGAGCCGGACGTGTTGGAGAAGCTCTCCGCCGCCTGCCTGAACGAGGCGCGCGAGGCGCTCAACTCCACGCTGCCCGAGGGGCAGGAGTCCGCCGCCGTCACGCGCATCAGCCGCGACCTGATCGGCGAGAACTACCCCGCCGGCGCGGTGAACGCCTTCTCCGAGGTGCTGCGCGCGACCATCCGGCCCAACATGCTGATCGACACCGAGATCACCGAGGAAAACCGTCAGCGCGCCCGGGACGCCGTGGAGCCGGAGATGCTGGTCAAGCGCGAGGTCATCGTGCGCCAGGGCGAGATCGTCTCGGAGGCGCAGTACCAGATGATCGCGAATCTCGGCCTGCTGGCCGACAACGCGATGGATCTGCCGCTGCTGGGCGGCCTGGCGCTGCTGGTGCTGGCGATGTGCGCGCTGATCTGCCTGTATCTGCGCCAGTTCCGGCCCGCCATGCTGCGCGACCCGCGCAAGCTGCTGCTGCTCTGCCTGATCCTGGTGCTCGAGGTCGCCATATCGCTGCTGGTGCGAGGGCTGAATACCTACCTGATGCCCGTGGCGCTGGCCGCGATTCTCATCACTACGCTGATCGACGCCAAGACCGCGCTGTTCGTCAACGCGGTGCTGAGCCTGCTCGTCTCCATGCTGGTTTCGGCCGACGGGCTCTTCTCCATGCAGATGTTCGCGATTCTGCTGATCTCCTTCGCCTCCGGGCCGGTGGCGAGCCTCGTGCTCTCCCGCAAGCGCCTGCGCAGCGGCGCGCTGCTGGCGGGCTTCGCCGTGGCGCTGAGCAACTTCCTGCTCACCTTCTCTGTGGGCCTGGTCGCCAGCGCGAACATGCGCGAATCGCTGCTCAACGCCTGCTGGTCGATGGGCGGCGGCGTGTTCAGTGCGGTACTGGCCATCGGCCTGCAGACACTGCTGGAGTGGGTGTTCAATCTGGCCACCAGCGCCAAGCTCATCGAACTTTCGAACCCCAACCAGCCGCTGCTGCGCCGCCTGCTGATGGAGGCGCCCGGCACCTATCACCACTCGATCATCGTCGCCAATCTGGCGGAGGCCGGCGCGGAGGCGGTGGGCGGCAACGGCCTGCTCGCCCGCGTGGGCGCCTACTACCACGACGTGGGCAAGCTCAAGCGCCCCATGTACTTCAAGGAGAACCAAATCGGCAGCGACAACCCCCACGACCGGGCCGATCCCCGCGTGTCCGCGGCGATTCTCACCGCCCATCCCCGCGACGGCGCGCAGATGGCGGTCAAGGAGAAGCTCCCGCCCGAGGTGATCGACATCATCCGCCAGCACCACGGCGACGGCGTGGCGATCTACTTCTACGACAAGGCGTCCAAGCTCTACGGCGAGGACGTGGACGCGTCCTCCTTCCGCTACGAGGGTCCGCGCCCCCGCAGCAAGGAGGCGGCGGTGGTCATGCTGGCCGACACCATCGAGGCCGCCACGCGCACGCTCACGAATCCCACCTCCGAGCGCATGGAACAGCTGATCCGCAAGCTGGTGCGCGAGAAGCTCAACGACGGCCAGCTCAACGATTCCGCGCTGACCTTCAGCGACCTCGACCGCATCTGCTCCACCTTCTGCACGGTGCTCGCCGGTGTGTTCCACGAGCGCATCGAATACCCGGATATTCCGGCTCCGGCCCGGGAGGGCGAAGCCGCGCCTGAGGCGGATGCGAAGGATGCCCCCGCCGAGGCGCAGCCCGCGCGGGAGACTCCCGCCCCGGAGGCGCCGGCCCAGGCCGGCGCGACGCAGGCGGCCGCCGAGGGGGATGGCAATGCCGATTGATCTGCAGTGGGAGGTTCCGGGCGACCCCGGCGGCCTCGAAACGTTTCTCAGCCGCGTGGCCGACGCCTGCATGGAGTTGGAGGGAATCTCCGGCGCGTGCTTCGCGGTGCGCGTGGTGGACGGCGAGACCATCCGCGCGCTGAACCGCGAACAGCGCGGCGTCGATCAGGTCACCGACGTGCTCTCCTTTCCCACGGTGCGCTATCCGGCGGGCACGACCGCGCGCGACAACGCGAAGCGGCTGCGCCGGGAGTACGACCCGTCCCTCGGCGCGGTCAATCTGGGCGACTGTGCGCTCAACCTGGACCGCGCGCGGGAACAGGCGGCGGAGCTGGGGCACTCGGTGCAGCGCGAGCTGGGCTACCTCACCGCCCATTCAGCTTTCCACCTGATGGGCTACGACCACATGACCGAAACCGATCGACGCGCCATGCGCGCCATGGAGAAGCGCGCCATGGCCGCGCTCCAACTCTGGCGCGATCCGAAGGGAGGAATCCGCATGACGCATCAGGAGCTCTTCAATCTGGCCTGCGAGGTCCATGTAAATTCCTACGCACCCTACTCCAAGTTTCATGTAGGCGCGTGCATCCTGACCGAGGACGGCCGCACGTTCCAGGGGTGCAACTTTGAAAACGCCTCCTTGGGCGCGACGATCTGCGCCGAGCGCTGCGCGGCGGGATGCGCCATCGCCGCCGGCGCGCGGCGATTCGCGGCCATCGCCGTCGCCGCGGACGAACCCGCCTGGCCCTGCGGCATCTGCCGCCAGGTGCTGCGCGAATTCGCCGTCAGTCTGGACATGCCGGTGATCGCCGGCCGCGTGGGCGGAAGTTTCACCGTCAAAACCCTGGGCGACCTCCTCCCCGAATCCTTCGGGCCGGAGGACGTATTAAATCGAGAGTAAAGCAAAGGAGCCAATCAACTTGCCGACCAATACTTCCGAGAAGAAATTCCGTTCGGGCTTTGTGGCCATCCTGGGCCGCCCGAACGTGGGCAAATCGAGCATCATGAACCGCATCGTGGGCGAAAAGGTCGCCATCGTATCCAACCACCCGCAGACCACCCGCAACAAGCTGCTGGGCGTGGCCACCGGGGAGGATTGGCAGCTCGTGTTCGTGGACACCCCCGGCCTGCACAAGCCCCGCACCAAGCTGGGCGAATTCATGATGAAGAGCGCGGACGACGCTCGAGAGGGCGTGGACGCGGTGCTCGCCGTGGTGGACGGCCAGCGCATCGGCGGCGGCGACCGCGCCGTGCTGGAGGACATCCAGCGCATGAACTGCCCCCGCTTCCTCGCCGTCAACAAGATCGACATCGTGCCGCCGGAGAAGCTCATGCCCCAGCTCGCCGAGCTGAACGGCTTCCATTTCGACCAGATCTTCTCCGTGTCCGCCCGCACCGGCGAAAACATCGAACTCCTGCGGGACAAGCTCATCGAAGCCATGCCCGAGGGGCCGAAGTACTTCCCCGACGACATGATCACCGACCAGCCCGAGCGCGTGATGTGCGCGGAGATCATCCGCGAGAAGGCGCTCAACAACCTGCGCGACGAGATCCCCCACGGCGTGGGCGTGGAGATGCTGCGAATCCAGAAGCTGAGCGACACCCTCACCGAGATTCACGCCAACGTCTACTGCGAGAAGGAATCCCACAAGGCCATCATCATTGGCAAGCACGGCGCGATGCTCGGCAAGATCGGCAGCGAGGCGCGCATCGATATCGAGCGCCTGCTGGGCACGAAGGTGATGCTCAAGCTCTGGGTGAAGGTGCGCCTCGACTGGCGCAACCGCCCGGGCGATCTGCGTGCGCTGGGCTACGAGGACTGATCCATGCCCGGCCTGTCCACGCACGCGCTGGTGCTGCGGCGTTCGGACTACTCCGACAGCGACCGCATGGTCACGCTGTTCACCCCCGCGCACGGCCGCATCGACGCCATCACCCGGGGGTGCCGCAAGCCGAAGTCGCCGCTGCTCAACTGCTGCGAGCCCTTCGTCAGCGGCGAATTCCAGCTCTATCAGCGGGGCGAGCGCTTCTCCATCGAGCAGTGCCAGATCTCCGAGAGCTTCTATGAGTTGCGCACCGACTACGATCGCCTGTGTCACGGCGCGTACTGGCTGAAGCTCCTGGACGCCGCGGTGATGCCGGACGTGCCGCTGCCGGAGCTGTTTCTGATCTCCCTGCGCGCGCTGGCGCATCTGAACTACTCAGAGCTGCCCCCGGAGCTCCTGACCATGGCCTTCGAGATGCATCTGATGGCCCAGCTCGGCTATGCGCCACGCGTGGACGCCTGTCAGAAGTGCGGACGGCCCATCGACGGCGACGCCCGCTTCGACGCGACGCGCAGCGGCTGCGTGTGCTTGAACTGCGCCTCCGACGCGCCGCGCATCACCAACGGCGCGCGCCGCATCCTGCTCAAGCTCCCGCGCACGCGCTATGACCAGGTCAAGCTGCTGGATGGCCATCCGGACTGGCCCGAGGCCGCGCGGCTGTTCCGCCCCTATGTGAACCTGCGCATCCAAGTTCAGCGCTTCGCGCCGCCGCTGCCGTAGATTTCCTCGGTAAACTTTCCGAAAACTTGACTTCGGGTGATTCAAATTCACCCGAAGTTGTTATATAATAAGCAGGAGTCAGTCACTCAAACAAATCATTCACAAACATAGGAGGAGAAATAAAATGAAGAAGTTCGTATGTTCCGTCTGTGGTTACGTCTACGAGGGCGAAGCTGCCCCCGCGCAGTGCCCGGTCTGCAAGGCTCCCGCTGAGAAGTTCGTCGAGCAGAGCACCGAAATGAGCTGGGCCGCCGAGCACGTGGTCGGCGTCGCCAAGGGCGCTCCCGAGGAGATCCTCGAGGGCCTGCGCGCCAACTTCACCGGCGAGTGCACCGAGGTCGGCATGTACCTGGCCATGGCCCGCGTTGCCCATCGCGAGGGCTATCCGGAGATCGGCCTGTACTGGGAGAAGGCCGCCTTTGAAGAGGCCGAGCACGCCGCGAAGTTCGCCGAGCTGCTGGGCGAGGTCGTGACCGACAGCACCAAGAAGAACCTGCAGATGCGCGTCGAGGCCGAGAACGGCGCCACCGCCGGCAAGACCGAGCTGGCCAAGAAGGCGAAGGCCCTCAATCTGGACGCCATCCACGACACCGTGCATGAGATGGCCCGCGACGAAGCCCGCCACGGCAAAGCTCTGAAGGGCCTGCTGGACCGGTACTTCGGCTAAGAAGAAGCGCGGCACAGTTGCGAGTTTGGGCTCCCGGCTTTTGACAGGCCGGGGGCTTTCTCTGCATCTTGGAGTATTCTCCGCCTCCAAAGGTGCTACTTCGGCGCCTTTTCAACCGATATTCAAAGTAAAAGTGCCCTTGCAAGTATTATATGATGAATAATCCTCCCTGCGCCAGCAGATCATCAGCATTCAGTGACTTTGGCATATTATCGTCTTGACTCAGCATGACGATCAGACCGCATTGAGTCCATTTTCAAGCAATGAGCGCGCCATCTCTATCATCTATTCGCTTTCTGAAAACAAGCTTCTGAACATTTTTTGTGAAATCCCCTTAAGATCACGATTTGATTTTGGATTCTATAAGCATGAACATTTTCTCTTGCTGTTCTTCGTCCAATCTGTTCCAGTATTCCAATAGCGCCAACTGCCTGTGTGTCAAGGGAAGGGACTTGCACGAGATGAATGTGATGGCACTCTCTGAGGAGGTCTTCTTCTTCATCCGACCGCTGCTGGAGTTTTCGTAAAATGAAACGGTGCGAAGGGAATCGCAGCCAGCAAAAGCTTCCTGACCGATTATCGCTTTTGTGTCTTTACAAAACAAAACAGTTCTAAGCTTGCGACATCCTTCGAACGCACAATCCCCTATTTTTTTCAGGGAGGCAGGAAACACCACTTTCCGCAATGATTCGCACCCTGCAAATGCGTAACGTTTGACTTCTGTTAGCCCTTCAGGCAGAATCACTTCTTCCAAAGCATGCATTTCTGCCATGCTATTAGTGATCATAACGGGCATCCAATCATATCCGTGTTCAAGCTCGTTGAGGGCGGAAGGCGGTATTCGATTGGCCATATATTCCCATGTGTGATATTCATCATCACGATTCCAGATGACATTATTCATAAAATGAAGCTTTTTCAGATGATTTGTCATGCAATCCAGAATATCCGGATCAATCCATGGCACATCAAAACCACAAGAACTCATGTTATAAATAATCAACGATTCGACTTCAATTTCGAAATCTATATGTTCATATGGTTCTCGGTACGAAGGTCGGATGTCTGCACTCCTCTCCATAACCAGTTTTTTGGGTGCCTTCGCCGGCAGCATGAAAAAATCGCCGCTTTCTCCAGGCAGCAATATAAGAGTATCCGTTTGAATCAACTCGATACCCTCCCAAAAAATATGGTTTCTGTCCATCTCGTATGTATATGCTGTCAATGAAGTAAGCTTACCCAAATCGGAAAACGCGTAATATGATATGTCCTCTATTCCGTCGGGCAAAAACAAATGCCTGATTTGTCCGGGCGGGACCTGAGAAAAGGCATAATCACCGATTTTCCGTACATCCTCAGGGAGTATTACCGTCTTCTCATTATCATTCAAGACACATGCTTTGAGCGTACCGTTTTCAATTGTGAGTTTCATAATAATCTCCACACCGGCGCGGCAACCAGCACAAACAGGAATGAAAACGAGAGCCACAAAATTTCTCACTTATCCATATCTCTATTATACCACGTCTTTGCGCGCTTGTCCACTTCCTGTAAACAGGCGCCCCACCAACAACCACCTTGAAACGAAAGCCCCAATTCCCATTCTTCAACTGATACACACCCGTGTCCGACTTCTTTGCCATTGCCTTAACCTCCTGAAGCGGCACTTTTGGGGGTGCCCTTTGAAAATGGCGAATGACTTTTACTTTGTATCGGTGACCGTTCAAAACATTGAAAACCGCTGCAAATCCACGACACCGTCTCCCCTACGGTCACGAGCGAAGCGCCGTGATTGACGAGATGGCCCGCGACGAGGCCCGGCATGGCAAGGCTCTGAGGGGTCTGCTGGACCGATACTTCGGCTGAGAACCAAGCGCGGCATAGCGATAAATTCAGCGATCATTTCAAGGGGCCGATTCCTTTCGAAACCGGCCCCTGTTCTTTTATTCCCCCTCACATGATCGCCTGGCCCTGGATATACCAGAAGTAGAACGTGCAGAAGAGGACGCATTCCACCGCAAGCAGAAACCCGCGTAGCCATCGCCGCTCGATGTCGCCGATGGAAAGGTACATCGGCACGCAGCCGAACATGTACCTGCCGCCGCTGATCAGCCACGAGGGGGTGTAGCACATGCCCAGGTAGGCCGTGCCGTACAGCAGATGCTCCGTGCGCATGCGCTTGCGGAAGCCCACGAGCAGGAGCGCGCCGCCGATGAAGTACAGCGCGAGCTGCGGCCAGTAGATCCACAGCGCAAGCTGCGGATGCTCCAGCGCCATGTGCACCTGCTGCACCACCGTCTCCCCCAGCCATTGGGGCGTCTGCCACCAGGGATCGATGCTCTGGTAGTAGGTGTAGGCAAAAAAGCTCCCGCAGACGATCTTGTTGATCGCCAGGTAACAGGCGTATCCCGCAACGGGACCGAGCAGCGCGAGATAGCTCCAGCGCCACTTCCACCGCATCTCCCGGCAGTCCCGCCACGCGCAGTAGACGGCCGGCAGGATCATCAGCACGCCCTGTGTGCGCGTCAGCGCGCACAACAGCCCCGCGACGCCCGCGGAGATCCACTTCTTCTCCCGCAGCATCAGCATGCCCAGCAACACCAGCAGCAGGAACAGCCCCTCCGTGAACACGCCCATGCTGAAGAAGCCGAAGGGATAGAGCCAGTAAGCGAGAATCGCCGCGCTCGGGTGCGCGCACTCCTCCTTCGCCAGCTCCGCCATCGCGACGCCGGACGCACCGTAGCACAGCTGGGACAGGATCATGCCCGCGAGCGCCGTCCTTCCGCCCGTCAGCAGACGCGCCGCCGCCATGAGCAGCGGATACAGCGGATAAAAGACGATCTTGTTGACCGCGTCCCCGGAGCGCGCATAGCCGTTTTCGGCAATGTAGATATAGTGCGTCGCGTCGCCCGCCGTCGTAAAGCGCTCCCAAGTGTAGCCAAAGAATCCCGCGAAGCTCCCCGTCATCACGCGGTAGGAGACGAATGCGCCCATCCACAATATGGCGATGGACGCGGCGAACAGCGCCGGCCGAGACCAGTTCGCCGGCGAAAGGCGTGGGCGCAGATCGATCCCCAGCAGCTCCCGCAGGGCGCGCAGCGCCAGCAGCAGGAGCAGTCCGATCATGCCAAACGTCGAAAGCTCCCAAAGCAGCGCGTCTGTCAATTCGCATCATCTCCCTCGGCGTCCGCCTCCGGGCGGTCCGCTCACCGGCTCATTGTACCATCTCCGGCGCGGCCCGTCAATACCGGTGAACGGCGTCCCGGCAATCCATGGGGCAAAAAAACGCGCCGCCCTCCCCCTCCGCGCAAGCGGTGTTCGGGTTGGGCGGCGCGTTTCGCGTCAGTCGAGAATCTCCATCACCTTGCCGCAGCAGATCGGGATGGGTTCGCCCTTCTTGACGTGCTCGACGCGATTGCAGGTGACGCAGTACACGTCGGTATCGTAGGGGGCGCGAACGACGGTCGTCTTTGCCTCCTCGTCGGTCAGGCCCTCGATCAGGAACGAAGCCTCATTCTTCTGGGTCGGCTCGTACACGCCGATGGGGGCGAGCTTCTTGTCGCTGCCGACGCAGTTGCCCATCTTCACCCACAGCGCCTCGAGATACGTGGTTTCGATCTCATTTTCGGGAACAAATTTCACAATCTTGTCATCGAGCTGAATCTTCATGCCGCTTCCTCCTCATGCCTCGGAAAATTCATCCTTGCCAGCGCCGCAGAGCGGGCACACGAAATCGTCGGGCAGGTCCTCAAATTTCGTGCCGGGCGCGATGCCGTTGTCGGGATCGCCGACGGCCGGATCATATTCCCAGCCGCAAAGATTGCATACATACTTCATATGGATAACCCTCCAATCTCATTTGAATGCCCTTTCATTATAAGCGCCCCGCGGCGCGAAGTCAATACGGAATTCAACGGCCGTCCACGCTCTGCGCGGAGATTTCCCCCGTGGCCCGGCGGCCCTTCCCGCCCCAGCGCAGGCAGAAGTAGACCACCTCGACGACGCAGCAGGCCGTCCACCCCACCGGGTAGCTGAAGCCGACGAGGAGCGCCGTGTTGCGGATGAAGCGCGTCACGATGAACAGATAAAGCTGGCGCACCGCCACGAAGTTCAGCAGCATGATGAACATCGGCCCGGTGGAATCCCCCCGGCCGCGCAGCGCGCCCGCCAGCGTGTGGTTGACGCAGTTGAAAAGCATGAAGAATACGTTCGCCCGCAAAAAGAGCGCGCCGTAGCGTATGACCTCCGCGTCGCCGGTGAAGATTCCGTTCACCGGCGCGGCGAAGACGAACAGGAGCGCGGCGATCACCGACGTGATGCCGACCGTGAGCAAAATCGACTGCACGGTCCCCCGGTTGACGCGCTCCACCTTGCCCGCGCCGACATTCTGCCCCACGAAGGTGGTCGCGGCCATCGCCATGCTCTGCATGGGGAGCATGATGAACGTATCCAGCTTGTTGTAACAGCTCCATCCGGCCATGCAGGCGGAGCCAAAGTAATTGACGTAGGACTGCACGAACACGTTGGAAAAGGCCGTGATCACGGATTGAATCCCCGCCGGCAGGCCGATCTGAAAGATCTGCCGCAGCATGATGGGATCGCACTTCAAATCCCGCCAGGACAGGTGATAGACCTCCTTCGTGCGGGACAAGAGCACCAGTATCATGGCCGCCGAGATGAACTGGGCGATGATCGTCGCGTACGCCACGCCCGCAACGCCGGCGTGAAACGCGATCACGAACAGCAGATCCAGCACCGCGTTGACGACGCTGGTGAGAATCAGGAACAGCAGCGGTCTGCGGGTGTCTCCCACGGCCCGCAGGATGCCGCTGCCCATGTTGTACACCAGCAAGCCCGATATGCCCGCGAAGTAGATCGTCAGATACTCCCTGGCCGCGCCCATGACGTCCTCGGGCGTGGACATGAAGCGCAGCATGGGCTCGACCATCCATATGCCGATGAACGTGAACAGCACCCCGCAGACGAACGTCACGAAGATCGTCGTCTCGACCGCGACGTGCAGGCTGTCATTCTCCTTCGCGCCGTAGTAGCGGCTGATCACCACGCCCGCGCCGGTGGACACCCCGTTGAAGAAGAACACCAGCATGTTGATGATCATGGTGGTGGCGCCCACCGCCGCCAGCGCCTCCTTGCCCACGAAGTTTCCCACGACCAGCGAGTCCACCGTGTTGTACATCATCTGAAACAGATTGCCGATGATCATCGGCACGGCGAATTGAATCAGCAGAAGGCTGATGTTGCCCGTGGTCATGTCCTTTGCGGACGACCGGTCCTTAATACGCATAATGCGGCCTCACCTCGCAGCGCTTTCCGAAAATCCGCCGCCTTCCCTCGAAGGGGCGGAGGGCGAAAGGAAAAGCCCGAAAATGCGGTTTTTCGGGCTTTTTGCAGAGCGGAGAAGGAGGGATTCGAACCCTCGAACGGCTTTTGACCGTTACACGATTTCCAGTCGTGCGCCCTCGACCAGGCTAGGCGACTTCTCCATCTATTCAGTTGTACGCGCTCGGATGGTCAGTCCGCTCGCCGTCAGCCGAGGCATATTATATCACAGCCAAAGCGGCAAAGTCAATACCCCGCCGCCGCGAATTGACAAAAAATTCACGCCGCGGCGCGCTTTGCCGCTCACAGATTGCTCTCCTCCCGGCTGCCGCCCGTCCGCAGGTAGTTGCCGATGCTGGTGACGCACAGCAGCGTAGCCACCAGAAACGCGCCGGGGATCAGTATGATCCACCAAGCGCCGGAGCTCAGCGCCTTTTCGGACAGCGAGAGCATGCTGCCCCAGCTCACGATCTCCAGCGGCAGGCCCAGCCCCATGAAGCTCAGCGTGGACTCCGAAACGATCGCGCCGCGAACGTTCATCACCACCATGAACATGATCGACGAGAAGAAGTTCGGCGCCAGGTGCTTCCACAGGACACGGAAGAAGCCCGCGCCCATGCAGCGCGCCGCGACCACGTATTCGCTCCCCCGGAGCCGGCGCACCTCCGCGCGCACCACCTTGGCGATGCTCGCCCAACCCGTGACGCCGATCACCACGGAGATGCTGACGACGCTGGCCCTGCCCAGAATCGCCTGAATGAGCGCCGCCAGCAGCAGGCCCGGTATGCTCAGCCAGATCTCCGCCGCGCGCATCAGCAGATCGTCCAGCCATCGGGGCGCCATGCCGCTCAGCGCGCCGAAGGTGACGGCGATGACCGTGGAGATCAGCGTGGCGAGAAAGCCGATGCACAGCGAGACGCGCCCGCCGTGCCAGATCATCGAAAAGATGTCGCGCCCCATGGTGTCCGTGCCGAACCAGAATTCCCCGCTCGGCGGCACGCAGACGTTGAACAGATCCATGTACGCGGGGTCCTTCGGGAGAAACAGGCCGCACAGGAGGCAGCCCAGCAGAATCGCGCCGAGGATGAACATGGACGCGATGGGCTTTCCCTCGTACCACCTCGCGCGCCGCAGCCTCGGCGCGGGGACGGGGCGGATGCCCACCCGGACGAATTTACTCTCCAACGCCCGTCACCTCCGTGGTCTCGACGATCTCCGCATCCCGCATGCGCGGGTCGATGCGCTCGTTGATGATCTGCGCGATCATGTTGAACAGGATCACCACCACGCCCGACAGGATGCACAGCACCATCAGCAGGTTGTAGTCCTGGTAGCGGGCGCTCTCGTAGGACAGCGTGCCGATGCCGGGGTAGGAAAACACCGTCTCCACGATGTAGGTGCCGCCGAGGATGTGCGGTACTGAGATGGCCATGATGCTCAGATAGGCCGGCATCACGTTGCGCAGGCAGTGCTTAAACAGCACGCGTCTGCGGCTCAGGCCCTTCGCCTTGGCCAGCAGCACGTATTCGGCGCGCGCCTCCTCCAGCAGCTTGTTGCGGATCATGTAGGCATAGTACCAGAGGTGGCCGAGCACGGTCACGGTCATCGGCAGAATCAGATGCAATGCGCGATCCCCCACGCCGCCAGTGCCGCCCACCGAATACGCGCCGCCGCTGGGCAGCCAGCGCAGATTCACCGCGAAGATCAGAATCAGCACCAGCGACAGCCAGAATTCGGGGATGCAGCTCGTGACGGTGCCCAGCCTGCACACGATCCGATCCGCCCAGCGGCCCTCGTTCCAGGCGCAGAACAGCCCCAGCCCCAGCGACAGCCCGAAGATCAGAACGAAGCCCACGCCGCCCAGGATCAGCGTATTGCCCACCCTGCCGCCGATGACCTCCAACACGTCCGTCTTATACTTATAGGAGATGCCGAAGTCGCCCTGCAGCGCGCCCCGCAGCCAGCGGACGTACTGCACGTGGATGGGCGCGTTCAGGCCGAGCTTCTCCTCGGCCCGGGCGCGCTCGTCGGGGCGCATTCTCTCCACGCGGTCGCCGTAATAGGAGACCAGCGGATCGCCCGGCGCCAGCCGCGCGATATAGAACGCCGCCGCCGACAGCACGAGCACGCTGAGCAGGAAGGCCAGCGCCTTCCTGCCGTAGTACAGCCATGGATTTCTGCGAATCACTCCGCGCCGCCTCCCTTCCGCAGCACCAGATGGCCGGGCGCGGCCTCCACCAGCTCCCCGTCCCGCTCGAACCGCGCGGGATCGAACGCGTACGGCGTTCGTGCGCGCTCGCGCCGGGGATCAGGAATCGGTATGGCGGACAGCAGCGCCTTCGTATAGGGATGCAGCGGATTATCGAACAGCTCCGCCGTGGGCGCGACCTCCACCAGCTTCCCCGCGACCATCACGCCCACCCGGTCGCAGAGGTAGCGCACCACCGATAGGTCGTGCGCGATGAACAGGAAAGTGAAGCCGTGCTCCTCCTGCAGATGGCGGAACAGGTTGATGATCTGCGCCTGAATGGACACGTCCAGCGACGCGATGGGCTCGTCCGCCACCAGCAGCTCCGGCTCCATCGACAGCGCCCGGGCGATGGCGACGCGCTGGCGCATGCCCCCGGACAGCTCCGAGGGATACTTGTCCAGGTAGGACGCGTCCATCCCCACGTACTTCAGCTGGAACCGCGCCTCGTCGCGCAGCGTCCCGCGCTTCGGGCGGATGTGGTGGATCGCCATGGGCTCGGCGATGATGTCCGCCACGGACATGCGCTGGTTCAGGCTCGACGTGGAATCCTGAAAGATGATCTGCCGGGTCGTCTGCAGCATCGCGCGGTTCGCGCGGAACTGGCGCGGATCGCAGACGTTCACGCCCTTGTACAGAATCTGACCCGAGGTGGGGCGGTAGACGTTCATCACGCAGCGCGCCACCGTGGACTTGCCGGAGCCGGATTCGCCCACGAGGCCGAACACCTCGCCGCGCCGGATTTGAAACGACACGCCGTCCACGGCGCGCACGACCGCGCGGCGGTTCAGCCGAAAGCGATGCGTGAGGCCGCGCACGTCCAGCAGGATCTCATCCACGCGCCTCACCTCCCACCGGGGGCGCGATCTTCGGCGCGCGCGGGTCGCACAGCCACGTCGCGGCAAGGTGCGTCGGCGTGATTTCAAACATCGGCGGGGCCTCCTCGTAGTCGATCGCCAGCGCGTACTTGTTGCGGCAGGCGAAGGCGTCGCCCCGGGGCGGGTCGATCAGCGTGGGCGGCATGCCGGGAATCGTATAGAGGGGCTGTCCCGGCTCCGCCCAAGCGGGCAGCGAGCGCAGCAGGCCCCAGGTGTAGGGATGGCGGGGATCGTAGAAGATCTCCTCCGCCGTGCCGGTCTCCACGATGCGCCCGGCGTACATCACGGCCACGCGGTCGGCCACGCGCGCGACCACGCCGAGGTCGTGGGACACGAGCAGCGTGGCCGTACCGAGCTTTCGCTGCACCTCGCGCAGCAAGTCGAGAATCTGCGCCTGGATGGTCACGTCCAGCGCGGTGGTGGGTTCGTCGGCGAACAGCATCCGCGGGCGGGAGGCCAGCGCGATGGCGAGCACGCTGCGCTGGCGCATCCCGCCCGAGAAGTTGTGGGGATAGAGCCTGTACCGGCTCTCGGGGTCCTCGATGCCCACCAGCCGCATCAGCTCCAGCACGCGCGCGCGCACGGCGGCGCGGGAAAGCTTCGGCTCGTGGACGCGCACGGCCTCGGTGATCTGCTCCCCGACGGGGATGGTGGGATTCAGGGAGGTCATCGGGTCCTGCAGCACCATGGAAAACAGCTTGCCGCGCAGGCGTTCCATGTCGCGCTCGCGGTAATTGGTGATGTCCATCCCGTCCACCTTGACGCTGCCGCTCTTGACGCGGGCGTTCCGGTTCAGCAGCTTCATGACTGCCTTGCAGAGCACGCTCTTGCCGCAACCGGATTCGCCCACCAGCGCGAGCACCTCGCCCTCGCGCAGGGCAAAGCTCACGCCCCGCACGGCTTGCAGCTCGCCCTGCGGGGTGTCAAAGCTCACGGATAGATTGGACACTTCCAGCAGCGCTGGAGAGTTGTTTTTCCCTTCGGTTTGCCGTCCGTTCAATGGTCTGATCTCGTCCTTTGGCGCGTTTGAATTTTAGTTTTGATCGTCTGTATTTTTCTCATTCGGGCGCGTCCAGCGTCCATTCGGTGACGTTCCAGAAGATGCCCACGCCGTGGTGGCCCATGATCGTGTCCGGATTGACGCCGTGCAGCCGCGAGGTCGCCACGTAGTCGGCGTCCACGTAGCAGATAAAGGCGTAGGCCGGGTCCGCCGCGAGGGCCTCCTGGAACTTGTCGTAGGCCGCCGCCCGCGCCTCGGGATCGTCCGTCTCGCGGGCCTCCACGAGATACCGGTCCACATCCGCGTTCGAGTAGCCGGAGTAGTTCGCGCCCTTGCCCGTGCCGAACACCTTGTAGGTATGATCGTCCGCATCGAAGGGGCTGCCCCAGCCGATGAGGTACGCCATCTGATTGGCCCAGTCCACGCGCTCGGGCACCTCCACCGTCACGTTGACGCCTGCCTCGCGCAGCTGCTGCGCCGCCGCCTGCGCGATGTCCAGGCGCACCTGATCGCCCGCGCCCACGCTGAGCACGAAGCCGATCTCCTCGCCGTCGCGCGCATAGAAGCCGTTCTTGCCCATCTCGCAGCCCGCGGACTCGAGGATGGACTTCGCGCGCGCGGGGTCGTAGTCGTAGTGATCCACGTCGGGATTGTCGTACACGTTGCGCTGCAGCGGGCCGTAGGCCGGGATGCCGTGGCCCAAGATCACCGCGTCCACGATGGGCTGGCGGTCGATGGCGCAGCAGATCGCCGGGATCAGGTCGCGGTTCTCCGTCCAGTAAGGATTGTTGAAGTTGAACAGGATGCCGCGGTAATCGGAGGTCTTCATGCGGTAGACGTTAAAGCCATCCTCCCCCTCGAAGTTTTCCGCGTCGCGGGGCGTGAGCAGCGCCATGTCCAGCTCGCCGGACTTCATCTGCATGGCCTGCGCGTTGTCGTCCGGCACGATCTTGAATACGATGCGCTCGATGTTCGCCGGTTCCTTGAAGTAATCCTCGTTGCGCACGAGCACGATGGCCTGCCCCTCGTCCCAACTCTCCAGCCTGTAGGGGCCGGTGCCCACGGGATTGCGGAAGAAGGCCGACTCCTGCATGTCCTCGCCCTCGAGCAGGTGCTTGGGCAGCACGGCCATCGTCATGTAGTCCAGAAACGCGACGTTCGGCGCGGTCAGGCGGAAGGAAATCGTGTGCTCGTCGATCACGGTGATCTCCTCCACGTCCTCGTAGTTGGGCGCGTTTTCGGAGCCGTTTTCGGGATCCATGATGGCCTCGATGGTGAACTTCACGTCCTCCGCGGTCACCGGCGCTCCGTCGTGCCACTTCGCGCCCTCCTCCATATGGAAGGTGTAGGTGTGCGTCGCTTCGTCGTAGTCCCAGCTCTTCGCCAGCCCGGGAACCACGCGGTTTTCGCCGTCGTGGGCGGTCAGACCGTTGAACAGCAGGATGTTGATCTCGCCGTGCTCGTCCATGGCGGGATTGATGCGCGTGTAGTCGCCCGACGCGTAGACGAGGGTACTCTCCCCCGCCTCGGCCAGCGCCGCGGCCGCCAGCGACATCGCCAGCGCCAGCAGCGCGCAGATCAGTTTCTTCATAAGAATATCACCTCCACGTTTGTTTCATAATACCATGCTAGCAAAAGGGAAATCCCCCCGCAAGCCGGGCGGGGGGATCCTGTCGCGGAATTTAACACACTCTCAACATGCACGGGGATTGGAAGCGCGCGCCGTCATTGCGCCTCGCTCCACAGCTCGGCGAGCGCGCGGGTCTCCACGGCTCCGTCCTCGCCGGTCAGGCGGATCGTGCCGTCCATCTCGCACTCGATCGAGACATACTTCAGCTCCGTCAGCGCGCGGCCGTCCTCGTCGATCAACCCGCAGCGCCAATCAGAACCGTAGGTTTTCGCGCCCGAATAGGCCGATCCGTACGTGTAGGCGCTCCCGCCCGAAGGGGCACTCCCATCGGCCTCTCCCGCCGCGAAGCGCTCCACCAGATACGCGCCGCGCCCATCCTGCCAGTACAGCGCCGTGACGCGCGGATACCGGGTGTCCGGGATGATGCCGCCCGTGTTGTCGATCAGGCAGGCCTGCGTCTTCGCGCCCTCGCCCCGCCAGGCGACCATGCGCTGGGGCGCGCCCCGCGTGCGCACCGCGTAGCCGCCGTCGATGCGGTCGCAGAGCGTTCCGTCGAAATCGAACAGCTTGCTCCCGTCCGCGAGCGCGCGGTAGCAGGCCGATGCGCCGCCCGCCGCACCCGTGTGAAACACGGCCTGATTGTCATAGTGCGGCTCCTCGTCGATCTCGAAGCGCGGCGCGAGCGTCTCGCCGTCCAGAACCTCCCACGTGCCGTCCGTGCGCCGGCAGAAGAAGGGCCTCGGCTCGGCGGTCTCGTATCCCGGGGTCATGTAAGCGGGGCGAACCACCCATTCATAATCCGGCACGACGACAAAGTTTCCCTCCAGGTCGACGACGCCCATCCTGCCGCTGGTGCCGTAGGGCGCGGCGGCGTAGGGCGTATCGCCAAAGTCCGCGTCCTCGGCCGGCGAGGCGTGCGAAAGCTCGACCGATGCGCCGGCGCGCAGCGCGGCCAGCTCGCCCTCGGTCAGCGCGCAGTAGTAGAGCGCCTCGCCGCCGCTCACGCGGCCCCGCAGCTCCGCCGCGCACAGCGCGCCGCCCAGGCGCAGCGAAACGCCCTCCAGCAGGTTCGCATCCGGGTTCCGCTCATGAATGGCGGCGACGTAGGTGTCCAGCGCCTCGTAGACGTTGACCTCCGGCTCGCCCGCGCCGCTGAACACCGGCTGTGAGCCGTCCAGCGGCTCCGGCTCCAGCTTCCGCTCCTCCTGGGGCGTCTGGCGGTCAAAGTACGCGTTCAGTTCGCCGTTCTCCATCCAGACCCGCCCGGCGCTGGCCGTCCATTCCAGCGTCCAGCTCTTGAGACTGCCCCCGTTCGGATAGACGATCGCGTACCAGGCGCTGTCGATGTGGCGCAATTGCAGCGTCAGAGCGTCTCCATCCACGTTGGGGACGACGGCCGTCCCCTCACCCGCCTCCCGGAAGCGCGCGTAGTCCGCGCCGTGCAGCAGCCGCGCGAGCTCCTGCTCGGCGCGTTCGCCCGCGTAGCGCTCCGTCAGTGTCAGGGCGAACACGCCTCCGAATTCCTGCCGTGCCAGCCAGGCGTCCGAGAAGCGCACCACGACCACGCCGTCCCGCGCCGCCGCCCGGGGCTCCGCGCCGTCGTCCTCCGCCGGCACGCATGCCGGGCAGGGGTACTTCTCAAACTCCGCCGCGCCCTCCAGCGAGATCGGCACGCGCCCCTCGACCCCGCCGCAGCGCTCGACCGCGTGATAGTAGATGTCCGCGCCGCCGGTCCAGTAGCCGTCCGCCGCGGCATGCGCCGCGCCGCCCAGCGTCGTGAGCAGCGCCAAAAGCCAAACAACCGCCCTCTTCATGGGTCCCCTTTCCCCGCGTCCGTCGCCACGACGGCATAGCCCGCGCCGCACTCGGGACAGAGCGCCTTTTCAAATTCCAACGCCGTGATCACCTTGAGCGCCACCGATTCGTCCGCCGCCCTCGGGCAGTCCTTTGTTACATGAAAGTATTCGTCCGCGCGGGAGGCGTACACCTCGTCGTACGCGCCCAGCGTGAGCGCGCCGGGCGACGACTCCGCCATCCCACGCATATCCGCCGCCTCGCACGCGCGCGAAAGCGCCGCGCCGGGCGACGGCGCCGCC
>CANQEW010000041.1 GCA_947596085.1 uncultured Clostridia bacterium | reverse complement strand
GCAGTTACATTCTATCACTTGGCTCTCTGTTTTTCTTCCTCCTTCTGTTACCTATCTATTGTATCAAAACATGGCGGCAGCGTTGTGAAACGTCTGCCGCCTTGTCTTTCCCCCGCGTGTATGGTATAATAGTATTGCTGTACATGGTTGGGCAATTTGCCCGGAAGCGCTCCCGCTGATACAAAAGGCGGGAGGTGATGCGTTATGACGAACGTGGAATTATTCGCGTTGCTGATTGCCGTCGCAAGTCTCGCGTTGACGATCTATTTCGGAAAACGTTAGATAAAAAATGCCTCCGGGTAGTAGCAGCTACTCGGAGGCTTTAACTTTGGATTTCCCTTAGCGGGAGTCTTCCCTGTACACCACCATTGTACAGCATTGGCGGCGGCGTGTCAAGCGTTTGCCGCCATTTTATTTAACGCCTTAACTTTTCGATAGAAGGTCGCCTTGCTCATTCCTGCACGCTTCATGGCTTCTACGGCGGTTGTTTTGCCATCCTGCCAATCCTTCACGATGGAGGCGAAGTCGGCACAGGGTTGAACCTCCGGTCGCCCCATGCGCCCTTCACGCTTCGCTATTGCAATTCCCTCGGCCTGTCGCTCTAGCAAGCACTCGCGCTCAAACTGCGCAAGCCCTGCGAAGATAGTCAGCATCAATCGGCCTTGGGGTGTGCTGGTATCAATGTTCTCTTTTTGTGATACAAATGAAACGCCCTTTGCATCAAGCTGCTCAATGATACTCAGCAGGTCGCGCGTACTGCGCGCCAGCCTGGAATAGCTTTCAACCACAACCGTGTCGCCCTCGCGCACATAGTTTAACATCGCTTGAAGCTGTGGCCTGTCCGTATTCTTGCCGCTCAACTGTTCAATATAAACGCGATCATACTTTTGCGTATCCTGTTCTTGTCTTGCCGTATTCTGGTGAGTCGTACTTGTGCGGATATATTTGATACGTGCCATATTATCACACCCCTTCCTGATACCAAAGTATCACAAATGTATCAAAAGGTCAAGCTCTGATATGATACGTTTCAAAATTTAATAATAAACTATATGATGCGCAAATTCACTATGATTTTTACCGTCTCATATACTATAGTATTTGAGACACATAAATAGCGTATGGAATGAAGCGTGTTGACTCGCAAACATCGGGGGCTAGTTTCAATCTAGGTCACCGTGCCATATGTCATGCTGTGCCCGAGGCTTGTATACTCTGTGCTGCTGCCGAGGCTACGGGGATGTGATAGGGTAGGGGGGGGAATAACATTTCAGGAATTTTTTTCGATTTTTTCAAAGCCATAAGGTATGCCTTTCTACTCTGACGCCGCATTTTTCAAACTCGATTCATCGCTGCCGGTGCTGCCCCGGCCTGTTTGCCAACTGTGATTGATGTCATTGCTTAGTCTAATTCTTAGTCCAAATGCGGGTGTCTCTCAAATTTCACTTCCTATTATAATAGTCTAGTAATTGCATAGGTTCGAATCCTAGTTCGGCAGCCAAGTACGCCGCCATGGTCAAGCGGTTAAGACGTCGCCCTCTCACGGCGAAAACCGGGGTTCGAGTCCCCGTGGCGGTACCAAAAGGTCCATCGCAAGCGATGGACCTTTTCTTTCCCTTGCGGGAAATTTTCATGTGCATAATGAAATACAGACAGAGGAATCCTTTGATGCTGGAATGGTTTGAAAAGTTCGTCACGTGCGCGGAAATCATCGGAACCGCCGCTTTTGCAGCCTCGGGCGCGATGATCGCCATCGACCGGGAGCTCGACATGTTCGGCGTGCTGTTCCTCGGCGTCACGGCGGCGGTGGGCGGCGGCATTCTGCGGGATCTGTTTCTGGGAATCACGCCTCCCAGCGCCTTTCACGACGCCATCTACGTGTCGGTGGCTGCGGCGGTGGCGCTGGCGGTGTTCCTGTTCGCGTGGCTGAACCAGCGACAGTACTGCAGGCGGCGCGCGCTTCTCGATCGGATCATCAATCTGTTGGACACCGTTGGTCTGGGCATCTTCGGCGTTGTGGGTGTGGAGACTTCCGTATCCATGGGCCACGGCGATAACATGTTCCTGTGCGTGTTTCTGGGGATGACCACCGCCGTGGGGGGCGGCATCCTGCGTGACGTGTTCAGCCACACCGTCCCTGCCGTGCTAAAGAAGCGCATCTACGCGGTGGCCTCCATACTGGGCTGCCTGACGTACCTGCTGCTCTGTCGGGCGTTGCTGCCAAACCCAGCGGCGATGCTGGCGGGCGTGGCGGTGACGGTCGCCATTCGATTGTGCTCCACCCACTACCGCTGGGACTTGCCTGTTGTGCGCGGAAAATCTTGAATCCGCCTTGAATCCGTGCCTTCGAAGTGAGCGCCGAACCTCTTTGAGGCCGGCACCCGCCTTACTTTTTCGTCAGTTTTTCACGATGGCGGCCACCAGGACCAGCGGTTCGCTTCCCGTGTTTTCCACGGCGTGGCCGTGGCCGCTGGGTGTCGCCATGGCGTCACCCGCGGAGATCTCGCGCCAGTTTCCGTCGTCGCATACTCGGCCGTTGCCGGATACAAAGTAGAACAGCTCCGTCTCATTCTCATGCACATGATAGCCGATGGAACAGCCCGGCGCCAGTTCGATGCGAGAGAACAGCCGCAGCATTGCCGGCAACTCCGGCGCCAGCGCCCGGAGCTCCACCGTTCCGTTGCCGCCGCGCATGTTGGGGCGCTGAGAGCGTGCCTGTTCAGAGGAACGCGTAATCATTTGCAACACCTCGATTCCAAAATTTGCTTCTGCTTACATCATAGCACAATCGGCGCGCGCTGTCACGCCCGAAATCGCGCTCCACATTTGGGCAAAAATCCATTCTTTGTGTCAAAGTGCGTACAAACCACCATCTATTGTATGAATAATTGCAGGCTCCCCTTGTTTTTGAAATATTTCTGCAATATAATGGAAATGGATTTGCGATAATACAAAAGACAGGATGTAGAGAAAATGTTTTCACGAGTCACGAGGCGCACCGTTTCCATTCTGCTGATCACAATTCTCATGACGGCGGGCATCATCCCCTCCGCGCTCGCATCCATTCCGGCCAAGATCAACACCTCGTCCGCGAAGGTGTTCAGCAGCGCTTCCTCCAGCGCGTCGAGCGTAGACGTGCCGAAGAATTTGAAGGTGTCCATCACGTCGATCTCCGGCAGCTGGGCCAAGGTGAGCTACAAGGGGCGCTCCGCCTACATGCCCATGAAGCACCTGACCCCCACCCAGAAGGTCAAGGGCTACGCCACCGACTCCACCGCCGTGTACAACAGCTCCGGCAAGAAAAAGGGCACGATTGCCCGCGGCACGGGCGTGTACGTGCTGGGCACCATCGATGGCTATTACTGCGTGACAAACGAGTCCGGCGCGATCGGCTACGTCAAGACCGGCACGCTGTCGGAGAGCAAGCCTAAAGCGGAAGCTTCCAAATCCGGCGAGGTGACGAACGTAACCTCGACCGTCTCGACCAAGAGCACATCGAATCTCTCCAAGATCGATACGGCGCTCTCTGTTGCCAATAAGTTACTCGGCGTGCCCTACAAGCTGAGCGACAATCCGCCGCACAGCTTCAACTGTTCCTCCTTCGTGCAATACTGCATGGGCAAGGCGGGCTACTCCATGAAGGGCACCGCGGCAGCGCAGGCGGCGGACGGACGCTACGCGCGGATCGACAGCACCTCCGATCTAAAGAAAGGCGACGTGCTGTGCTTCGACACGTCGGAGGACGGCAAGGTGGATCACTCCGCCATCTATCTGGGCGGCGGCAGATTTATTGAGGCCAGTCAGAAGGCGGGCATGGTGCAGACCAACTCCCTGAGCAGCTGGTATAAGAATCACTTCGTTTGTGCGCGCAGACCCTGAAGCGCCTCCGTTCCACAGATAACACCGCGCCGGAGCTCTCCGGCGCGGTCAGACCGCTGACAAAGCCAGGTCAGCGGTCATATTTGCACGAAAGGTGAGAAACCAAAAGGGGAAACGGAGGTAACGTCGAATATATACATATACGCAGCAATCAAGATGTTTGACAAACCTACAATAAAATTCCGTTCGCCGCGGCTCCACCGCTTGACAATTCTCCCGAGCGGGTATATAATACGCTTTGAGTTGAAAGAAACGCTGCATCTTTGAGGATGTCAGTGTTTATTTGCGTCATTTGATTCTGTCTGTATGGCTGTGGGAGGAAATGATTATGTCTGAAGTTCGTCAGTTGACACTCACCGACAAGCGAAAACTGGAAGCGGAGCTGGAGGAGCTGGTCGAAGCAAAGCGCCGCGTCGCCGAGGACATCCAAACCGCTCGCGGCTTTGGCGATCTCAGTGAAAACGCCGAGTACGACGCCGCCAAAAAGGAAGAGGCGCGGGTCTATGGCCGCATGGGTGAAATCGAGCAGTTGCTGCGCACCGCCACTTTCGTCGATGATTCCGACGCCGGCACCGACGTGGTTTCGCTGGGCAACGTGGTTCGCGTGCTGGACATGGAATACAACGAAGAGGACGAATATACGCTGGTGGGCTTCACCGAGGCGGATCCGCTGAAGCTGTTCATCTCCAACGAGTCCCCCATCGGCGCGGCGCTGATGGGCGCGCATCTGGGCGATGTGGTGGAGGCCGCAACCCCCGGCGGAAAGATTCAACTGAAGATTCTGAACATCAGCAAGAGGTAAGGGCTGAGGCGCTTCGCGGAAAATCTGAGGATTTTCCGCGAGAGGAAAGGAACTTCGGTTTCCGGAAATTGCGAAACAATTTCCGGACGAAAACCTGACTGGCTGGAATTGTTTCCTCCTCGCTTACGCTTTGAGGGAACCAAATCCGCCGTACAGGTCGCCGGATTTGATTGAAATAAGGCTGTCGTGAGATTGTTTCATAATTTGCGGCCGGCACGTCAAGCGCCGGCCCTTTCATAAAGGAGAAGAAGCATGTCTGAGCAGAACAACATCCCCCAGGAGCAGACCCAGCAGGAGCTGTCCGAGCAGAACCGCATTCGCCTGGAAAAGCTGAACGCGCTGATTGAGGCGGGCAAGAACCCCTATGAGGTCATGAAGTACGACCGCAGCCACCTCTCCGGCGCGATCCTCTCCAATTACGACGCGCTGGAGAATCAGACCGTGTCCATCGCGGGCCGCATGATGTCCCGCCGCGTGATGGGCAAGGCCAGCTTCGCGCATCTGCTCGACCGCGACGGCGAAATTCAGATCTACGTGCGCCGGGACGACGTGGGCGAAGAAACCTACAAGGAATTTAAGAACTACGATCTGGGCGACGTGATCGGCGTGAAGGGCTTCGTGTTCAAGACCAAATCTGGCGAAATCAGCGTGCACGCGCAGGAGATCGAGCTACTGACCAAGTCGCTGCATCCGCTACCGGAGAAGTTCCACGGCTTGCGCGACACCGACACCCGCTATCGCCAGCGCTACCTGGATTTGATCGTCAACCCCGACGTGCGCGATACCTTCGTCAAGCGCAGCAAGATCATCTCCTGCATCCGCAACTTCCTGGACGCGCAGGGCTTCATCGAGGTGGAGACGCCCATGCTCGTGGCCAACGCGGGCGGCGCGGCGGCGCGCCCCTTTGAGACGCACTTCAACGCGCTGGACGAGGACCTCAAACTGCGCATCTCGCTGGAACTGTATCTCAAGCGCCTGATCGTGGGCGGCCTGGAGAAGGTCTACGAGATCGGCCGCGTGTTCCGCAACGAGGGCCTGGATACCCGCCACAATCCGGAGTTTACGCTGATGGAGCTCTATCAGGCCTACACCGATTATCACGGCATGATGGACCTCACCGAAAACCTCTACCGCCATGTGGCGCAGCAGGTGCTGGGCACCACGAAGATCAGCTACAACGGCATCGAAATGGATCTGGGCAAGCCCTTCGAGCGCATAACGATGGTGGACGCGGTAAAGAAGTACGCCGGCGTGGATTTCGATCAGGTCGATACCATCGAACAGGCCCGCGAGCTCGCCAAGGCGCACAACATCGAGTTCCAGCCCCATCACAAGAAGGGCGACATTCTGAACCTGTTCTTTGAGGAATACGTCGAGGAGCACCTGATTCAGCCGACCTTCGTGATGGATCACCCCATCGAAATCAGCCCGCTCACCAAGAAGAAGCCCGGCAAGCCCGGTTATGTAGAGCGCTTCGAGTTCTTCATGAACGGCTGGGAGATGGCGAACGCCTATTCGGAGCTGAACGACCCCATCGACCAGCGCGCGCGCTTCAAGGCGCAGGAGGAGCTGCTCGCCCACGGCGATGAGGAGGCCAACCGCACTGACGAGGACTTCCTCTACGCCCTCGAAATCGGCATGCCCCCCACGGGCGGCATTGGCTACGGCATCGACCGCATGGTCATGCTGCTGACAGATTCGCAGGCCATCCGCGACGTGCTGCTGTTCCCGACGATGAAGACGAAGGGGTAAGAGAACGCTGGAATTGCAGGGGCTTTCGGCCAGAAGGAAGGTTGAAAAGCGGTTGATTTAAACCACTTTAAACCAAATTTAAACCATTTCACGACAACAATAACGACTAGAGAGAAAAGAATTCGCTTGAAAAGTGCCTCCCTTGCGGGAGGCGCTTCTTTAATTCCAAGAGCTAACCATACATCTTTTCCGCGTCCGCGAGAACCTTCTTCATTTTCTCCTTCACGCTCTCCGGCCCAATAATGCGCGCGCCCTTCCCCAATCCAAACAGCCAGCCGAAGAATTGATAACTCACGGCCACGGAAACGGTGATTCTAAAGTGTTCGGCATCCTCCTTCATAATCACCACGTCCCGGCCAAACCTGTCCAGCACCGTTCCGACAAAGCGATTTTGAAATACCATCGTGACGTGTTCGATCTTTCCGCCGTACATGTTGAAGGTGTACTTGCTGTATGCGGCCATATCCACCTTTTCAAATTCTTCCCGGCCCTCACGGTCAATCAGTTCCAGTAGCTTCACGCTCTCCATCTTGTCCACGCGGAAGTGCTTGAACTTCCCGCTCTCGTAGGCCAGAAGGTAATAGTTATCATCCGAGTAAATCAAGGCAAAGGGCGAAGCAATGTAAAACGCGCCTTTTCTGAAATACTTCCTTGGTGGATGGTATAGCGCCTGCACCTATTTCATAATCAACTGCGAATTTTTCATTAGAAATTTTTCGAGTATGAGTTTAACTTCTTCGCAGTAATTCTCTTCCATGAAATAATTTCTTTCAGTCAATAAACACCCAATTCGTCACAATAGCTCATTCACGCAGCCAAAATAATTCTTTTCCCAATAACGCGATTCGCGAGTCGCTCTCGGGCGCATCGTAAACGCTTCACCGCTCGATTTTCGCTTTGTTCGTCGGTCGTTCATGGAACGTTCCTCTCGTTTATTGCTGCGCCGAAAGCACGTCTTCACAGACCGGAAACGCAAAGTAGGTATCCGGATATGGTTCGTCCTTCAGTGTGAAATGCCACCACTCCGTATCGAGCGGCTGAAAGCCGTTCTTCATCATGATGTCTCGCAGGATGTTTCGATTTTCGATCTGCGCCTCCGTCAAGTCGCCGGTGTAATCCGGATGTGAACGCTCGCCAAAGTAATCGAAGGTTCCGCCCATGTCTACATCCTTGCCCGTGCGCATATCGAAGAGTGTCAGATCGACGGTACTGCCCCGACTGTGCCCGGATTTTTCCGCGATATAGCCCTGATCAAACAGTACGGACTTATCGAGTTCGGGATAGAAGTACGCCTTCATGCACGTATCGTCGACGTCCTCCGCCCATTCGATGAAGTTGTCCACGGCGGTCTGCGGTCGGTAGGCATCGTAAATCTTCAGCACATATCCCTGTTCCTCAGCGTCGCGCGCCGCCCCCTTGAGGGCCTCCGCCGCCTCCCGCGTGATCAGCGCGCACGGCTCCTCGTAGCCATCGATCCGGTCGCCGACAAAATTATAGGTGGAATAGTAGCGGATCTCAAGGAGCACGTCGGGCACCGCTTCGGCCAGGGAAACAAAGCCCGAAGTGTCGATCTCGGCAGCGTCCTCCGACGGCTCAACGCCGGAGGCCAGCGCACCACTCAGCGCACAGCACAGCATCAGCAGCGCTATCGCAACAACAATGGAAATCCAACGAACAATCCTTCCATACATGGTTGTATCTCCTTCTTTTAACTTGATCAATCGCGGCAATTCCAATAGACCGCGCGGGAACAGGCATTCTCCTCCGCGCTTCCCGAGCGCGTCATTCGCTCCCCGCCCGCGCCTTTCATCTCGGATTCACTGTTCCAATGCTTCCATCGCCGGTCAGAGCGCCCACGGTTTCCCCATCAAACCCAGAATGATAAACACCACGCCAAAGCCGGCGCACATCATCAACGCGCCCTGAGTTTGATACAACTTCTTTTCCGAACAGTTTTTGAAGATTCCCACATTTGGCTTGTAGATGCTCAACAGGCTGAGAATCGTTCCGAGCACCGCAAAGCCCACGCCCGTTCCAAGCATAACCGCCGCGGGATTCATGTCCTCCGAAGCGCCTGGGTTGATCACCGCGCCCTGATAGATCAATAGCAGACCAAAAAATATGAACATCACCATCGTGCCCTGATTCTGATAAAATCGCTTCGAGTCGCTCTTCTTAAACATCGGTAGATCGGGCTTAACGACGCTCAACACGCTGAAGATAACTCCTACGACACAAAAACCGATTCCCAATCCAATGATAGACGGTGTATCCATGCTCTCATCCCCTCTAATTTTTCTGTTTCGGTGGCGCGACAATCCGGAAATACACACAGCGATTCATTGCCATGGACGATATTCGGACTGCCTTCACTCACTTTATTTTATTCTCCACATTTTGGAACGCTTTGTCAATAGGTATAGCGCGAATAGCAGCCATATCGCGTGAATGATCAAAAAAACACTCCGCATTGGAATTAAGGTCGCTTTGATCCGGATGCTCCCTTTCTGTTGCTCGCACGAATCATTGCGCGGCGGATTTCTGATTCGCGTCAAAAACGCGGAGGAGCGCTTCATTTTCTAAGGAACTAAAGCTGACCCACGGCTATAAGGAGGCCAACTGCACCGACAAGGACTTCCTCTACGCTTTGAAAATTGACACGCCCCCATGGGCGGCATCGGCTATGGCATAAAGCGACAAAACATTTGCGCCTCCCGCTGTGCGGGAGGCGCTTCTTCGTTTCCGCTTTGGGCGATTTGGTTTTATCAGCCCGCTTTACCAGTCTTGTGGTTGGAAACCACGTCGAAGATGACGGCGATCAGCAACACGCTGCCCTTGACCACGTACTGCCAGTTGTTGTCCAGGCCGATGATGCTCATGCCCTGGTTGATGACACCCAGCAGGATGGCGCCGACCATGATGCCCGGCACCGTGCCGCTTCCGCCGTAGGCCGAGGCGCCGCCGATGAAGCAGGAACCGATGGCGTCCATCTCAAAGGAGGTACCGGTATCGCCGTTAACCGAGCCGATGCGCGCGGCCATCAGCAGGCCGGACAGACCCGCCAGCAGGCTCATGGAGGCATAGGCCATAAAGTAGACCTTCTTGGTGTCGATGCCCGAGAGCTTGGAGGCTTTCTCGTTGCCGCCCACCGCGTAGAAGTAGCGGCCAAAGGCGGTCTTGGAGGTGATGAAAGCGTAAATGAAGATCACCGCCAGCACCCACAGCGCCATGACCGGGATGCCCTTGTAGTGGGCCAGCTTCCAGGTGTAGACCAGGATCAGCGCGTCGATCACAATGATTTTGCCGAACTGGCTGGCCGCGGTGGCCTGCTTGTAGCCCTTCTGGGCCTTGCGCGCGCGATTGACCACGGTGAAGATCAGCAGGATCGCCGCCACGATGATGCCCACCGCGAACGCCGACCACTTCGTCTCCACGTCGACGCCGGGAATGTTGATGTAGGAGGCGAAGATGTTCAAAAACAGCTTGTTATTGATGCTGACCGTGTGGGAATCCAGCACCACGCGGCCGAAGCCGCGGAAGAGGAACATGCCCGCCAGCGTGCAGATGAACGGCGGGATGTGCACGTAGCCGATCCAGAAGCCCTGCCAGACGCCGATCACACAGGCCGCCGCCAGGCAGATCAGGATGACCAGAATTGCATTGAGGTTGGTGTTGGACATCAGCTGCGCGCCGATGGCGCCGATCAGGCAGACCGTGGAGCCGACGGACAGATCGACGTTGCCGCCGGTCAGGATACACAGCAGCATGCCGCAGGCCATGACCAGAACGTAAGCGTTCTGCAGAAGCAGATTCGACATGTTCTGGGGATAGAGCAGCCTGCCCTTCGTCAGGGCGGCAAAGAGGATGAATACCACCACCAGGGCGATGACCATGGTGTATTTCTTGATGAATTGGGTGACGCTCGTCTTCGTCATTGTTGCAGCCCCCTCGCGTTATTCTTTGCCAGACTTGAGGATCGCGGCCATGATCTTTTCCTGGGTGGCCTCGGCGGCGGGCATTTCCGCCACCATGCTGCCCTCGTTCATGACGTAGATGCGATCGCACATGCCCAGCAGCTCCGGCATCTCGGAAGAGATCATGATCACCGACTTCCCCTGGGCGACCAGATCGTTCATGATGCAGTAGATCTCATACTTCGCGCCCACGTCGATGCCGCGGGTGGGCTCGTCCAGAATCAGCACGTCCGAATCGGCGAACATCCACTTGGCCAGCAGCACCTTCTGCTGGTTGCCGCCGGAAAGGTTGCCCACCAGCTGCTGGACGCTCGGCGTCTTTGTGTTGAGCTTCTGACGGTAGTCCTCCGCCGCGGCGTTCTCCTTATCCACGTCGATCACGCCGTGCGAGCAGACCTTGTCCAACCGCGCCATGGTGGTGTTCTGGGCGATGGACTTGTCCAGCACCAGGCCGTTGCCCTTGCGGTCCTCGGTGACGTAGGCCAGGCCCGCCTCGATGGCGGCGCGCTCGCTCCTGAGTTTCATGGGCTTGCCATTGATATAGAGCTCGCCGGAGATGTTCGTCCCGTAGGAGCCGCCGAAGATGCTCATCGCCAGCTCCGTGCGGCCCGCGCCCTGCAGGCCGGAGAAGCCGACGATCTCGCCTTTATGAACGTTGAAGGATACGTTGTCCACAACCTTCTTTTCGATGTAAACCGGATGATGCACGTTCCAGTTCCGCACCTCCATGCCGATCTCGGAGGAGATGCGATGCTCGCGGGCGGGATAGCGGTCGGAGATTTCGCGGCCGACCATGCCGCGAATGATGCGATCCTCGTCCACCTGGCGGGCGGTGTTGTCGATGGTCTCGATGGTGGAGCCGTCGCGCACCACGGTGATCTTGTCCGCCACGTAGGCGATCTCATTGAGCTTGTGGGAGATGATGATGCTGGTCATGCCCTGCTTTTTGAAGTTCAGCAGCAGGTCGAGCAGCATCTTTGAATCCTCCTCGTTGAGTGAGGAGGTGGGTTCGTCCAGGATCAGAAGCTTTACGTTTTTGCTCAGCGCCTTGGCGATTTCCACCAGCTGCTGCTTGCCGGTGCCGATATCCTTGATGAGGGTAGTCGCGTCGTCCTTGAGGCCCACCTGCTTCATGTGCTGTTCGGCTTCGTGGTAGGTTTGATCCCAGTTGATGCCAAACTTTCCCTTGCGCTCGTTGCCGAGAAACATATTTTCACCGATCGACAGTTCCGGAATCAGCGCCAGTTCCTGATGGATGATGACGATGCCCCTCTCTTCGCTGTCGTTCAGCGTCTTGAACTGGCAGGTTTCGCCGTTATAGATGATGTCGCCCGTATAGGTTCCGTAGGGGTAGATGCCGCTCAACACGTTCATCAGCGTGGACTTGCCGGCGCCGTTTTCGCCGACCAGCGCGTGAATTTCGCCGCGCTCCACTTGGAGATTCACGTTGTCCAGCGCCTTCACGCCCGGAAACTCCTTTGTGATGTTTTTCATCACAAGAATGTTGTCTGCCAAGTTGGATGCCTCCTCTTCACCCTTTGCCGGCCGGGGCCGGGGACAGGGCGCATTTCTGCCGCGTGAATACAGGAGAGGGGGCGGGGTCATGCCCCGCCCCCTCGGTTCACTGCCTCAATCTATCCGGCTGCCGGATCAGGTGGTAGCGGCGGTGGAGACCAGGTAGTCGCCATCCCAGGCGTACAGGCCGGTGTCAACCAGCGTCTGCAGGCTGTCCTTGGTGATGACGAAGGGCACCAGCAGGTAGGACGGGATGATGCCCGTGCCGTTGTCGTAGCTGGAGGTATCGTAGGCCGCCTCGGCGCTCAGGCTCTCAAGCAGCTCCTCAGCCGGGGTCTCGCCCGCCAGAATGGCCTTGCCAAGCTCGAGGGTCACGCCCGCCTCGTCGGAGACATTCTTGTAGACCGTCATGGTCTGCTTGCCGTCCACGATGTTCTGCAGGTTGGCGATGTCGCCGTCCTGGCCGGTGACCAGCGGCTGGTTGCTGCCGGCGTAGTCGGAGCTGATGGCCTGCGCGACGCCCAGAGCGGTGGAGTCGTTGGAGCACAGGGCGACATCCAGCACGGTGCCGTCAGAGTAGAAGGAAGCCAGCGTGTTCTGCATGTTCTCCAGAGCGGTATCGGTGCTCCAGGCGGGGGTGGCGACCTGCTCGAAGGAGGTCTTGCCCGACGGGATGTTCAGGATGCCCGCGTCGATGAAGGGCTTCAGGGTGTCATAGGCGCCGCCGAAGAAGAAGCCCGCGTTGTTGTCGGCGGGGTCGCCGGCGGTGAACTCGATGTTGTAGGTCTTGGAGGTGTCGTTCACATCCAGGCCCAGGGTGTCGATGACGAACTGGCCCTGCAGCACGCCGACCTGATAGTTATCGAAGGACACATAGTAGCTGATGGCGTCGGTGTTCATGATCAGGCGGTCATAGGCGATGACCGGGATGCCAGCGTCCTTGGCGTCGGCCAGGGTCTGGGTCAGGCTCTCGCCGTCGATGGCGGCAACGATCAGCAGGTCGACCGGCACGGCGATCAGGTTGCCGATGTCGTTGTTCTGCTGGGTGATGTCGTTATCGGAATAGACCAGCTCAACGCCGTAACCAGCGGCCTCGAACTGCTCGGCCAGATACTCGCCGTCGCGGTTCCAGCGCTCCAGGGAGCGGGTGGGCATCGCGATGCCGACGGTCTTGGTCTCTTCAGCGGAAGCGACCATGCAGAGGCTCAGCGCCAGTGCGAGAATCAGCAGTGCGGAAACGATCTTCTTCATGATGAGTTCTCCTTTATTTTTATTTCCCGCGAGGGATACTGAAGTGGGGGCCCTTCCCCCATGGCATCAATTATACCTCCCTCCGTGCATTTTTGTCAATCTACTTTCAACCCCACCCCCGCATTTTTGTGAATTTGGCATTATTGCATGCTCATTTTTTGTATAATATAATGAAAAAATCCATCCAACGCGGCCTCGCTTTTCTAAATATGCCTTATAAAAGACTCCTTTTGAATCGTTATTTCGGGCGCGCGCCGTTGACAAATTCCCCGATTTGCTGCTATAATTTGTGCAAGATAAGAAAATCTGCTTTATAAAAGCGGCGGTTTTCGGGAGGTGGGCACATGGCGGACGGAAGGCGGGCAGGTTCCGAGCGCGCGGCGGCACGCGGGCGCATCTATCGCTACCTGCACCGGACACAGTCCTTCTGCGGCAAACAGGATTTGGCACGAGCCCTGGATTTGAGCATGCCCACCGTGTATCAGAATGTAAACGAACTGATGGAGCTCGGCCTGATCGGCTATTCCGGCCAGTACCAATCCACGGGCGGCCGAAGCGCCAAGGGGCTCGCCATTCTGCCCGGAGCGCGGCTGACCGTGGGCATATCCATCATGGATGACCGGCTGCGGCTGACCGTGGCAGACCTTCAACTGAAGCAGCTCGCTTACAAGCGCCTGCCCTTCCGGCCCGAAGCGGGCGCGGCCGCGCTCGCGGCGGAGCTGGAACGGTTCCTGGACGAAAACCGCGTGGACCGCGCCCGGCTGCTGGGCGTTGGCATCGCCGTGCCCGGCATTCTGTCGCCCGACAGCGGCAAGCTGCTCTACGCACCCACGCTGCGCATCCAGGACGCCTCCCTCGACGCGCTGTATCGCGCCATTCCCTATCCCGTCCACGTGGACAACGACGCCAACTGCGGCGGCCGCGCCGAATGGTTCATTCGGGAACACCAGCATAACATGGCCTATCTGTCCCTCGAAGGGGGCGTGGGCGGCGCAATTTTCATCGGCGATTCCCTGTACGCGGGCGTCACCCAGCGCAGCGGCGAGTTCGGCCACATGTGCATTGAGCCGGGCGGCCTGCCGTGCAGCTGCGGCCGGCGGGGCTGTCTGGAGGCCTACTGCAGCGTGCGCCGGATTCACGACGCGGGCTTCACCGTCGAGGCGTTTTTGGAGCGCGTGCGAGCCCACGATCCGGCATGCGAAATCCTGTGGAGCGACATGCTGCGCCACCTGGCCGTCGGCATCAACAACATCCACGCCGCGCTGGACTGCAACGTGATCCTCGGCGGCTTCCTGAGCGGCCACATCGAGCCCTGGCTTCCGCTACTGAAGAGCTATCTGGCCGACGGCAGCTTCTTCAGCGGCGACGCAGGCTATCTCCAATTGAGCACCCTGCGCAGCCACAGCTCCGTTCTGGGCGCGGCGTGTCACTTCGTGCAGGAGTTTATCGACGGCGTTTGAGCGCAGTCTTTTTTCACAACAATAACGCCTTTGTGCGCCCGGCCGTGCGGCGGCCGGGTTTTATATTGCTAAACTTTGAAGTCAATAAAAGATGTACATATATTTAACACAGACGTATGCGGAAATATATTGACACGGCACGTGTTTGATGGTTTAATAAAATAGCTCTTAAAGTTTAGTATTTTAAACTTGCGGAAAGTGCGCGAAAGGCGGGGATTTCGTGGAGATCGGCGACAAGATCCGAAGGCTTCGATTGCAGCGTGGACTGACTCAGGAGGAGCTGGCGGACCGCTGCGAGCTGTCCAAGGGCTTCATATCGCTGCTGGAGCGCGATCTGACCTCCCCCTCGCTGGACACGCTGAACGACGTGCTGGAATCCCTCGGCACGGATTTAACTTCCTTCTTCGCCCGCACCGACGACGAAAAGATCGTGTTCGGCGAGGACGACATCTTCGTCAAGGAGGACGAGGAGCAGATTCGCGGCCGCATCCGCTGGCTGGTGCCCTCGGCCCAGAAGAACCGCATGGAACCGATCCTGATCGAAATGGCTCCCGGCGGCGAAACCTGGGAGGAGGATCCCCACGAGGGCGAGGAGTTCGGCTACGTGCTCGCAGGCACGGTCAAGCTGGTGTTGGGCGACCGCGCGCTCAAGGTGCGCAAGGACGAGAGCTTCTACTTCCAGCCCACCGCGCCGCACAAGCTGGTCAACGCCGGAAAGAGCGCCTGCCGCGTGATCTGGGTAAGCACCCCTCCGAACTTCTAATGGATCGAATCCGGTTGAATCTGTATTTCTTCTACTAAAAGGAGCGCGTCATGGTACAGGATACGCGGCTGATTGAGATCAAGGACGTATGCAAGAGCTTCGGCGATACCGAGGTACTGCACCATATCAACCTCTATATCCGCAAGTGCGAGTTCGTGACCCTGCTGGGCCCGTCGGGCTGCGGCAAGACCACGCTTCTGCGCCTGCTGGGCGGCTTCGAGACGCCCACCAGCGGCCAGATCCTGTTCGATGGCGCGGACGTGGCGCAGGTGCCGCCCTACAAGCGCCGCATCAACACCGTGTTTCAGAAGTACGCGCTGTTTTCCCACCTGAATGTGTACGACAACATCGCCTTCGGCCTGAATTTGAAGAATCCGGAGGCGCTGGGCGCGAAGAGCCGCTCGGAAAAGAAGGAGGAGATTCGCCGCCGCGTGGAACGGATGCTGAAGCTGGTGAAAATGGAGGGCTTTGAAAAGCGAAGCGTCGATTCGCTCTCCGGCGGCCAGCAGCAGCGCATCGCCATCGCCCGCGCGCTGGTAAACGAGCCCGAGGTGCTTCTGCTGGACGAGCCGCTGGGCGCACTGGACCTCAAGCTGCGCAAGGAGATGCAGGTGGAGTTGAAGTCCATGCAGCAGCAGCTGGGCATCACCTTCGTCTACGTCACCCACGACCAGGAGGAGGCCCTCACCATGTCGGACAACGTGGCCGTCATGAACCACGGCCGCATCCTTCAGATCGGCGAGCCCAAGAAGATTTACGACGAGCCGAAGAGCGCCTTCGTGGCCGACTTCATCGGCGAGAGCAACATCATCCCCGGCGTGATGCTGGAGGACGACCTGGTGGAGATGCTGGGCGTGAAGTTCCCCTGCGTGGACGAGGGCTTCGGCGAAAACGAGCCCGTGGACGTGGTCGTGCGCCCGGAGGATGTGATGATCGTGGGCACGGATGTGGGCATGCTCACCGGCACCGTTGAGAGCGTGATCTTCAAAGGCGTGCACTACGAAATGATGATCGACATCGGCCCCATGCGCTGGAAGGTGCACTCCACCACCATGCAGCCGGCGGGCAGCCGGGTGGGGCTGACCGTCGTTCCCTACAACATCCACATCATGCGCAAGGAGGCGTGAGCGAATGAAGCGTCAATGGTATGCCGCGCCCTACGCGCTGTGGATGCTGCTGTTCACGCTGGTGCCCCTGCTGTTCGTGGCATATTACGCCTTCACTGACGGCAGCGGCGGCTTTTCCACGGACAACATACTGCGCATCTTTCAGCCGGGCTACCTGCCTGTGCTGCTGGACAGCCTGCGGCTGTCGCTGTACTGCACGCTGATCTGCCTGCTGATCGGCTATCCCACCGCCTACTTCCTGGCCAGCCGGGACTTTTCCGAAAACAAGATGCTGGTTGTGCTGATCCTGCTGCCCATGTGGATGAACTTCCTGCTGCGCACCTACGCCATGATGACCATCCTCGAAAACAATGGCCTGATCAACATGCTGCTGGAAAAGCTGGGCCTCGACAAGGTGCAGTTCATCGGCACCGAGGGCGCGGTTCTGCTGGGCATGGTGTACAACTTCCTGCCCTTCATGGTGCTGCCGGTGTATACGGCGCTCAAGAAGCTGGACGCGCGCGTGATTGAGGCGGCCGAGGACCTGGGCGCAAACCCGCTGCGGGTCATCACTCGTGTGATCGTGCCCCAGTCGATTCCGGGCGTGATCTCGGGCGTTACGATGGTGTTCATGCCCGCGGTGACGACCTTCGCCATCACGCGCCTGCTCTCCAACGGCATGATCTACCTGATGGGCGACATGATCGAAGAGTTCTTCATCACCGTCAACAACCGCAACGCGGGCAGCGCGCTCTCGCTGGTGATGCTGGCGCTGGTGCTGATCTCCACGCTGCTGTTGCGCCTGGTGAATCCGGATACGAGGGAGGGGCGCGCATGATTCGCAAGAGCCGCGGCGCCGCCCGCGTTTTGAAGGGAAGCTATCTGGCGCTGGTGCTGGCGTTTTTGTACCTTCCGATCCTGGTGATGTTCGCGCTGTCTTTCAACGAGAGCGTGTCCCGCGCGAGCTGGACGGGCTTCACGCTGGACTGGTATGTGCAGCTCTTCCACGATCAGAACATCATCAACGCGCTGAAGGTAACGCTGGAGGTGGCGGTGATCGCCACGGCGGCGTCGGTGGTGATCGGCACGCTGGGCGCGATCGGCATGTACTGCATGAAGCAGGGCTGGTTCAACCTGATGGCGGTGCTCTCGAACATCCCCATGACGATGCCGGACATGGTGACAGGCGTCTCGCTGATGCTGATGTTCGTATTCGTGAAGGTGCCGCTGGGCAAGGCCACGATGATCATGGCGCACATCGCCTTCGACATCCCCTACGTGCTGCTCTCGGTGCTGCCGCGGCTGCAAATGATGAACCCAAACATCTATGAGGCCGCGCTGGATCTGGGCTGCAAGCCCCGCCAGGCGCTGACGAAGGCCATCGTGCCGGAGATCGCGCCGGGCATCGTGACCGGCGGCCTGCTGGCGTTCACGATGTCGCTGGACGACTTCGTGATCTCCTACTTCACCTCCAACACCGACCAGAATCTGGCGATGATCGTCTACTCCGCCGCGCGGCTGGGCGTGAAGCCCACGATGTACGCGCTGTCGGCGCTGATGTTCGTGTGCATACTGGCGCTGCTGCTGATCGTCAACCGCCGCTCCGGGCTGGAAATTCTGTGACGCGCGCCCCGCGGAGCGCATCCGCGAAAGGATACACATCATTGTTCAACCAAGGAGGAAACCCGACCATGAAAAAGATCGCGCTGCTTCTGAGCCTGCTGCTCGCCCTGTCCTGCTTCTCCGGCTTCGCGCTGGCCGAGGACGTCGAACTGACGGTGTTCAACTGGTTCGATTACATCGATCCGGCCACCATCGAAATGTTTGAGGAGGAGACCGGCATCTCCGTCCAGTACGTCAATTTCACCACCAACGAGGAGATGTACACCAAGCTCGAGGCGGGCGCCGGAAGCTACGACGTGATCTTCCCCTCCGAATACATGATCGAGCGCATGGTCAAGCACGACATGCTGGCCGAGCTGGACCTCTCCGCGATGCCGAACTTCGCTAACATCATGGATTCGCTCAAGAATCCCAGCTACGATCCCGGCAACGCGCACTCCGTACCCTACATGTGGGGCACGCTGGGCTACGTGTACAACACCGAGATGATCCCCGAGGAGCTCACGAGCTGGAGCGCGCTTTTCGATGAAAAGTACGCCGGCCAGATCCTGATGATGAACTCCATGCGCGACACCATCGGCCTGGCGCTCAAGTATCTGGGCTACTCCATGAACACCCGGGACGAGGCCGAGCTGAACGCCGCCAAGGATCTGCTGGTGGAGCAGAAGCAGAAGCACATCGAGGCCGGCTACCTGCTCGACGAGATCAAGGACAAGATGATCGGCGGCGAGGCGGCCATCGGCGTGGTCTACTCCGGCGACGCCCAGTACGCCATCGACGGCAATCCCATCCTCAAGTACGTCATCCCCGAGGAGGGCAGCAACATCTGGGTGGACGGCATGTGCGTCCCGAAGGACAGCAAGCACATCGCCGAGGCCCAGCAGTTCATCGACTTCATGTGCCGCGAGGACGTGGCCGCCATGAACTTCGACTACATCCGCTACTGCTCGCCGATCCAGTCCGTGGCCGACAACCTCAGCCCCGAGGAGGCCGCCATGCCGGCGCTGAATCCCTCCAACGAGGTCGCCGCGAGCTGCGAGTACTTCAACGACGTGGAAGACGCCATGAGCCTTTATGAGAACGTCTGGATGGAGGTTCGCCTCGCGCGCTGACGCGCCCTTCCCACAGAACATACCCATCAAAGAAACCCTCCGGAGCCGGAAAGCATTTGACGGCTTCGGAGGGTTCTTTCTATACTTTTTTTCGCGGTTTCCCCTGGATCAGCCGCGCGCGGCGGCGGCCATTTCGGCCACGTAGTCCCGCACGCGGGGCACGGCTTCCCTGCCGTATTGCGCGATGATCTTCACGATGGCGCTGCCGACGATCGCGCCGTCGGAGAGGGCCGCCATCTTCCGCGCCTGCTCGGGGGTGGAGATGCCGAAGCCCACGGCGCAGGGGATGTTCGGGTTGGCCTGCTTGACCAGCGCCACCATCGCGCCGATGTCGGTGGTGATCTGCGTCCGCACGCCGGTCACGCCCAGCGACGATACGCAGTAGACGAAGCCCTCCGCCGCCTTCGCGATCTCCGCGATGCGGCCCTCGGACGTGGGCGCGATCAGCGAGATCAGGTCGAGCCCGTGCGCGCGGCAGGTGGGAGCGAACTCCTCCTTCTCCTCGAAGGGCACGTCGGGCAGAATCAGGCCGTCCATACCCACGGCCTGCGCCCGCGAAAGGAAGCGGTCCATGCCGTAGGAGAACACGACGTTCGCGTAGGTCATAAACACCATCGGAACGACGACATCTTTGCGCAGCTCCGCCACCATGTCAAAGATCTTGTCCGTGGTCACGCCGCCGGACAGTGCGCGCACATTGGCGCTCTGGATCACCGGGCCCTCGGCGGTGGGATCGGAGAAGGGGATGCCCAGCTCGATCAGGCTCGCACCGGCCTCCGCCATGGCGCGTACGCAGGCGGCGGTGGTCTCCAGATCCGGATCGCCGCAGGTGATGAAGGGAATGAACGCCTTCCCGTGGGCGAATGCTTCTGCGATGCGGCTCATTCGACGATCTCCTCCCCTCTGTAGCGGGCGATGGCGGCGCAGTCCTTGTCGCCGCGGCCCGAGATATTGATGACGATGATCTGCCCCTTGTCCATCGTGGGCGCGAGCTTGCGCGCGTAGGCGACGGCGTGGGCGGACTCGATGGCCGGAATGATGCCCTCCAGGCGGCTCATGTACTCGAAGGCGTCCACGGCCTCGTCGTCGGTGATCGGCACATATTCCGCGCGGCCGATGTCGTGCAGCCAGGCGTGCTCCGGGCCCACGCCGGGGTAGTCCAGGCCGGCGGAGATGGAGTACACCGGCGCGATCTGGCCGTACTCGTCCTGGCAGAAGTAGCTCTTCATGCCGTGGAAGATACCTAGCCGCCCGGTGGCGATGGTGGCCGCCGTCTCGAAGGTGTCCACACCCCGGCCCGCCGCCTCGCAGCCGATCAGGCGCACGGAGGGATCGTCGATGAAGTGATAGAACGCGCCGATGGCGTTCGACCCGCCACCCACGCAGGCGATCACCGCGTCGGGCAGCTTCCCCTCCTTCTCACGCAGCTGGGCCTTGATCTCCCGGGAGATCACCGACTGGAAATCGCGCACGATGGTCGGGAACGGATGCGGGCCCATCACCGAGCCCAGGCAGTAGTGGGTATCGCTGATGCGGCTGGTCCACTCGCGCATGGCCTCGGAGACCGCGTCCTTGAGCGTCGCCGTGCCGGTGGTCACGGGCACGACCTTCGAACCCAGCAGGCGCATCTTGTAGACGTTGAGCGCCTGGCGCTTCGTGTCCTCCTCGCCCATGAATACCACGCACTCCATGTTGAGCAGCGCGGCGGCGGTGGCGGTGGCCACGCCGTGCTGGCCCGCGCCGGTCTCGGCGATGAGGCGGGTCTTGCCCATCTTCTTCGCCAGCAACGCCTGGCCGAGCACGTTGTTGATCTTGTGCGCGCCGGTGTGATTGAGATCCTCGCGCTTGAGGTAAATCTTCGCGCCGCCGAGGTCCTCCGTCATGCGCTTGGCGAAGTACAGCCGGGAGGGCCTTCCCGCGTACTCGTTGAACAGCGCGGTGAGCTCGCGGTTGAACTCAAAATCGTTCTTGTAGTGTTCGTAGGCCTCCTCCAGCTCGATGACCGCGTTCATCAGCGTTTCGGGCATGTACTGCCCGCCGTGGATGCCAAAGCGTCCCTTGGACAAGGCGATCACTCCTTTCTCGCGGCGCGAACCGCCGCTTTGATTTTCTCTCTGTCCTTCAATTTGTCCGTCTCCACGCCGCTGGAGATGTCCAGCCCCCAGGGGTGGAGCCGGGAGATCGCATCCGGAATGTTTTCCGGGGTCAGGCCGCCCGCCAGCAGGTAGGGCCGCGTCACGCCTTCCGCCAGCGACCAGTCAAAGCTCGCGCCGGTGCCATAGCCGTTGTCGAGCACGACGAGATCGGCGGGGCAGGCATTGGCCGCGTCCAGATCGGCGGGCTCGCGAATCTTGAACGCCTTCCAGACCGCGCGCCCGGGCGCGAGCTTGCGCAGGTGGGCGATGTAGTCCGCGTCCTCGTGTCCGTGGAGCTGGGCCGCGGAGATCGTGCCATCGTTCAAAAGCGCCGCCACATCCTCGGCGGGCTGATCCACGAACACGCCCACCGGCGCGATTCCAGAATCGAGCTTCGCGCGCAGCGCGCGCACCGCGTCGGGAGACAGGTTTCGGTGGCTCCTCGGAAAATTCACGATGAAGCCGCACCAGTCGGGCCGGGCTTCGTTTACCGCTTCGACGTCGCATTCGCGGAACAGGCCGCAGATCTTGATCTTCGTCATCGCGCCGCCTCCCGCATCGCCTGGAGCATCGCCGCGCGGTCGCTCGTGCGCATCAGCACCTCGCCCATCAACACCGCGTCCGCGCCGATGGCGGCCAGCTTTGCCGCGTCCTCCGGGCAGCTCACGCCGCTCTCGGCCACGTACAGCACCTCCGGCGGAATCAGATCCCGCAGCCGCGCGGCGTTGGAGAAGTCCACGGAGAAATCCTTCAAATTGCGGTTGTTCACGCCGATGATGCGCGCCCCCGCGGAGACCGCCGCCGCGATCTCCGCCGCGTCGTGCGCCTCCACCAGCGCGGCGATGCCGAGGGAATCGCAGATTTCCAGATCCCTCGCCACCGTGGCCGCGTCCAGCAGCGCGCAGATCAACAGCACCGCGTCCGCGCCCATCAGCCGGGCCTGGTAGATCTGATATTCGTCCACGGTAAAATCCTTGCGGATCATCGGCAGGTCGATGGTCTGGCGGATGTCGCCGAAGATCTCGTCCGAGCCGAGGAACCACTTCGGCTCCGTCAGGCAGGAAACCGCGTCCGCGCCGGCGGCCTCGTAGTCCCGGGCGATGTCGAGATAGGGAAAGTCCGGCGAGATCAGCCCCTTCGAGGGCGACGCCTTCTTCACTTCGCAGATGAAGCGCAGACCGGGCGCGGCGAGCGCGGCGGCGAAGTCGCGCGCCGGGGGAAGGCCTTCGCAGAGCTCGCGCAAGCCCTCCAGCGGCACTTGCGCGCGATCCGCCGCCACGCGCTCGCGGGCGTGGGCGGCGATGGTATCGAGTATTGTAGACATGTTACGCGTTGGAGGCCGCGACGACCTCGGCGAGCTTCGCCTGCGCCGCGCCGGAATCGATCAGCTGTTCGGCCAGCCGCACGCCCGCCTCCAGCGTGCCCGCCTTGCCGCCAATGTAGAGCGCCGCGCCCGCATTCAGGCACACGGCCTGCCTGCGCGGGCCCTTGTCCGCGCCGGAGAGAACCGCCTTCGTGATCTTCGCGTTCTCCGCCGGGGTGCCGCCCACCAGCGCGGACTTGTCGCACCGGGCGTAGCCGAACTGCTCCGGCGTGATCTCGTAGGACTGGAACCAGTTGTCGCGGATCTCGCACACGCTGGTCGGCGCGGACATCGAAATCTCGTCCAGCTTGTCCTGCCCGTAGACCACCATGCCGCGCGTCACGCCCAGCTTGGACATGACCTGCGCCAGCGGCTCCACCAGCGCCTGCTCATACACGCCCATCAACTCCATGTTCGCGCCGGCGGGGTTCGAGAGCGGGCCCAGGATGTTGAACACCGTGCGAATGCCCAGCTCCTTGCGCACCGGGGCCACGTACTTCATGGCGATGTGGTAATTCTGCGCGAACAGGAAGCAGAAGTTCAGCTTCTTCAGAAGCTCCGCGCTCTTCTCCGGGGGAATGGTGATGTTCACGCCCAGCGCCTCCAGGCAGTCCGCCGCGCCGCTCTTGGACGAGGCCGCGCGGTTGCCGTGCTTGGCCACGGGCACGCCGCCCGCCGCGATCACGAACGCCGCCGTGGTGGAGATATTGAAGGAATTGCTGCCGTCGCCGCCGGTGCCCACGATCTCGAGCACGTCCATCTCGTGCAGAAGCTTGACGCAGTGGGCGCGCATGCCCGCGGCGCTGGCGGTGATCTCGTCGATGGTCTCGCCCTTCATCATGAGGGCGGTGAGGTAGGCGCTGGTCTGCACCTGGCTGGTCTGGCCGCCCATGATTTCATTCATCACGGCCTCCGCCTCGGCGTAGCTGAGGTCTTCCTTCTTGGACAGTTTGATGATGGCTTCGCGAATCATTGTTTACACCTCCAGAAAATTCTTTAAAATTGCGGGCCCGTCGGGGGTCAGTATGGACTCGGGATGAAATTGCAGGCCGTATATCGGATATTCCCGATGCGCCACGGCCATGACTTCGCCGTCCTCGGTTTTGGCGACGACCTTCAAACACGCGGGCAATTTATCCTCCGGCGCGGCCAGCGAATGATAGCGCGCGGCGGGTATCGCTTCCGGCAGGCCCGCGAGCAGCGGGCATCCCACGTCCAGCGCCACTCGCGACTGCTTGCCGTGCATCAGCCGCCTGGCGTAGGTAACCGTTCCGCCGAAGGCCTCGCAGATCGCTTGATGGCCCAGGCACACGCCCAGGATGGGAAACTCCCCGGCCAGCTCCCGCGCGGCGGCTTCGCACACGCCCGCGTCGGCGGGGCGGCCCGGGCCGGGGGAGAGGATCAGGTGCGAGGGCGCGATGGCGCGAATCTCGTCCACCGTCATCTCGTCGTTGCGAATCACACGGATGTCGGGATTGATGCTGCCGACGAGCTGATAGAGGTTGTAGGAAAAGCTGTCGTAGTTGTCGATCAACAGGATCATAGCTCCGCCTCCCCCTGCGCCGACTCCAGCGCGCGCACGACCGCCTTGGCCTTGTTCAGGCACTCGTTGTACTCGTTCACCGGCACCGAATCGGCCACGATGCCCGCCCCGGCGCGGATGAACACCCGGCCGTTCTTCTTGAACGCCAGCCGGATGGCGATGCAGGTATCCAGATTTCCGGTGAAATCCAGATAGCCGATCGCGCCGCCGTACACGCCGCGCTTGTTGTTTTCCAGCGCGTTGATGATCTCGCAGGCGCGCAGCTTCGGCGCGCCGGACAGCGTGCCCGCCGGCAAAATCGCGTCCACCGCGTCCACCGCGTCCCGATCCGGACGAATCTGTCCGCGCACCGTGGAGCCAATGTGCATCACGTGGCTGAAGCGCTCGATGGACAGGTACTTCTCCACCGCCACCGAACCAAACTGGCTGATCTTGCCGATGTCGTTGCGGCCCAGATCGACCAACATGTTGTGTTCGGCCAGCTCCTTCTCGTCGGAGAGGAGCTCCCTCTCCAGCGCCGCGTCCGCCTCGGGGGTCGCGCCCCGGGGGCGGGTGCCCGCCAGCGGGAACGTGTGCAGCACGCCGTCCTCCAGCTTGACCAGCGTCTCGGGCGAAGCGCCGGCCAGCTCGATGTCGTCGCTGGTGAAGTAGAACATGTAGGGCGAGGGGTTCGACGTACGCAGCACGCGGTAGGTGTCCAGCAGCGAACCTTCAAAGCCCGCGGTCAGGCGGTTTGACAATACCACCTGAAATACGTCCCCCTCCCGGATGTGCGCCTTGCCCCGCTCCACCATGGCGCAGTAGGCGGCCTCGTCGAACAGCGGCGTAATCGGCGTGGTGAGGCGGCCCGGATCCCGGGGCAGCGGCGCGCCGGTGCGCAGGAGCTTCGCCATTTCGTCGATCGCCGCGCACGCGGCGGGATAGGACGCGTCCAGACTCTCCGCGTCGGCGTTGGCGATCAGGATCAGCTTCTGGCGGAAGTTATCGAAACACACCACCCGGTCGAAGAGCATCAGGTCCATGTCCTGAAAGCCCTCCTCGTCCCGCGCGTCCAGCTTCAACGAGGGTTCGGCGTACTTGATGTAATCGTAGGAGAAGTAGCCCACCAGGCCGCCGGTGAAGGGCGGCTGGCCCTCGATGCGCGGGCTGCGGTTCGCCGCGAGAATCTCGCGCAGCGCTTCGCCGGGGTGGGACGTCTCGCGCTCCTCGACGGTCTCGCCGCGGATGCGCAGCCTGCCGTCGGTGCAGGTGATCTCCAGCTTCGGATCGAAGCCCAGGAAGGTGTAGCGGCCCCAGCGCTGGCTGTCCTCGGCGGATTCCAGCAGGAAGCAGTGGCCGCTGTGGTTGCGCAGCACGCGCAGCGCCTCGATGGGCGTGGTAAAGTCGGACAAAATTTCGCGGCTCACCGGAATTTTTCGGAAGCTCCCCGCCGCCGCGATGGCGCGGGCCTCCTCCAGGCTCGGATGGTACAATTTCAATCCCTCCCTCGCGGGCCGGACAGATAAAAACGCCCGTCCCCGACGTCTGTCAAGGACGAGCGTTGCTCGCGGTGCCACCTTGATTCGCGGCCGAAGCCGCGCGCTCTGCGGGATACGATCATATCCCCGGCAACTGACGTATGCCCCACGTCGCGAAATACTGGGCCCGGCTCCAAAGGAGCCCCGGCTGTTCCTCGCGCCCTCCGTGATCCATTTGCCCGCCTGCATTTCGATCCGGCTCGCAGCCCCCCCGGACTCTCTGTGCGCGCACGACGAACGTTATCTTCACATCATCGGTTTACTCTGAAATTGGGCTCATTATACACCCCACGCGAAAGGATGTCAAGCGGCGAGCCGGAAAAATTTTTGTGAATTATCTGTTGGCGTCAATCATAGGTAACAGCGAGGGAGGGGGCTGTCAAGGGAAAGGGTGGAGATTTTCCGGCAGGGGA
>CANQEW010000040.1 GCA_947596085.1 uncultured Clostridia bacterium | reverse complement strand
GGGTTGCAGAATTTGTGGATTCGGAAGGAAATCATATAGAGATAACTGCGCCTATATAGTATAACAAATTCCAGTTTAACGAGGAATGAATCTGAGCAATAAATCTTGCTAATGATTGTCAAGGGGTAACAGGGGTAAAAATTGCAAATGACCGCCGCCCTTGACAAACAGCATTCAAATGCTGGAGCAGAGGAGGCGAGGGCGAAGGAGGGAATAGCAAAGCAAGCCCAGAGCCCTCGCAAACAAAAGGATAGCATTTAAATGCTTCGGTTTGTCAAGGGTACGCTGTGCCGGCTGTGTATGCGGGAAGCGAAACAATTTGCTCAGGCTCCGAAGAGAATAGCCTGGGGACGGGTTGCGGAGAGAGCAAAAGTATGCAATAATGGTGTAGGATTATCTATACAGCTCCATGGCACGGGCATAGAAAATCCTGAGGAACTTGTTGACACCAGCCATCTTGGCCACGTTATGAGGCTTGCCTTCCTGCTCTTTTTTGAGCATGAAAAGGTAGACTGGGTCATCTTGAGGTTTAGTCAGTTTAGGGCCTGCATGACCTCAAAACAAGCTTTCCTGAGGGCAGGGCTGCCACGTTTGGAGATATGGCGGTTTCTGCTCTCAAACTGTCCAGACTGGTAAGGAGGGGCATCGTTTCCGGCGTAGGAATTGAGCGCCTTGGCGCTGTGGAAACGGCGAACATCGCCGATTTCGGCCAAGATAATAGGGCCGAGTCTGTCGCCGACACCATGCATGGCGCGGAGGACTTTGTACTCTGGGATGGTTTCAGCGATGTTCTGCATTTGCAGGATGATCGCGTCAGCGGCGTTCTGTGCGGCGGCAAGCAGATCGACGCACTGAGTTTGGACAGACCAGATGTAAGGATCGTCGCCGCGGGTAGTAATGTTGTTCAGGGCGAGCTCGAAAATGGCGAGGGCTTTTGAGGCAGCATAGCGGCCAGAGGTCTTTTTGAGGAGGGTCGCATAGGCGGAGAGGAAGCGCGTCTTGCCGATACGGCACACCTCGTCGAAGGACTTGAAGCGCTTAATAAAAAGCAGGAGCATACATTATCGGGCATTCTGCTTTTCAGCGAGAGCAAAGCAGTAATGCCGGGCATCGTCTGATCGAGAAGATCCAGCAGTTGGGTTTTGAGGCGAGAGACATCGGCGATGCGCTGACCGTACTGGCGGGACAGGAATCGCAGGTCCTCATATTTCTGGTCCATAGCGCTGTAGGGCGTAAGCTTGTAGGCCTTTTCCAGAGCATAAGTAGCAATCCTGACGGCATCCTTCCTGTCAGTCTTGGCCTTGTGGATTTCAACATCGCCGTACTTTTTCATCTGATAAGGATTGATGAGGCAGACGGGAAAGCCTTCGGTCTGGAGCATCTTGAGGACCGGATAGTGATAGTGCCCGGTGTACTCCATAAGGATGGTGACGGGGCCTTCGAGAGACCTTAGTCGCTCGACAAAACTGTTCATCTCCGGTAGCGTATGCGCCATGTTAAACGGACGGACAAGCTGCGTGCCATCCGCATTGAGAATGGCGACCGTGCTCTTGGATTTCGATACATCGATTCCAACGGCAATCATGGGGATTCCTCCTGTAAGAGATATTGTGATTGGGTCCAGCGCTTCACGATCCGCTCATAATAGCTCGTTAAACGGGAGCGATACTACGTCCCAACTTGCTTAATCGAACGCAGGATGATGAAGGCTGGCTGACACATTTATCCTCGGGCGTGATGTCCCAATCGGGAATTACGTCAGCCAATCTCCTCCATCATAAGGGATAAGCGAAGGCTGTTAAACCCTCGCCTATATATTACTATTCGGGATTTGAAGGGAAAAAACACGTGATGCTTTTTATCAAGAACTTAGAAACGCCAAGATTGACGATTCGTTCTTGGCAGAAGTCCGATAAAGACTTTACGCTGTCTCTATGGGGAGACAAAGAAAACGGAAAGTATATGAGCGACCCGATCCGTGAGAACATGGATGCAGCGTATCTCAAATGTGTCGATGAGATGGAAGACAACCCGGAGGGATATTATCTGGTTGCTGAATGGAAAGAGGATGGAACGCCTGTCGGTACCTGTTGCATATTCCCTGAAAACGGGAATTACGATATCGGTTATTGCATCTCAAAAGACCATTGGAAAGAAGGCCTTGGAACCGAAGTGGTTGATGCGATCATTCGCTGGGTTAAGGCGGAAGGCGGCAAGTCCATCACGGGAGAAGTGGCAGATATCAATCTTGCGTCGGTTGCGCTTCTACGTAAATTTGGGTTTTCAGAGGACAGAAAAACGCGCTATAAAAAATGGGGGGAAGAAACCTATTTTGATGCCCATTATTATAAGCTGAACTTAGAGTGAGCATTCTATTCTGTACAACCAACTTCCCGTTTGTAGAGAGGTTGACGGATGCTCGCGGCGGGGATGGGAGTTTGTGCGGCTCCTTTTGATTGGGGAAGCACATGCTTCCCCAATCAAAGACTCGCCGGGCGGCCCGCGATTGGAGTTGGCGGGGCGGTTGTTCGAATGGATGGAGACGGATTGGATAGCGCGGGCCGCCTGGAGCGCATGCCGCGAGGATGCGTTCCCGCGCGACGGGTTGGGTACGCTGGGCTTTGCCCAGACCCACCAAGGAACCTGAGGTTCCTTGGATTCTCCCTGTTGCTGCCGCGCTTTTGGTCAGGGTATCTACGGGGTGTGAATCTTGCCCCGATTTGAAAGGAGTTTATTATGCCTGCTTATGAACGCATTGACCGCATCTCGGAGGAGGTGCACAAGGCCATCGACCACATCATTCGCGACGAGCTCAACGATCCGCGCATCGGCGGCACCTGGAGCCTCGTGCGCTGCGAGGTCACGCGCGATCTGCGCTACGCCAAGGTGCGCGTGAGCGTGCTCGAGGAGGAGCGCCGCGGGCCCATGATGGCTGCGCTCAACCGCGCCTCCGGCTTCATTCGCCGGGAGCTCGGCCGCGAGGTCGATCTGCGCTACGTGCCGGAGATCCTGTTCGAACTGGACACGAACATGGAATACGCCGCGAAGATCAATCAACTGTTGAAGGAGGCACAGAAGAATGTCCCGGATGACTGAACTGGCGAACTTTCTGAAGGCGCATGACGATTACGCCGTGTTCGGCCACGTCAACCCCGACGGCGACGCGGCGGGCAGCTGCATCGCGCTGGCGCTGGCGCTGCAGGCGCTGGGCAAGCGGGCGGCGGTGTGCCTCCCCGGCGGCCTGCCAAAGATGTACGAGTTCTCCGCATGCTCGGTGGAGCTCGCAGCCGACGCGCGGTTGAGCTTCGCGCCGCGCACAGGCTTTTCCGTGGATGTTTCCGAGCTGGAGCGGCTGGGGAACGGCCGGGCGCTGTTCGAGGGCTGCGCACACGCGGCGATGCTCGATCATCACGAGACGAACGCCGGCTTTGGCGACGTGTTCTTCGTGGATGGAAACGCCGCCGCCAGCGGCGAACTGGCCGTGGAGCTGATCGCGGAGCTGGGCGTGGAGATGACTGAGGAGATGGCGCGCTGGCTCTACATCGCGATCACCACCGACTGCGGGCGCTTCGGCTATTCCAGCACCCGCCCGCAGACGATGGAGGCCGCGGCGGCCTGCCTGCGCGCGGGCATCGACGTGGACGCGATCGTGCGCGAACTCTACCGCACCCGCTCCGAGGGCCGCACGCGGCTGCTGGGGCTGGTGCTGGCTGGCTTGGAGCTGGATGAGAAGAAGGAGATGTGCTGGGCGCGCGCCACGCAGGAGATGTTCCGCACGGCGGGCGCGCTGCGCGAGGACACCGAGGGCATTGTCAACTACCTGCTGGAGATACAGGGCGTGCATTTCGCCTGTCTCGTCGAGGAGCGGGGAAGCGGCGTCACCAAATTTTCGCTGCGCTCCGAGCCGCCGCTGGATGTGGCGGACGAGGTGGCCGTGCCGCTGGGCGGCGGCGGCCACGCATGCGCGGCGGGCGTGACGATGGAGCTGCCCATGGAGGAGGCGCTGCGGGAGGTGCTCTCCCGGGCGCGGCGGGCGCTGGATGAGCTGGAGGCGGCGAAAGGAAACGAATGAACGGCTTTTTGATCGCGAACAAACCCACGGGGATCACCAGTTCCAACCTGGTGGTCTTTGTGCGCAAGCGGCTTCCCCGGGGCACGAGCGTGGGCCACGGCGGGACGCTCGACCCGAACGCCTCCGGTGTGCTGCCCATCTGCGTCGGCTCCGCGACGCGGCTGTTCGATTATATCGTGGATAAGACCAAGACCTACGTGGCCGAGCTGCAGCTGGGCGTGGAGACGGACACCCAGGACGCCACCGGCGCGGTGGTGCGCGAGCGAGACGTGAACGCCGGGGAAGCGGAGCTCGTCGAGGTGTTGAAGCGCTTCACTGGCGAGATCGAACAGATTCCGCCCATGTACTCGGCGATCAAGCGCGACGGGCGAAGGCTGTATCAGCTCGCGCGCAAGGGCGAGACGGTGGAAGTCGAGCCCCGCAAGTGCCGCGTGGACGGCATCGAGCTCATGGAGCGCTGTGGCGAGCACCGCTACCGCATCCGCGTGGAGTGCGGCAGGGGCGTGTACATACGAACGCTGTGCCACGACATCGGCGCGGCGCTGGGTTGCGGCGGCCACATGGCCAGCCTGTGCCGCACCCGCGCGGGCGTGTTCGACATCGAAAACGCGCTGACGCGGGAGCAGATCGACGCGGCGGCGGCCGAGGGCACGCTGGCGGACAAGCTTCTGCCGCTGGACGTGCCGCTTGCGCACCTGCCCGCGATCCGCGTGGGGGAGGAGGCGCGCCACGCGGTGATCAACGGCAATCCGCTCAAGCCCCGCTGGCTGGACGCGCCCGCGCCCGAGGCGGAGGCCGTGCGAATCTATCTGAACGACAGCTTCGCCGGAATCGGCGCGCCCCAGCCGGACGGCACGGTGCGCTTCAAGGCGATGCTGTTGAGCGAGGAGGAGCGGCATGCGCGTCTGGACGAGTGAGGAGGCCTTCGACCTGCCCGCCAGCGTCGCCGCGCTGGGTACCTTCGACGGCGTGCACCTGGGACATCAGGCGCTGATCTGTCGGGCGATGGAATTGGCGCGAGAGCTGGGCGCGGCGAGCGTGGTGTATACCTTCGACCGCCATCCACTCTCGGTGCTCTGCCCGGAGCGCGCGCCGAGGGAGCTGTTGACGCTGGAGGAGAAGCTCGATAAGCTGGAGCGGCTGGGCGTGGACGGCGTGCTGGTGAAGTCGTTCACGGCGGAGTTCGCGGCGATGCAGCCAGAAGCGTATCTGGCGATGCTGGTGAAGAAGCTCCGCGCGCGGGCGATTGTGGCTGGGTTTAACTATACCTTCGGCGCGATGGGTAGAGGCGACGCGGCGCTGATCGAGCGCGAAGCGGTAAAGCTGGGCTATCGCGCGGAGATTGTCGAGGCAGTGCGCGATGGAGTGGATACGGTATCGTCCACGCTGATTCGGAGACTGCTGACAGAGGGAGAGACGCAGCGCGCAGAGCGGCTGCTGGGCTAAAACAGGAAAGATGGATCAAAAGCGCGGCAGCAGAAGGGAGAATCCAAGGAACCTCAGGTTCCTTGGTGGGTCTGGGCAAAGCCCAGCGGACTTTCTCATTTCTCGGAAATGTAACCCATCGGATTTCGCCGCGGCCCGCGCCAGGAATCCAATGCCGGCAATGCGCATAAACGCTCCATCGCCTCCATGCGCGGGCCGCCCGGCGCTTTTCGATTGGAAAAGCGGATGCTTTTCCAATCGAAACAGCCGAGCTAACCTTTAAAACCGCGCGATCACTCAACAACACTTCGGCAAATCTTGCTAATGATTGTCAAGTGGTAACATGGGTAAAAATTGCAAATGACCGCCGCCCTTGACAAACAGCATTCAAATGCTGGAGCAGAGGAAGCGAGGGCGAAGGAGGGAATAGCAAAGCAAGCCCAGAGCCCTCACAAACAAAAGGATAGCATTTGAATGCTTCGGTTTGTCAAGGGTACGCTGTGCCGGCTGTGTATGCGGGAAGCGAAACAATTTGCTCAGGCTCCGAAGAGAATAGCCTGGGGACGGGTTGCGGAGAGAGCAAAAGTATGCAATAATGGTGTAGGATTATCTATACAGCTCCATGGCACGGGCATAGAAAATCCTGAGGAACTTGTTGACACCAGCCATCTTGGCCACGTTATGAGGCTTGCCTTCCTGCTCTTTTTTGAGCATGAAAAGGTAGACTGGGTCATCTTGAGGTTTAGTCAGTTTAGGGCCTGCATGACCTCAAAACAAGCTTTCCTGAGGGCAGGGCTGCCACGTTTGGAGATATGGCGGTTTCTGCTCTCAAACTGTCCAGACTGGTAAGGAGGGGCATCGTTTCCGGCGTAGGAATTGAGCGCCTTGGCGCTGTGGAAACGGCGAACATCGCCGATTTCGGCCAAGATAATAGGGCCGAGTCTGTCGCCGACACCATGCATGGCGCGGAGGACTTTGTACTCTGGGATGGTTTCAGCGATGTTCTGCATTTGCAGGATGATCGCGTCAGCGGCGTTCTGTGCGGCGGCAAGCAGATCGACGCACTGAGTTTGGACAGACCAGATGTAAGGATCGTCGCCGCGGGTAGTAATGTTGTTCAGGGCGAGCTCGAAAATGGCGAGGGCTTTTGAGGCAGCATAGCGGCCAGAGGTCTTTTTGAGGAGGGTCGCATAGGCGGAGAGGAAGCGCGTCTTGCCGATACGGCACACCTCGTCGAAGGACTTGAAGCGCTTAATAAAAAGCAGGAGCATACATTATCGGGCATTCTGCTTTTCAGCGAGAGCAAAGCAGTAATGCCGGGCATCGTCTGATCGAGAAGATCCAGCAGTTGGGTTTTGAGGCGAGAGACATCGGCGATGCGCTGACCGTACTGGCGGGACAGGAATCGCAGGTCCTCATATTTCTGGTCCATAGCGCTGTAGGGCGTAAGCTTGTAGGCCTTTTCCAGAGCATAAGTAGCAATCCTGACGGCATCCTTCCTGTCAGTCTTGGCCTTGTGGATTTCAACATCGCCGTACTTTTTCATCTGATAAGGATTGATGAGGCAGACGGGAAAGCCTTCGGTCTGGAGCATCTTGAGGACCGGATAGTGATAGTGCCCGGTGTACTCCATAAGGATGGTGACGGGGCCTTCGAGAGACCTTAGTCGCTCGACAAAACTGTTCATCTCCGGTAGCGTATGCGCCATGTTAAACGGACGGACAAGCTGCGTGCCATCCGCATTGAGAATGGCGACCGTGCTCTTGGATTTCGATACATCGATTCCAACGGCAATCATGGGGATTCCTCCTGTAAGAGATATTGTGATTGGGTCCAGCGCTTCACGATCCGCTCATAATAGCTCGTTAAACGGGAGCGATACTACGTCCCAACTTGCTTAATCGAACGCAGGATGATGAAGGCTGGCTGACACATTTATCCTCGGGCGTGATGTCCCAATCGGGAATTACGTCAGCCAATCTCCTTCATCATAAGGGATAAGCGAAGGCTGTTAAACCCTCGCCTATATATTACTAATCGAGATTTAATGGTGGTTTTATTATGATACGAGAAATTACAGAAAATGACTTTGATAGTCTTTTGCGGCTTTATATGCAGTTGCACGATAATCCTTTTCCCGAAAAGAATGATAAAGTAGTTGATATTTGGAAGAGCATATTACATGATAAAAATCATCATATAATTGTTGCTGAAGAAAACGGCATTTTAGTATCTTCTTGCGTATGTGTCATTATTCCGAATCTGACACATGGACAACATCCATATGCTTTAATTGAAAACGTAATTACTGATGAGAATTACAGAAAAAAGGGTTATGCAACAGCATGTTTGAATTTTGCAAGAGAAATTGCTCAACGTGAGAATTGCTACAAGATGATGTTATTGACCGGTTCAAAAAGTAAAGATACTCTCGGTTTTTATGAGCGCGCGGGATATAACAGGAATGATAAGACGGCTTTTATACAATGGCTGTAAAATCTCATTTATCTGAATGTGGCTGAACTGGTGGTTGCGGTAAGCACTTCATTCCCAAAAACCAAACGCAGCAGAGGGCCGGTCGAGGTCGGCCCGATAACGAAGGGCAGTGAAAGAAGCAGAACGCCAACCCCGGGTCAAGGGCCGCAGCCCTTGCCAGGAAGGGGAGGGGAGAATCCAAGGAGGGACCGGGGAGTGCTTGGTGCTCCCCCTCCCTTCTTGGGCCGCCGGCAGGCGCTCCTGCCGTGAGGCATCAGCGGTGATGCGTGCATCGCCGCTGCCTGGAATCCCCAGTGGGGATTCCAATTCCCCCAGCGCTTTTTTGCAAGCGCATCTATTGATCGAATTTTCGTATGGCGAAGTATTTGCGGATGCGCGACGTGGGGAATGAGAATTAGCTGCGGCTGTTTGGGTCCGGGAAGCGACCGCTTCCCAGACCCAAAAGCGCCGCTGCGGCCCGCGCTTAATTATGAGGAAAGGTTTGTTCGAATTGCCGAAAGCAGGATTGCGCGCGCGGGCCGCATGGGGTTACGGGGGTTACGCTGGGCGCTGCCCAGACCCGCTCAAGGGGCATCGCCCCTTGAGAATCCCGTTCTGCTGCTGCGCGGAAGATGTTGCGCAAATATTGCGCCCGTGGCGTTAAACTTTCTGAAAATCGTTGGCGATGCGTTTACAACCTGCCCAGGATGTGGTAGAATAACCACTGTGGCAGTATAACTGCCAATTCACGCATGCGCGGTTCGCCGAGCACTCCGACGGCCTACGGCGCTTGCGCGTCAAAAGAAAGAGGAGGAAGACCCATGACCAAGCAGGAAATCATCTCTACCTACGGCCGCCACGAAGGCGACACCGGCTCCCCTGAGGTGCAGGTCGCTCTGCTGACCGAGCGCATCAACCATCTGAACGAGCACCTTAAGGTTCACAAGAAGGACCACCACTCCCGTCGCGGCCTGCTGCTGATGGTTGGTCAGCGTCGCGGCCTGCTGGACTACCTGAAGAAGACCGACATCGAAGCCTACCGCGCCCTGATCGCCAAGCTCGGCCTGCGCAAGTAAGTTGAGTTTCCGATTCGGCCCGTAGGAGTTCGCATCGCGCCGCCGCCCGGCGATTTCGAGCGGCGGCGCTTCGTGCGAAATCAAACGCGCAACACCTCGGAGTCTGCGTGTGGACGCTAGGATGCGGAAACTTCCGCAGGCGTGCGTCTGTACGCAGGATTCCGGGGACAATGAACCACATTGACCGGAACACCCAAGGAGGAAATATCGGAATGGATTGCAAGGTTTATACCATGGAACTGGGCGGGCGTGAGCTCCGCCTTGAATTCGGCAAGTACGCCGGACAGGCCAGCGGCGCGTGCTTCGTGCGCTACGGCGACACCTGCGTGCTCGTGACCGCCACCGTCGCGGAGACCCCGCGCCCCGGCATCGACTTTTTCCCGCTCAGCGTGGATTTTGAGGAGAAGCTCTACTCCGTCGGCCACATTCCCGGCTCCTGGAATCGCCGCGAGGGCCGTCCCGCCGAGAAGGCCATCCTCACCAGCCGCCTGATCGACCGCCCGTTGCGCCCGCTGTTCCCGAAGGGAATGCGCCACGACGTGTCCGTGGTCGCTACCGTCATGTCCGTAGATCAGGACAACATCCCGGACATCCCCGCGATGATCGGCGCCTCCGCCGCGCTGTCCATCTCCGAGATCCCGTGGGCCGGCCCGATCGGCGCGGTGAACATCGGCTACGTGGACGGCGAGTATATCGTCAACCCCAACGTCGCGCAGCGCGAGGTTTCGCTGATGAACCTGACCGTCGCGGGCACCTCCGAGGCCGTGCTGATGGTTGAGGCCGGCGCGAAGGAAGTTTCGGAAGAGGTCATGCTCAACGCCATCCTCTTTGCCCATGAGGAGATTAAGAAGATCGTGGCGCTGATCAATCAGATTCGCGACGAAATCGGCGTGGAGAAGCGCGAGTTCCCGCTGCAGCTCCCCGGCGACGACGTGAAGGCCGCCGTGCGCGAGTACGCCTACGACAAGGTCAAGTGGATGTTCGAAACCTTCGACCGCAATGAGCGCAACGCCCGCGAGGCCCAGGTCAAGGCCGAGGTTGCCGAGCACTTCGCCGAGCAGTTCGAGGGCCGCGAGGCCGAGGTCGGCGATGCGCTCTACGCCATCCAGAAGGAAGTCATGCGCCGCCACATCATCGACGATGGCGTGCGCCCCGACGGCCGCAAGCTCACCGACATCCGCCCCATCTGGTGCGAGGTCGGCGTGCTGCCGCGCCCCCACGGCTCTGGCGTGTTCACGCGCGGCCAGACCCAGGTCATGACCGTCTGCACGCTGGCCCCGATGTCCGAGCAGCAGATCATCGACGGCATCGGCACCCAGGACCGCAAGCGCTATATGCACCACTACAACTTCCCGGGCTACTCCACCGGCGAGGCCAAGCCCATTCGCAGCCCCGGCCGCCGCGAGATCGGCCACGGCGCCCTCGCGGAGCGCGCGCTGGAGCCGATGATCCCGACCCCCGACGAGTTCCCCTACTGCCTGCGCCTGGTGAGCGAGGTCATGAGCTCCAACGGCTCCACCTCCCAGGCGAGCGTATGCGGGTCCACCCTCGCGCTGATGGACGCGGGCGTGCCGATCAAGCGCCCCGTAGCCGGCGTGGCCATGGGCCTGATCAAGGACGTGGAGAATACCGGCAAGGTGGCCGTGCTGACCGACATTCAGGGCCTCGAGGACTTCCTGGGTGACATGGACTTCAAGGTCGCCGGCACCACGAAGGGCATCACCGCCATTCAGATGGACATCAAGATCAAGGGCATCGACGAGCAGATTCTGCGCCAGGCGCTGGCCCAGGCCTACGACGGCCGCCTGTTCATCCTGGACAAGATGCTGGAGGTTCTGCCCGCCCCGAGGGCGCAGCTGAGCAAGTACGCCCCGAAGATCGTGAGCTTCATGATCAATCCGGAGAAGATCGGCGAGGTCGTCGGCCCGCGCGGCAAGACGATCAACAAGATCATCGAGGAGACCGGCGTGAAGATCGACATCGAGGACGACGGCAGCGTATACATTGCCACCGAGAACGCCGAGGCGGCGGCCCGTGCCCGTCAGATCATCGAGGGCATCGCCAAGGACCCGCAGGTGGGCGACACCTTCGTGGGCAAGGTCGTGCGCATCATGAGCTTCGGCGCGTTCATCGAGTTCGCCCCGGGCAAGGACGGCATGCTGCACATCTCCAAGATGGCGAACGAGCGCGTGGAGAAGGTTGAGGATGTGATGAACATCGGCGACATGATCCCCTGCAAGATCGCCGAGATCGACAGCCAGGGCCGCATCAACCTGCTGCGCACGGATATCAAGTATGAGGACGAGTCCATGCCGGTGCGCCGTCCCCCGCGCCGCGACGGCGATCGTGGCGGCCGCGACCGCGACCGCGGAGGCCGTGACCGCAGGCATCGCGACTGAGTCAGGCGCCATTCATGGATGACCTCGGATTGGACATACTGTGTATGTCCAATCCGTTTTCACAAGGAGAAATACTATGCCGTTTGATCTGTTGACCCTGCCCAGCGGCCTGCGGGTCGTGGGCGAGCGCATTCCGCACTTCCGCTCCGCGTCCGTGGGACTGTGGATCGGCACCGGCTCCCAGCACGAGCATCCCAACGAGGCCGGGCTCAGCCACTTTCTCGAGCACATGGTGTTCAAGGGCACCGAGCGCCGGAACGCGCGCCAGATTGCCGAGGAGATGGATGCGGTGGGCGGCCAGCTCAACGCGTTTACCTCGAAGGAGTGCACCTGCTTCTATGCCAAGGTGGTGGACGAGCACCTGCCGCTGGCGATGGATGTGGTGTGCGACCTCGCGCTGCATCCCACCTTCGATGCGGGAGAGCTGGAAAAGGAGAAGGGCGTGGTGACCGAGGAGATCGCCATGGCCGAGGATACCCCCGAGGACCTGGTGCATGAGATCCTGATGCTGGCCCACTACGGTGATCAGCCCGTAGCCCGGCCGATTCTGGGCACGGCGGAGCGCATCGAGGGTTACCGCCGGGATGATCTGGTCCGCTACTGGAGCGCCATGTACCGCCCGCAGAACGCGGTGCTCTCCATCGCGGGCAACTACGACTGGGATCGCGTGCGGGAGCTCATCGACGAGCATCTGGGCGCCTGGCGCCCCGAGGGGATGCGCGAACACGGCTGCGATACGCGCCCCGTCGCGCCCACCGCGCTGGCGCGGGAGAAGGAGATCGAGCAGACGCACATCTGCATGGGCTTTCCCGGCCTCGCGATTGGCGACGACCGCAATTACGAACTTTCGCTGTTCAATTCGGTGTACGGCGGGGCGATGTCCTCCCGGCTGTTCCAGAAGATTCGCGAGGAGAGCGGACTGGCCTATACCGTATACAGCTATCCCAATGCCTACACGGACTGCGGCATGTTGTCCGTCTATGCCGCGACCAATCCGGACGCGGCGGTGCGAGTGCACGACCAGATCCTCGAGGAGACGCGCAAGATGGCCGAGAGCGGCCTCACGCGCGAGGAGTTCTCCATGGCGCGCGAACAGCTCAAGGCGGGCTCGATTCTGGGGAGCGAGTCCACCAGCGCCCGGATGCAGACCAACGGACGGCGGATGCTGCTGCTCAACGAGACGCGCACCGAGTCCGAGGTCATCGACCGCGTGAACGCGATCCGCTACGAGGATGTCAACGACCTGATGCGCGAGCTGCTGGACGCGCCGAACTCTCTGGCGCTGGTCGGCAAGGGCGCGAAGGCGTTGGCGGATCAAATGACGAAATGACAAAGGCGCCCTTCCATGAACGATGGAAGGGCACCTTGCGCGCAGGCTTCACAGGTACTGGTTGAACTCAACCTTCTCCCGGTTCGGGCCGATGATCGTGAAATACTTTACGCCGTTTTCGAAGAATGGCAGGAAGTGAATTTCCGTGTCTGCTGTTTCATAGCCGCAGGCATGCGCGTCGCGCCAGGCGGCCTCGATATCCTTCACGTTCAGCGCTACATGGTCGATCGCGCCGTTGCGCATGGCGGCGGGCTCCTCGGCCACGTAGGTTTCAATCACCAGCGTACCAAGCTGCAAAAAGGCGGTGGTCTCGTTCGACCAGATGGTCTCGAAGCCGAGGCCGTGATAGAAGTCGACGGTGCCCGCAAAGTTTTCGGTGGGGATGCCCAGATGCTGAATGCCGGAGGTGTTCTCCCGGAAATTGGCGGCGAGTGTCATAAAAATCAGGCTCCTTTCTATGGTGAAAATGATCCATATATTCAATTTATATTATATCACGCGCAGCACGAATTGCAAGCTTGCAATTTCTTTTGAAATCCATTATAATGATAAACACCAATTAAACGAAGAAGCTGCATGGTCGACTTCACGGAGGTTCAAATGTCGAAAACTCTGGTATTTTTGGCGGCGGGCTTTGGCGTGCGCTTTGGCGGCGGCGTCAAACAGCTCGAGCCCGTGGGCCCCAACGGGGAGGTCCTGATGGACTACGCGGTGTACGACGCGCTGCGCGCCGGTTTCGACCGCGTGGTGTTCATTGTGCGCCGGGATTTGGAGGAAATGTTTCGCGCGGGCATCGGCAAGCGCACCGAAGCGCGCTGCGCGGTAGAATATGTATATCAGGATATCGAAGATTTGCCGTCCGGCTTCGCGCTGCCGGCGGGGCGCAAAAAGCCGTGGGGCACGGGACAGGCGCTGTATGCCTGCCGAAATGTGATCGACGGCCCCTTCTGCGTGCTCAACGCCGATGACTACTATGGCGCGGAGGCGTTCCATCAGATTCACGATTACCTGTACAGCCAGCCGGAGAGCGGCGGGCTCGATCTCTGCATGGCCGGATACGTGCTGGGCAATACCCTGTCCGAGAGCGGCGCGGTGACGCGCGGCCTGTGCGAGGTGAGCGTCGACGGACGGCTGAAGGCGATCCAGGAGACGAAGGGCATCGTGATCGACGGCGGCGCGCCCTGCGCGCCGGACGGCGATGGCATGCGCAGGCTCGACCCGGCGTCGGTGGTATCCATGAACATCTGGGGCCTGCCGGCGGCGTTCATCGACTATCTGGCGGAGGGCTTTGAGGCGTTCCTGCGCGGTGTGCCGGAGGGTGATTTGAACGCGGAGTATCTGATTCCCATCGCGGTGGGGGACATGATCCGCTCCGGCCGCGGCAGCGTGCGCGTGCTGCCCACCTCGGATCGCTGGTTTGGCATGACCTACGCCCAGGACAAGGCGCTGACGCAGCGGCGCATCCGGGAGCTGATCGCAGAGGGCGTCTATCCGGAGCGGCTGTAAATCCGATTCAAGCGAAGCGCGCGGCGGGAGAATTCATTTCCCGCCGCGCGCTTTTTCGTCGGTTTCATTCGCGTTCGCCTTTTTGCTGCAAGTCCGCATGCAAGTTGAATTAGAAACCTTTCAAAAATGCAGAATCATGAAAAACAAAGTCGAAAATTATGGAAATTGCAAGAATTAACATTCAATAAACCAATTCTTCGTTTTCAAATGCGGCATAGTGTTGTATAATGCAAATATATCCACGATTTTGTGGAATTTCATTCGGATTATTCATACGGGAGGGAATCAAAATGAAAAAGACGCTTGCTATTTTGATCGCGCTGATCATGGTGTTCTCCTGTGCTTCCGCCATGGCGGAGTACACCTTCACCACCGGCGGCACCGCGGGCACCTACTATGCCTACGGCAACGTGCTGGCTCAGTACATCACCAACAACACGGAAGTTCCGGTGACCGCCGTGGCCGGCAACGGCTCCGCTGAAAACATCGACCTGCTGGATCTGGGCGAGGCGCAGCTGGCGCTGGTGCAGAGCGACGTGGCGCACTACGCCTACGACGGCATCCGCATCTATGAAGGCGCTCCTGTGACCAGCTTCCGCGCTCTGGCCGCGCTGTACACCGAGACCGTGCAGCTCGTCACCTGCAACCCCGACATCAAGTCCGTGGCCGATCTGAAGGGCAAGAACGTGTCCATCGGCTCCTCCGGCTCCGGCGTGTACTTCAACGCCCTGGACTTCCTGGCGGCCTATGACATGACCGAGGAAGACATCGTGCCCCAGTACCTGTCTTTCGGCGATTCCGCCGAGGCCCTCAAGGACGGCAAGATCGACGCGGCGTTCGTCGTGGCGGGCCATCCCACCCCGGCCGTGACCGACCTGTGCACCACCACCGGCGCCTACCTGGTCGGCCTGGACGCGGATCATGTCGCCAAGCTGCAGGAGATCAACCCTGCCTATGCCGAGACTCTCATCCCCGCTGGCACCTACCAGGGCATCGATGAGGACGTGACCACCGTGGGCATCAAGGCCACCATCATCGCCAACGCGGACGTGACTGACGATGACGCCTACACCATCGTCTCCACCATCTTCGAGAACGCGGATGCTATCGGCCAGAGCCATGCCAAGGGCTACGAGCTCGATCTCGAGTACGCCTCCACCTGCGGCGTTCCCTATGCCGCCGGCGCCGCCAAGTACTTCGAGGAGAAGGGCATCACCGTGGAGACCGCTGAATAAGCAGAGTTTTCCGACCTGGGCGGGACGACGCGACCCAATCGGGGGACGCGGCTCCCCGCGCAAAGCATTGGACTAGGGCGAAATCTTCGCCCCAGTCCTTTGCGTTAAAAGAGGGATGTGCAAAATACGCGCGGGCGGGCCCGCGTGCGGAGAGGAATGGTACTATGAAACTCAAAAAGGACAAGGCTTCGGCTGTCGAACCGGTCGTCGAGCCGGTGGAAGCGTCCGAGGTCGATGTCGGCACGGCTGAGGAAGTCGAGGCGATGATGCGTAAGTTCGACCGCGAGTCGAACACCCGCATCTGGACGGGCAAGGCGAAGGTGGTCGTTACCTGCGTGCTGGCGCTGTTCTCGCTGTTCTGCATCTATGTGACGCTGTTCGCCAACTTCCTGGAGCAGGTGCGCCTCACCAGCTTCATGGGCCTGATCATCATCATGGGCTTTTTGACCTTCCCCGCCAAGAAGGGAAACGTCAAGCCCAACCACATCCCCTGGTACGACATCGTGCTGATGCTGCTGGGTGCGGGCGCGTTCTTCTGGTACTGCTTTAACGCCCAGAATATCGTAAACATGCGCCTGGCGGCCAAGATGAAGGACCCCATGTTCACCGCCGTGGGCATCATCGGCACGCTGGTGCTGATCGAGCTGTGCCGACGCAGCGTGGGACTGCCCATCGTCTGCGTGGCGGCGTTCTTCATCGCCTACACCTTCCTGGCGGGCAACAGCCTGCAAAAGGTGAGCTATCAGCTCTTCTTCGGTGAGAACGGCATACTGACCACACCGGTCAACGTCTGCTCGAAGTACATCGTGGTATTCGTCATCTTCGGCGCGTTCCTGGAGCGCACGGGCATCGCGGACTTCTTCATCGGCCTGGCCAACAGTCTGGCGGGCTCCTCGGCGGGCGGCCCGGCGAAGGTGGCGGTCATCTCGTCGGCGCTGTGCGGCATGGTGTCCGGCTCCTCCGTGGGCAACACCGTGACCACCGGCTCCATCACCATCCCGATGATGAAGAAGACCGGCTATAAGTCCGAATTCGCGGGCGCGGTCGAGGCGGCGGCGTCCACCGGCGGCCAGATCATGCCCCCCATCATGGGCGCGGCCGCGTTCCTGATGGCCGACTACCTGGGCGTGCCCTACTCCAACATCATCGTGCGCGCGATCCTGCCCGCGATCCTCTACTTCCTGGGCATCTTCATCGCCGTGCATCTGGAGGCCAAGAAGCTGGGACTGCAGGGCATCAGCCGCGACCAGCTCCCCCGGATCAAGACCATGATCGGTGAGAGCTACCTGCTGCTGCCGCTGATCATTCTGATTTACCTGGTCTGCTCCAACACCCGCACCATGCAGTTCTCCGCGGCGGTCGCCATCGTGGCGGCCATCGTGGTGGGCTTCCTGCACAACATCATCGCCCACGTAAAGACCAAGGGTTCCGATTCCATGGTCAAGGCGGCGCTGGGCAGCGAGGGCGGCTTCACCCCGATGAAGATCGTGGACGCGCTGGAGGCGGGCGGCCGCAGCTGCATCACCGTGGCGGTGGCCTGCGGCGTGGCGGGCATCGTCACCGGCTGCATCACGGTCACGGGCCTGGCTTCGAAGATCATCAGCGCCATCGTGGGCATCGCGGGCGGACATCTGCTCTTCGGCCTGGTGCTGACGATGCTGTGCTGCATCATCCTGGGCATGGGCGTGCCGACCACGGCCACCTACTGCATCATGGCCTCCACCTGCGCGCCGATCCTGATTCAAATGGGCGTGCCGGCCATGGCGGCGCACTTCTTCGTGTTCTACTTTGGCATCGTGGCCGACATCACGCCGCCGGTGGCGCTGGCCGCCTACGCGGGCTCGGCCATCGCGAAGGGCAGCCCGATGAAGACGGGCATCACGGCTACGCGGCTGGCCATCGCGGGCTTCATCATTCCGTTCGTGTTCGCGATGAGCCCGTCAATGCTGCTGATTGACACCGTGTGGTACGACGTGGCGCTGATCACCATCACTTCCCTGGTGGGTGTGACCGGCATCGCCGCCGCGCTGACCGGCTACCTGATCAAGCCGATGAACATGGCGGAGCGCGTGATCGCGATTGCCGGCGGCCTGATGCTGATCTATCCGGGCATCGTGACCGACGTGCTGGGCGTGGCGCTGTTCGCCATCGTCATCACCCTCCAGGTGCTCAGCAAGCAGGGCTACGACATCTACGACTACATCGCCGAGTACGCGATCTCCGCCATCGTGCTGGCAATCTTCGGCGTGATCTGCATCATTCTGGGCCTGGTGGGTATCGGCAACGCCAACACCATTCCCATGGTCGTCGAGGCCGCCGAGGCGGCGACGGAAGCGGCAAGCAGCGGCTGGCTGATGAACTTCGCCACCGAGAACGGCGTGGCGCTGCTCTTCGGCGGCGCGATCTGCTCCGGCATCGCGGTGCTGATCTCGAAGCTGCACAGCATCACCCGCACGATCGAGAAGGCAAAGAAGGATTGACCGCGGCATTCCAGGAAAACGGTCCGGCCACAGCGCCGGGCTGTTTTCTTTGACTTGATTTTTACATAGAATTCCTGTATGATACTTATGGAAAGAAAGGCTTGGAGGGACGAGCGTGTCCGAATTCAATCAGAGCAAAATCAGAAACTTCTGCATCATTGCCCACATCGACCACGGAAAGTCCACGCTGGCGGATCGCATCCTGGAAAAGACCGGCGCGATGCAGCTTCGCGAGATGACCGATCAGGTGCTCGATTCCATGGATCTCGAGCGCGAGCGCGGCATCACGATCAAGTCGAAGGCCGTGCGCATGAATTATACCGCGCGGGACGGGGAGGTGTACGAACTCAACCTCATCGACACCCCCGGCCACGTGGACTTCACCTACGAGGTTTCCCGCGCGCTGGCCGCGTGCGAGGGCGCGATTCTGGTGGTGGACGCTTCGCAGGGCATCGAGGCGCAGACGCTGGCGAACGTGTACCTCGCCATCGACCACGATCTGGAGATTCTGCCGGTCATCAACAAGATCGACCTGCCCAGCGCTCAGCCGGAGGTGGTCAAGCAGGAGATCGAGGACGAGATCGGCCTTGATACCGAGGGCTGCCCGCTGATCTCCGCAAAGCAGGGAATCGGCATCGACGACGTGCTGGAAGCCGTCGTCGCGCGCATCCCCGCGCCCAGCGACGACGTGGACGCACCGTTGCGGGCGCTGATCTTCGATTCCTACTACGATAACTATCGCGGCGCGATCTCGTCGGTGCGGCTGAAGGGCGGCCGCGTCAGGGTGGGCGACCGCATCCGGATGATGGCGAGCGGCCGCGAATTCGAGGTGACGGAGGTCGGCGCCTACCGTCCGCTGGGCTACGCCCCGCGGGATGAGCTGCGCGCGGGCGAGGTGGGCTACATCGCCGCGTCCATCAAGGACATCGCCGACATCCGCGTGGGCGACACGATCACGCTGGCGGACCGCCCCGCGCCCGAGCCGCTGCCGGGCTACAAGCCCGTGCTGCCGATGGTGTACTGCGGCATCTATCCCGCCGACGGCGCGGATTACGAGACGCTGCGCGACGCGCTGGCGAAGCTGCGGCTCAACGACGCGGCGCTGTCCTTCGAACCGGAGACGTCGGTCGCGCTGGGCTACGGCTTCCGCTGCGGCTTCCTGGGGCTGCTGCACATGGAGATCATCCAGCAGCGGTTGGAGCGCGAATTTGATCTGGATCTCGTGACCACCGCGCCCAGCGTCGTCTACAAGGTCAACAAGACCAGCGGCGAGCAGGTGATGATCGACAACCCCACCAACCTGCCGCCGGCGCAGGAGATCGAGTCCATGGAGGAGCCCTTCGTGGACGCGTCCGTCATCACGCCCCAGGAGTTCGTGGGCGCGATCATGGAGCTGTGCCAGGACAAGCGCGGCGTGTTCCGGGACATGAAGTACATCGAGGGCGGCCGCGTGCTGCTCAACTACGACATGCCGCTCAACGAGGTCATCTACGACTTCTTCGATCAGCTGAAGAGCCGCACGCGGGGTTACGCCTCCTTCGATTACGAGCTCAAGGGGTACGTCAAGAGCGATCTGGTCAAATTGGATATGCTGCTCAATGGCGATCAGTGCGACGCGCTTTCGATCATCGTGCATCGGGACCGCGCCTATCCGCGCGGGCGCTCCATCGCGGAGAAGCTGAAGGAGGCCATACCGCGGCAGCTGTTCGAGATTCCGATTCAGGCGGCGATCGGCGGCAAGGTGATCGCCCGCGAGACGGTGAAGGCGCTGCGCAAGGACGTGCTCGCCAAGTGCTACGGCGGCGACATCACCCGCAAGAAGAAGCTGCTGGAGAAGCAGAAGGAAGGCAAGAAGCGCATGCGGCAGGTGGGCACGGTTCAGGTGCCCAGCGAGGCGTTCATGGCCGTGCTGAAGATGGACTGATGAAGCCGCTCGCGATCTATATCCACGTGCCCTTCTGCGTGCGCAAGTGCGCCTACTGCGACTTCGCATCCTTCGCCGCGCGCGAGGACGATTGGGCGGGGTATTTCGACGCCCTGAACGGCGAGATCGACGCCTGGGCGGAGCGGCTGCATGACCGCGAGGCGCGCAGCGTATTCTTCGGAGGGGGCACGCCCTCGCTGGTGCCGGCCGCATATCTCGCGGATGCGCTGCGGCATCTGCGCAAGGTCGTGGCCTTCGCACCGGGATGCGAGATCACGGTCGAGGCCAATCCCGGCACGCTGAATGTGGACAAGCTGCGCGTCTATCGCCGCGCGGGCGTGAATCGCCTCTCCATCGGCGCGCAGAGCTTCGACGCGGCGCTGCTGCGCTCCCTGGGGCGCATCCACACGCCCGGGCAGATCGGCGAGGCCGTGCGCATGGCCCGGGACGCGGGCTTTGCCAACATCAGCCTGGACCTCATGTACGCGCTGCCCGGCCAGACGATGGAGCGGTGGGCCGCGACGCTGGACGCGGCGCTCGAATTGCCGCTTGCGCATCTGTCCGCCTACAGCCTGATCGTGGAGGAGGGCACGGAGATGGCGCGGCGGGTCGCCCGGGGCGAGGCCGCCGTGCCCGACGACGACGCGGTCAACGAGATGCAGCGCTACGCCGTGCGGCGGCTCGAGGCGGCGGGATTGATGCGCTACGAGATTTCGAACTTCGCCCGCCCCGGCTTCGAGTGCCGCCACAACCTGACCTACTGGAGCGGCGGCGAATACCTGGGGCTGGGCAGCGCGGCGCACTCGCTGATGGACGACTGCCGCTTTTCCAATCCGCCGGAGCTCGAGCGCTACCTCGCCGGGGAGCGGAGGCTGAACCTCGCGCAGCGAAGCGCCTCCGACCGCAAGGAGGAGATGCTGATGCTCGCCACGCGCACCGTGCGCGGCCTGGATTTGAACCGCTGGCGCGCCGAGTTCGGCGAGGACTTGACGCGCAGCCGCGCGGCGCAGGTTCGCAAGCTGGAGAATTACGGGCTGATTGAAATCACAGACGGCTTTCTGTGCCTGACCCCGGTGGGGCTGGAGTTGCAGGACAGCGTCGTATTGGAATTGATGGAGGACTGAACATGGCTCACGATACGAATATCGAACTGCGCAACGCGCTGATCTACTCCGTGTATGTTCGCAACCACACGAGCGAGGGCACCTTCCGCGCGCTCGAACGGGATCTGCCGCGCATCCGCTCGCTGGGGACGGATATTCTCTGGCTGATGCCGATCCATCCCATCGGCGTGGAGGGGAAGAAGGGCAGCCTCGGCTGCCCCTACGCCAACCGCGACTACCGCGCGGTCAATCCCGAGTACGGCACGATGGAGGACTTTCGCCATCTGGTGGACGCGATCCACGCGCAGGGCATGAAGTGCATCATCGACGTGGTGTATAACCACACCTCGCCGGATTCGGTGCTGCGGGACGAACACCCCGAATTCTTCCACCGTACGGCGGATGGAAAGTTCGGCAACCGAATCGGCGACTGGTCGGACGTGATCGACCTCAATTACGGCCAGCGGGGTCTGTGGGACTATCAGATCGAGACGCTCAAATTCTGGGCCGGCATTGTGGACGGCTTCCGCTGCGACGTGGCCACGCTGGTGCCGCTGGAGTTTTGGAAGGAGGCGCGCGCCGCGTGCGCGGAGGTAAAGCCAGGCCTGATCTGGCTGGCCGAGAGTGTACACATGAGCTTCAACCGCTACGCGCGCAGGCTGGGCTTTCATCCCTTCAGCGACGCGGAGGGCTACGAGGCTTTCGACATGGAGTATGACTACGACATCCGCGAGCTGTTGGACGCCTATTGGGCCGGCAAGCGCCCGCTGCACGAGTGGATCGAGGCGCTGAACGATCAGGAGGCGATCTATCCCTATAACTTTGTCAAGATGCGCTGCCTGGAAAACCACGATCAGCCGCGCATCGCCGGGCGCATCCACGACGCGCGCGCGCTGCGCAACTGGCACGCCTTCCTGTTCTTCCAGAAGGGCGCGACGCTGATCTACGCCGGCGAGGAGCGCTGCGACCGCAACCGGCCCAGCCTGTTCGACTGTGATCCGGTGCGTTGGGACGGCCCGGACGTCAGCGCGGAGCTCGCGCGGCTGGCGGCGCTGAAGAAGGAGTGCTTCCCGGCGGACGGCTGGTTCAGCGCCGAAGCGGACGACGAGCAGCACGCGGTGCTCGCGCACTTCGTGAGCGGAGAGGTCGAACTGGCGGGGCTGTTCAGCCTGCGCGGCGAGCCGGTGCGGATGAAGGGAGAGCTTCCGCAGGGGAGGTACATGAATCTGCTGAACGGCGAAACCGTCGAAATTACGGACGGCGAACTCGCCACGGACGGCGAGCCGATCATGCTGCTATTGCGAGACGAGCGAGAGGACTAAAAGCGGGAAGACCGTTCGACAAAGCCTCCGTAAAGCAGAAATAACTGAAGCAAAAACGCAGAAATCTGACCCTCGAACCAATGGGGTCAGATTTCGTCGCAAATCCGGAGACATCCATCAAAAACGCAAGCCAGGACTTTTGGCCCTCAGATCTATGGGGCCAAAAGTCCGCCGCCCCACCGCGGCAGCAGGAGGCCGCTGGCCCTGCCAGCACGGTTCGGGCACCTGACCCGGTCTTTGACCCCACACTCGCCTGCTGGGGCGCTCGCTCCTAAGGCACTTGCCTCCCCACTACTGACCCTCTCGGCGGAATTTTACCGGCAGGACTTACTTCTAAGGCGCGCCATGCTCGCCGGCGTTTCGCCGGTTTACGTGGATCGCTTTGCCCGCGCCTGGCATCGACTTTCAACCGCAGACGCGCCCGAACCGCAACATCATTATAAGCGAATTTTGCGGGAAAATCAATCCCTGTTTCCCGGTCACGCGCGCGGCGAGCGGCCATGGCGCGCCGAAACACCGCGTTTGAGAAGCCGCGCTGTCCGGCCATGCGCGCCGTTGCCTTCGCGGCGGAGTTATGCTATACTGGTTCAGGGTGAGGATTCATGCGCTACAAGAGGATACTGCTGGACGCGGACGACACGATCTTTGATTTTCAGGCGGGCAACCGCGTGGCGGTTGCGGAACTGATGGCGGAGCTCGGCTTGAGCTCGCCCACGATCTTCGATGAATATCAGGCCGTCAACCACGCCTGCTGGGAGGCGCTGGAGCGGGGCGAGATGACGCAGGCCGAGCTGCACGTGGAGCGCTTCCGCCGCTTTCTCGCCATGAAGGATCGGAAGGACGATCCCCGCGCCGTGGCAGAGCGCTTCGCCGAACTGCTCGGGCGGCAGGCCATCCCCTTTCCCGGCGCGGAGGGCGTGGTGCGCGCGCTTTCGGAGCGGCTGCCCGTGACGCTCCTGACCAACGGCATCACCGTGATCCAGCGCGCCCGCCTCGCGCGGTCGAGCATCCGCAGGTGGCTGGATTCGGTGGTGATCTCCCAGGAGGTGGGCGTGGCAAAGCCCGATCCGCGCATCTTTGAGATCGCGTTGGACGGCCTGAACCCCCGCGAGGCGCTGATGATCGGCGACGGCGTTCGCAGCGACGTGGCGGGCGCGAATCGCGCGGGGGTGGATGTGTGCTGGTATAACCTGAAGGGCGTGGCGCTGCCGGAAGGGCTGCGCGCGGAGTACGAAATTCGCGAGCTGCGCGACTGCCTGCCCATCGCGTTTCAGCCGTGAGCGTGCGAACCCCGCTTGCCGCCGCCTCGAAGCGGCGGTTTTAAAGCCAAGCGCGAAAATCTGCCCTTTCCCATGCTTGAAAGCCGGCCGCTAAACCGCGGCGGCGGGCGGCTGCCGCCCCTGCCGGCCGATCTTCTCCGCGACGCAGGAGATGAACTCGCCGTTGGTGGGCTTGTCCATCGCGTCGAATACCTTGCAGCCGTACATGTGGTTCACCGTATCCAGCCGGCCTCGGCTCCACGCGACCTCGATGGCGTGGCGCATGGCGCGCTCCACCTTGCTGGCGGAGGTGTCGAAGCGCCGCGCGATGCCCGGGTAGAGCTCCTTGGTGATGCGATTGATCACATCGCGATTGTCCAGCACCATCAACACCGCCTCGCGCAGATATTGATAGCCCTTGATGTGGGCCGGAATGCCCAGCGTCAGGAATAGATTGGTGATGCGCTGGTCGGCGCTCTCCTCCGGTGCCGCGCCGTCGGGCGTGCTGTCGGCGGCGACGGCAACGGGTTCACCCGCGATCTCCAGTATGCGGCTGTAGAGCAGGTGCATGTCGAAGGGCTTTACCATATAGTAGCTGGCCCCCAGCTGAATGGCGCGCATAATGAAGTCGTCCCGGGCCAGGCCGGTGAGCACGATCACTTTGGGCCGCAGCTCTTCCTCCATTTCGGAAAGCTCCTCCAGCGCCATGAAGCCGTCCCGCCGGGGCATGATGATGTCCATCACCAGAATATTCGGCCGGCTCTCCCGCACTGCGTCGGCGATTTCCGTGCCGTCGGAGACCGTCGCCACCACCTCGATGTCGGCCTTGCGGGAAAAATAATCCGTCAGCAGCCGCAGTATGCTCTGATTGTCGTCGGCCAACATCACTCGGATCCGATCCACGTTCCTTCATCCCTTTCACCGCTTGTTGGTACGTGAAGTATATATGCTTGACAGAAGAGTTTTAGCACAGATTGGGACGAAAAAAAGGGACGCGCGCGGCGATTTCGCGGATGCGTTCCCACGATGCGGAAATTTGGCGAATCAAAAACGCGCGGCGCGATCCGATGATCGCGCCGCGACTTTGCGGATTTTTTTACAGCAGCGGCTCCATGCCCATGACCGGATGGCCCTTCTCGCTCAGCCAGTTGAGCAGCTCCTCGCCGTCGGTGGTGATCGTCTCGTCGGCGATCATGTCGGTGAAGTTGTCCACGCCGAAGAGCTCCTTGGCGCTCTTGTTCAGGCGCGGCGCCACGTCGTCCTTGAGCTCCTTGGGCATCCAGACGATGCGCTCGATGCCGCCCTCGGCCTTGGCGAACTTCTTCGAAGCGATGAAGTGGCGGCCGTGGCCCATGAAGCCCGGGGTCTGCACGCCGCCGCCGGTCATGGAGGCCAGCTCGCCGAAGGTCATGCCCGTGGGGGTCATGCCCGCGTACTCGCGGTTGCAGATGATGAAGCCGTTGGACATCGGTTCGATGCCGCAGATGCACTCGAAGCAGCCGCAGCTGGTCATCGGGTCCTCCATGATGGAGTAGAGCGTCACGTTGTCCACCGCACCCTGCGTGGCGGAGGCGACGGCCTCGTTGACGGTGGTGTACGCGCCGGTGCGCTCGTCGGTGCAGCCGGTCTTCTCGATCGGACGGCAGGGGCCGGTGGGGTTGAGCTGATTGGTCGCCTTCGCGTCCAGCCAGGAGACCGCGCCGCACAGGCCCAATCTCTCCGGGGTGACCACGCAACAGTGCGCCGGGGCGAAGCTCTGGCACATGGTGCAGGTGTAGAAGGTGTCCACAGATTCGTCGGTCATGCTGGACAGGCGGTCGTCGCGCTCGTTGTAGCGGGGCATGGCCTCCTCATCCAGGATGCGCTTGGCCTCGGCCTCGTCGGTGACCAGCGTGATCTGGCAGCGATCGACCACGGCGTCGAACTCGTCCATGATCATGGCGTAGAGCACCTCGCCGAAGTGCTTCAGGCGCAGGCCCTTTTCGTAGGCCTCATGGCCGATGCGGATGCGGAACTGGTTGCGCTGGCCGGTGTGCATCACGCCCTCCATGTAGTTGAACCAGCTGTGGATGTGGCGCTCAATGACCGATTCGAAGTCCTTCTGCATCTTCGCGCCCGCGACCTCGATGTAGGTGGCCAGCGCGTAGTTGCCCTGCTCCGGCTCGGGGCCGACGACGGTGATCTTGTGATCCTCGATCTCATCCATTTCGCGCATGGAGACGAGCTCGCAGGTGACGTTCTTGCCCGAGTAGAACTCGATCTGCACGTCCTTCTTGCGGATGATCTCGCCTTCGAACGCGGAGGCGAAGGCCACGGGGATCGGAATCTCCTTGACCTTGATCTTGATGCCGCGCATCTCGAGGGAGTGCTTGGCGGTCATGCTGTGGTCAGTGACGGCCTCCAGCGCGCCGGGCACGGCCAGATCGCCGATGTCCTGATCTACGATCACCGGGAAGCCGAGCGCGATGGCGCCCGCGCCCGCAGAGACGACGACCTCGTTGAGCGGGCCGAAGGTGTTGACGAACGCCGGCACACGGTTCTTGGTGTACTCCAGCAGCGCGCCCAGGTTGCCGGGCTCCAGGGAGCCGAAGATCAGCGCCGCGCGCACCGCGACGGTGACCACGTGGATGACGGAGGTCACGTCGTGGCCCAGCGGCACCACGCGGAACTCCAGGCCCATGCGCACGCCGCCCTCGGCCGCCTGCTCGATGACGTCGCCGATCAGGAAGCTCAGGATGCCCTTGGACTGGTAGTCCTTGACGATGGCGCACACGTCGGCGGGATTGTCCGCCTTGCCGATGACCACGGCCACGCCGGGGATGTCGCCGGTGACCAGCGGAACGCCCAGCGAGCGGATGATGGGATCGGGCACGAAGCCGATGCCGGATTCATTTTCATAGGGATTGCCGCCGCCCACATATTTGAGGCCCTCGATGATTTCCGCGCCCACGGCGGTGGCGAGGCCGGCGTTTAGCGCGTCGCCCAGCTCCGGCTTGTTGGTGATGAGGCTCTTCAGCACGCCCACGCAGGCGGGCAGATCGCCCAGCTTGGCGACCTTCACGCCGGTGGCGGCGTAGATGGTCGGGAAGAAGTAAGCGGTGTCCGGGAAGGCGACGGGGCAGTCCGCGCCATGCTTGGCGATTGCGTCGTTCACAGCGCCTTCAGTCAGGCTCGCGACCGCGTTGGAACCGGCAAAGATGAGATCGGTCAATGCGCTCATAAGAATCTCTCCTCTTCCTTTCAAATATGGATTCAAATTGCCTGCAACCCCTGCCGGGGGATCGCATACTGAATTTATTATAGACGCTTAAATCAGAAATTTCAAGTAGTATGCCCCGAAAAGCGGCGGGAAAGTTCTATTGGCGTCAATCATAGGTAACAGCGAAGGAGGGGGCTGTCAAGGGAAAGGGTGGAGATTTTCCGGCAGGGGAAAGGCGGGGAATTCCGCCAAACCTGCGTGGCC
>CANQEW010000039.1 GCA_947596085.1 uncultured Clostridia bacterium | reverse complement strand
CTGTTCCTGGTCATCAAGGGCATGCAGGACAAGCAGATGGAGGTCCTGGAGGCCATCAAGATGTTCAGCGACATGGGTCTGAACTCCACCGGCGGCCTGTCCAACAACTCCAATGGCATGCCCAAGCATATCCGTCCGATCATGGACGCCACGATGGTGGCCATGGCGATGATGTCCGGCATGACCAGCGCGATCGTGAACCCCTGCGACCTCCGCCTGATGGAGACCATCAAGTCCGCCGACATCATCAAGAACAATACGCTGTACGCCGACTCCTATCTGGAGATCTGAGATCGGCGCGGCAATGCCCCGGAATCGAGGATTCCGGGGCATTTTTATAGCTGCAAACCGAAGTTCTCGGCTTGACAGGGCGGCGGGGCAATGCTAAAATAGGGCGGATTGGGTATGCTTCACGATCGTTCAGAGGAAGCGGGGGAGAGCCATGCTTGATATGTTTGTATTTTGGCTCAGCGTGCCGGCGCTGGGGCTGCTTTGTGCGGTGATTGCGCTGCGCTGTTTCGGCAAAAAAGCCGTATCTTTGAGGAAGCGGGAATTTCCATTGGAAAAGCCGGTGAATCTCTCCGGCGAGCGCTTCACGCCGATGATGGGAATGGGCGCCATCTGCTGGGGGGGGGTCGTTCTATGCGCGTTCTTCGCGGTTTCCGCGCTCTATTGCTCGACCGTGCAGGAAAACGTCACTTGGCGCAGACTTTATGACGTTTGGGAACAGTGGGACGCGCGCAGCTATCGCCAGCTTGCCGAGTTTGGCTATCGGAACTACACGGACGGCGAACACTTGATGCTGGTGTTTTTCCCGCTCTATCCCTGGCTGGTGCATCTGCTGGCGAAGCTGATTCCCAACTATGAGCTGTGCGGACACCTGCTGTCCGGTATCTGCTATCTGGGGAGCTGCTATATGCTGGCGCGCATGACCACCGAGGAGTTCGGGAGAAAGACGGGAATGCTGTCGCTGGCGCTGTTTTCGGCCTATCCGTTTTCGTTCTTCTTTGCCGCCTATTTCACGGAGAGCCTGTTCCTCTTCCTGTCGCTGCTCACGTTTTACTGCATTCGGCGCCACCGCTATTTGGGAGTGGGGGTCTTTGGCGCGCTGTCCGCGCTGACGCGCATGCAGGGCGTTCTGTTGGCCGCCGTCGCCCTGGTGGAATGGGGCGCGAGCGAGCATCCCATCGAAAAACTGCGCGCGCGGGACGTGCGCGCGCTGCGCCGGGGATTCGGCCAGTTGGTCTGCATCGCGCTCGTGGGGCTCGGAACGCTCACCTATCTCGGCCTGAACTATGTGGTGGAGGGCAATCCGTTTCAATTCTTGACCTATCAGCGGGACGTCTGGTATCAGGGCTTTCAGATCCTTCCGAAGTGTCTGGAGACCATCTGGGCCTATCTTACGGCAAAGGTCACGATGGAAATCGGCTGGACCACCTGGATTCCGGAGTTTGCTCTGTTTTTCATTTGCATCGCCGCGGCGGTCTACGGCGTGCGCAGGCTCCCGCCGAGCTGGATGGCCTACTTTCTGCTGGCCCTGATGCTGAACTATTCGTTGAAGTGGCCGCTGAGCTGCGGGCGATACATGGCGAGTGCCTTCCCGCTGCCGGTGATTCTTGCCGTCGCATGCCGGAAGCGCCCGGCGCTGGCACATCTTATGATATTGATCTGCACAATTCTCCAGGGCGGATTCTTCTACGCTTTTCTGTCCGGAAATTCCCTGTATTGACGAGAAAGTGTTTTTTCGATGCATGAGAGCGAAAAAGCGCTTGCATTTTTGGATGGTTGTGGTATAGTGAATGTGACTCCATAGAAAGCGGGGGAGAGTATGAGAAACATTGAGGCCGCGAAGGTGACGGAGGTCGTCCGCCGCCTGTGCATCGACGCGAACCGCCACCTGCCAGGGGACGTCAAGGCGCGCATCGAGGATTTCCGCGCCTGCGAACCCTTTCCGGTGGCGCAGGGAATACTGGATCAGATCATCGAAAACTACGGCATCGCCGATCAAAACGAAGTGCCAATCTGTCAGGACACGGGCCTCGCCTGCGTGTTTGTGGAGATCGGCCAGGATGTGCACGTGGAGGGAAACCTGACCGAGGCCATCGACGAGGGCGTGCGTCAGGGCTACATCGACGGCTATCTGCGCAAGAGCGTGGTGCGCGATCCCATCGACCGCGTGAATACCCGGGACAACACCCCGGCGATGATCTACTACGACGTCGTTCCCGGCGACAAGCTCAAGATCACCGTGGCCCCCAAGGGCGGCGGAAGCGAGAATATGAGCCGCATCAAGATGCTCAAGCCCTCCGACGGCCTGCAGGGCGTGAAGGACTTCGTGCTGGAGTGCGTGGAGGAGGCGGGGTCGAACCCCTGCCCGCCGATCGTCGTGGGCGTGGGTGTGGGCGGCACCTTCGACAAGGCGGCGTATCTGGCCAAGAAGGCGCTGCTGCGCCCGCTGGATGCGCCGAATCCCGATCCCTTCTGGGCGGCGCTGGAGGACGAGCTTCTGGAGAAGATCAACGCGCTGGGCATCGGCCCGCAGGGGTTGGGCGGCCGCACCACGGCGCTGGCCGTGCGCATCGAGAAGATGCCGGCGCACATCGCCTCGCTGCCGGTTGCCGTGAACATCAACTGCCATGTGGCCCGCCACGAGACGGAGGTGATCTGAGATGGCGAAGAGGATACAGACTCCGCTGACCCGCGAGGCGGCGCGCGAGCTGCGCGCGGGGGACAGCTGCCTGATCAGCGGCGTGATCTACACTGCCCGCGACGCGGCGCACAAGCGCCTGTGCGAGCTGGTGGCGCAGGGCAAGGAGCTGCCGCTGGACGTGAAGGACGCGATCATCTACTTCGTGGGTCCGACTCCGGCCAAGCCCGGACAGGCCATCGGCTCCGCCGGCCCGACGACCTCCTACCGCATGGACGCCTATTCGCCCACACTGATCTCCATCGGCCAGACGGGCATGATCGGCAAGGGAAAGCGCAACGCCGAGGTCGTGAACGCCATGAAGGAGCACGGCGCGGTGTACTTCGGCGCGATCGGCGGCTGCGGCGCGCTGCTGAGCAAGTGCATCAAGAAGGCGGAGGTCATCGCCTACGAGGACCTCGGCGCGGAGGCCATTCGCAGGCTGGAGGTGGAGGACTTCCCGGTCGTCGTCATCATCGACAGCGAGGGAAACAACCTCTACGAGACGGGGCGCAGGGCCTATCTCGACAGCCTCAAATAAAACGAAGACAGCGCAGTCGGAGGGCCGCACGGCCCTCCGGTTTTCTGCGCGAGGAGGAGAGAAACAGCTTGTCCGCAAACGGGAAAATTACGCTGTCCATGCTGATCTTCGGCACCATCGGCCTGTTTCGGCGCTGGATCGACCTGCCTTCGAGCGTGGTCGCCATGGCCCGGGGCGCCATTGGCATGCTCTTTCTGCTGCTGGTGCTGCGGCTGCGAAACGTTCGCCTGGACGGCGCGGCCATTCGAAGGAAGCTGCCGTTGCTGATCCTGTCCGGCGCGGGGCTGGGGATCAACTGGATTCTGCTCTTCGAGGCGTACAATTACACCTCGGTCGCCACGGCCACGCTGTGCTACTACTTCGCGCCAATGCTGATCGTGCTGGCCTCGCCGCTGCTGCTGGGCGAGCGCCTGACCGCGCGCAAGCTGGGCTGCGTATTCGCGGCGCTCGTCGGAATGGTGTTCGTCTCGGGCATCCTGGACGCGGGCTTCACCGGCGCGTCGGAGCTCAAGGGCGTGGCATTGGGGCTGTGCGCGGCGGTGTTTTACGCCGTGGTGGTCCTGCTGAACAAGAAGCTGGGGGAGCTCGCCGCCTACGACCGCACGATACTGCAGCTGGGCATCTCCTCGGTGGTGCTGCTGCCCTACGTGCTGCTGACGGAGCCGGTGGGAGAATGGAACCTTGCGCCCGCCTCGCTGGCGCTGCTGCTGGTGGTGGGCGTGGTGCACACGGGGCTGGCCTATGCGCTGTACTTTGGCTCGCTGGCGGAGGTCAAGGCACAGACCGCGGCGATTTTGAGCTATATCGATCCGGTGGTGGCGGTGCTGCTCTCGGCGCTGCTGCTGCGCGAGCGCATGGGGCTCACGGGCGCGCTGGGCGCCGTGCTGGTGCTGGGCGCGGCGGTGGTGTGCGAGCTGCCGGAGCGCGGAGCCAAGCCATCCTCGGGATCGGAGAGAACCTCTTCGAAGTCATCCGTTCGCTCAATCCATTCGAATGCCTCCGAGAGCGGCTCGACGAACAAAAGGTAGAGCCGCTTTTTCGGCGAAGTAATTGGAAGAAATGTGGCGGCGATTGAGCGCACAAAACAGCGAACCACCGTGCATTGTCAACGCACGGTGGTTCGACTTTATCGGAGCCGGCTTTAAAAGCGACTGATTCTCTGCCGCTTTTCGGGTTTAGATCGCGATGCCAGCCTTCTCCAGGATGGTCGGAATGTTCTGCTCCGCCCCGATGGTCATCAGATGGATGCCGTCGCAGAGCTTGCGCTCCTTGATCTGTTTGCAGAGATCGGCGGCCATTTCGATGCCCGCCTTCATCGGCAGGCCCTTCACGCCCTTCTCCTTGCCCTCGGCTGCGGCCGCGGCGAGCTTGGCGATCTGGTCGTCCGGCACGGCGATACCCGGCACGTTCTCGTTCATATAGCGCGCCATGCCGGCCGCCTTGAGCGGAATGATGCCCGCCATCACGTGCACCTTGATGTTCGCCTTGGCCACCTGATCCATGAAGGTCTCCAGCGCTTCCACGGTGAAGATGCCCTGCGTCTGCACGTACCTCGCGCCCGCGTCCACCTTCTTCTTCAGCTTGTTGATCTGCAGGAAGATTGGCTCGTAGACCGGAGTGACCGCCGCGCCCTTGTAGAAGTGGGGGGTGGAGGCCAGCTCGTTGCCGCCGCAGTCCAGGCCCGTGGCCTCCATGCGGGTCAGCATCCGCAGGATGCCCACGGAGTCCAGATCGAACACGGGCTTCGAGGCCTTGCAGTCGCCCACGCTGGTGTGGTCGCCGGTGAGCGCCAGCATCGTGTCGATGCCGAACGCCGCGGCGGAGAGCATGTCGCCCATGATCGCCATGCGGGAGCGGTCGCGGCCCGTCATCTGAATGATGGGCTCCAGGCCGTGCTGCTTCAGTGCGATGCAGAAGCCCAGCGACGAGGCCTTCAGGCTCGCCGACTGCATGTCAGTGACGTTTACGCCGTGCACGAGGCCCTTGAGGGTCTCGGCCAGCTTCATCTCTTCGGTAAAGTCGCAGCCCTTCGGCGGGGCCATCTCCGCGGTTACGCCAAACGTGCCGCTCTCCAACGCCTGTTCCAGTACGCTCATTTAGTTTGCCTCCTTTGCCAGGTCCACGCTGCGCGGCCAGCTCTTGCCGTCGTAGTCCTTGTCGTCGAGGGTTTCGCTCAGCTTGTCCAGCTGGCCGAGCGCCTCGAGGCGGTTGTAGATCATGACCCAGGCGCAGTCGTTTTCGGGATTGACCTCGCACTTGCCGTTCTTCGCGCCGCCGCAGGGGCCGTTGACCAGGGATTTGGCGCACTTCGTTACCGGACAGATCGCGCCGGTGTGGCCCAGCACGCAGTCGCCGCACATGCGGCACATCTCGTTGAAGTGCCCCACGCGCTCCACCTGGCCGATGAACATGGTGTTGCTGCCCGGATACACGGGGATATTCTTCATTTGCCCCGCCATGGTCTGAATGCCGCTGCCGCAGGCCAGCGACAGCACGGCCTCCGGATTGCCCTTCTGGAGCTCCTTCGCGGCCTTGCGCGCGTAGAAGTTCAGGCAGCTTTCGTTCGGCATCGCGGTGCCGGTCACCGTGAAGCCCTTGGATTCGAGCAGAGCCTTCCACTCGGCGACTTCGTCGTCGCCGCCGACCTTGCAAGCCAGTGCGCACTCGTGGCAGCCGCTGATCGCGACCCGCTTCACACCCTGAAGCATCGCCAGCACTTCCTCAACGGGCTTTCTTCTGGATACAATCATTACGAATTGACCTCCTCACATACTCGCGCGGGCGCAGACCATCGCCCCTGGAACGGCGGCGCAGCCAATTCCCGCCTATAAGAATATTATACAACAAATCCCCCGGTGAAACCAATACATTTTAATGAAATTTACCTCTGCTCAATAAAACTACACAAAACTTGTGAAATCTTGCGAGGTTATGGCGAATTGTGGTACAATGGACGCGAGGTGAGAGCATGGACATCGAAATGCTGGCCTTCTTCGAGCGCGACTCCGCGGCGCTGGCGCTGTACGAGGCGTTTCGCGACGCGCTGCTCGCGCGCTGGCCGCGGTGTGAAATCAAGTCCGCCCGCACGCAGATCAGCTTCGCCGACGGCGTGGGGTTCGCGTTTATATCGCACCCTCCGCGCCAGGCGCCGGGCGCGGTGCTGGTTTCGCTGGGGCTGCGCGCCCCGCTGCAGAGCCCGCGCGTGTTCGCCCAGACCGAACCCTACCCGGGGCGCTGGACGGTGCACATCCTCGTCCATGCGCCGAGCGAGATCGACGCGGAATTCATGGGGTGGCTCGAGGAAGCCCACGAGTACGCCGTGGAGCGCTCCGCGAGGCGGCGGAAGAAATAGCCCGGCGGCTCAATCGTCCGCTTCATATTCCGCGGAGTTCCACTCCCTTCTCTGGCGCTCGCGCGCCCGCAGCAGACGAATCAGGCGCGGGCGGTTGTAGCGCTGCAGGATGACGAACGACAGGTCGAACGCCGCCGCGGCGATCGACGTGATCAAGAACGCCGGAAACGCGCCGAACCACCGGGCGAATCCCAGCGGCACGAAGCTCGCCAGCACGTTGAGCTCGTGCACGATCTCCGCGCGGCAGGTGGAGCGGATGACCTCTGCGGGGCCCAGCCAGCACAGATCGAACTCGCTGGGGTTGTAGGTGGGCAGGCCGGCCTTCCAGCGCTGTACGCCCATGCGCCGGTACAGCCGCTGCTCCCATTCGCGCGTCCGAAACCAGCCGCGGTTGTAGCGGATCTTGCGCATGTCCACCATGGGCACCAGCAGCTCCCCGATCACCAGCCGCACGGCGAAGTGATAAAAACACGTCAGCGCAGTGGTGCGCAGCACGGAGAACAGGTCGCCGCCCCAGGGGGAGCTCAGGTACTGGAACGCGATCAGACAGGCGAGGCTCAACAGCGTCGCGATCCACATGATGGCCTGGAATTTGCTTCGGAATTTCATGATGCCCTCCGCTCTGTATGAATCACCGCGGCGCGGGCGCTGCTGCGCAGGCCGGGGATCACCGGGGCGATGAAGAGTTGCCCAAACGCGTTCGATTTATCCAGCGATGCTTATCGGATGGACGGGCGCTTTTCATCTGCCAGATTCGAAGATCGCCCTCGAAGTCTCAATTTATAAACGCTCCACAGAACCGCACGATTCAGTCACACGGTATGCCCGTCGCGTTTTCCGTTCGCATTTGCAAAATATCACTTGATACAATTATACCACCATCTCCGTGATTTTCAATACTTTGTGATCGAGTGAGCAGAGATTTGAAAAGCCCTTGCGCGGATTGCAGATGGGCGCAATGAATTGAAGGGCGCAAAAGGATGCCTTGGCTCACATCGAATGCGTGCGTGGAAGCGGTGGCATTTTCACTTTTTACACGCAAACTTGACCAATTGAGAAATTTCTGAATTTTATATCGAAAGTGTGTCGTTTTGTCAAACATCTGGACAAAGGAGGCCTGCAAAAATTGCAGGGCTATACGACCCTGCTTCTTTGAGAATTCCCGGCGCTTGACAATCCGTCCCTTCCCGCCTACAATAGTAGAAGAAGAATTTGGATGCGGGGAGGTGCGGGCATGGCGTCACGGCTGCGGGCAAAGCTGAACGCGATGGGTGCGTCCGCGCCCAGGGCCGAGTCGCGCCCCGCGCGGCCGAGCGGCGTGGCGGTCTACACCGACCGCCGGGACGCCGATCCCCGGCTGTTTGAGCTGGACGGCGAGGGATTGCGGCGCATCGGCTGGAACGGACGCGTGCTGGACGCGCGGCGCATCCTGTTTCTGGATACGGAGACAACGGGCCTGTCCGGCGGCGCGGGCACGGTGGCGTTTCTGGTGGGGCTGGGCTTCCTCGAGGGCGATACCTTCGTGGTGGAGCAGTACCTGATGCGCGACTACGCCGACGAGCCGGAGCTGCTCGCGCGCGTCGCGGAGCGGATGCGCGGCTTTGACGCGGTGTGCACCTTCAACGGTCGAAATTTTGATCTGCCGCTGCTGCAGGCGCGCTTCACCATGTGCCGGATGCGCGGCGACTGGATCGAGCTTCCGCAGCTCGATCTGCTCTATCCCTCGCGGCGCACATGGAAGCTGCGCATCGGCAGCTGCCGCCTGAGCCGCGTGGAGGAATTCATCCTCGGCCAGCCGCGAGCGGGCGACCTGCCCGGCGGCGAGGTGCCCCAGCGCTACTTCGACTACCTTAAATCGGGCGACATGGCGCTGCTTGCGGACATCGTGGCGCACAACCGGCAGGATGTGGCCACGCTGGGCGTGCTGCTGGCGCACCTCTGCGCGCTCTACGCCCACCCGGAGCGGGAGGCGCGGCGGCCCGATCTGTTCAGCATGGGCAAGGCGCTGGAGCGGCAGGGCGAGCTCGGGCCGGCGCGGGAGCTGTACCGGGTGGCGGCGATTCCGGCCCCGGCGGGCAGCCTGCGCGCGATTCCGGAGAACGCGCTGGCGGCGGAGGCGGCCTGGCGGATGTACCTGCTGGCGCGCAAAAGCGGCGACCGGGAGACCATGCGGGAGCAGTTGGAGCGCATGGCGAACCGCCGGCAGTGCCGGGATAAGATCTACGTGGAGCTTTCCAAGCTCTACGAACATCGCTACAGAAACCCGCGGCGGGCGCTGCGCTACGCCGATCTGGCGGCGCGGTACGTGGATCCGGCGGAGCGGGAGGATCTGGCGCACCGCCGGGAGCGGCTGCGCGGAAAAGTGGAACGGGAAAGGGAGATCAAACATGGGCTTTTTTGACGAAATGAAGGGCAACAAGCTGGGCCAGAAGGCATACAACGCGCATGTGCAGGCGAACGACCTGAACCGCCGCGGGCGCGTGGCCGAGGCGAAGGACAAGTTCGAGGAGGCGCGCAAGCTCTACGGTGAGGCCTACGACGCGGGCTGCCGCCGGACGAACATACTGATGTCGTACTCGGTGCTGCTGATGCGCCTGGGCGAGTTCGAGCGCGCGCGGGAGCTGATGAAGGAAATCAGCGCCCGGGGCGGGTTGAGCGAGGACACGCACTTCGAGCTGCGCATGAACTACTCCATCTGCCTGTGGCGGCTGGGCATTCTGGACAAGGCCATCGATACGGCCGTCTACGCCGGCAAGCACGCGAAGAACGGCTCCTACTACTCCTCGCTGGGCACCTTCCTGGTGGAACAGGCGGGCAAGACCGGCGAGTTCGAGGCGGCCAGACAGCTGCTGGACGAGGCCATGGACTACGACGACGAGGACGCGGCCACGCTGGACAACTACGGCGAGTACTACCGCCTGCTGAGCGAGCGCGAGGCCGACGCGGAGAAGGCGGCGGAGTACCGTGCCCAGTCGAAGGACTTCTACGAGCGCGCGCACAAGCAGAAGCCCGGCCAGATCACCACGCTCTACGCGCTGGCGAAGTTCGAGCAGGAAGACGGCAACCTCGAGCGCGCGCGGGAGCTGACCGACAAGGCGATCCTGCACTCGAGCTCCAAGGTGTGCCCAATCTCCCTCGAACAGCTCCAGCAGCTTCGCGCGGAGCTGGGGTGAAGCTGCGCGTCAATGGCCGGGAATTCGAGGTATTGAAGCTCCTGGGCAGGGGGAAGGGCGGCTACTCCTACCTCGCCGCCGACGGCGCGCGGCGCTTCGTGGTCAAGCAGATTCACCACGAGCCCTGCGACTACTATCAATTCGGCGACAAGCCCGCATCCGAGCTGCGGGACTACGAGCGCCTGATGCGCATCGGCGTGCCCATGCCGGAACTCATCGACGCGGACCGGGAGGGCGAGCGCATCCTCAAGGAGTACGTCGAGGGCGAGACGATTTTCGAGCTCGTGTGGGCGGACCGGATGCCGCCCGAATACCTCGGTCAAATGCGCGCGCTCTGCGCCAGGCTCTACGCGGCGAATACGAACATTGACTACTTTCCGACGAACTTCGTAGTCCGCGACGGCAAACTCTTCTACGTGGATTACGAGTGCAACGACTATACGGACGAATGGAACTTCGAAAACTGGGGCGCGAAATACTGGTCGTGCACGCCGGAATTTGAAGAATACGAGCGGCGGCGGGACGGATAGTCCCGCCGCCGATTTTGTCGATTTGCCGGAAGGCGCGGGGCGCTCAGCTCTCCCGCACGACCTCCTCGATCTCGGAGAGCACCAGCACGCGGTCGAGCACCTTGCGGTTGACCACGCTGCGCTCCACCGCGGCCTGGAAGGCCTCGTCCATGTGCGGGCGCAGATCGTCGATCGTCACGCCGTTCTCCCGGCAGATCTCGTCCAGCGCCTCGAGCACCGAGGCCTCGTCTGCCTCGATGCCCTCCAGCCGCGCGATCTCATCGATGGCGATCTGGCGCTCGATGTTGCGGCGCGCGTCGGGCAGGTGCTCCTCGCGGAGCTGTTCCTTCGTGCGGTCCATGAAGCTGCAGTACTGATCGAGGTTCAGTCCCTGACGGCCGAGTTGGGCCTCGAACAGCCGCATCTCGTGATCCAGCGCGGCCTCGAGCTGCTTTTCGGAGATTTCAAACTCCGCGCCCGCGCAGATCTGGTCGATCAGCCGCTGCTTCAATTCGTCGTCCGCCTGCCGGTCCATGTAGTCCTGCAGTGCCTTGCGCAGCGAATCGCGGAAGGCCGCGTAGCTCTCGCAGCCGCCCACCTCCCGGGCGAACTCGTCGTTTGGCGCATACTTGCGCCGGACGCGGATCTCGTGAATTTTGCAGTGAAACACGGCCTTTTTTCCTGCCAGCTCCGGCGCGTGGTAGGGAGTGGGGAAGGTGACGCGCACGTCCACCGAATCGCCGACGTTCCTTCCCACGAGCTGCTCCTCAAAGCCCGGAATGAACGCGCCGCTGCCGAGCACCAGCGTCTGCTTTTCCGCCGTGCCGCCGGGGAAGTAGCTTCCGCCGCACTCACCCGCGTAATCCAGCACCAGCTCATCGTCCAGCTGGGACGGCCTGCCCGTCACCGGAATGATCTTCGCGTTTTGCTCCAACAGCCGGTCGATCTGCGCGTCCACCGTGTCCTCCGACGCCAGCAGCCGCTCGCGCACGCCGCGCAGCCCCTTATAATTCAACATATCCGTCCGTCCACTCCTTGACATCATTTCCCACGTATGGTAAAATTATTGTGTCTACATATTATAGCCCATTTCCCCGCTCCTGTCCAGTCTGTCCCGGGAAAAAGGGCGAAGCGATCGGGGGACCCCAAAATTTATACTAATAATTTGCGGGGGATTTATTGACATCAGTGAATAGTTGTGCTACACTTGTTGCTGGCGGGCGGCGATGCCCCGGCGCGGGTGCGCGCGGCGAAGGACAGACTGCCACCCATTCGATCATCATTTGAAGGAGGAACACACCCATGCTTGATCCGACCATCTACAAGGATTGGCAAATCGCGGAGGAAGCGGAGAAGAATCTGCCCCCCGTGGAGTACTTCCGTGAGAAGCTCGGCCTGCTGCCCGACGAAATCATCCCCTACGGCAAGACCCCGAAGCTGGACTTCATCAAGATCATGAATCGCCTGAAGGACAAGCCGGACGGCAAGTTCATCGAGGTCACCGCCATCACGCCCACCCCGCTGGGCGAGGGCAAGTCCACCGTCTCCCTGGGCCTGATCGAGGGCCTGGCGAAGATCGGCAAGAACGTCGGCGGCGCGCTGCGCCAGCCCTCCGGCGGCCCGACCATGAACGTCAAGGGCACGGCGGCCGGCGGCGGCAACGCCCTGCTCATGCCGATGACCGAGTTCTCCCTGGGTCTGACCGGCGACATCAACGACATCATGAACGCTCACAACCTGGCGATGGTCGCGCTGAACGCCCGCATGCAGCATGAGCGCAACTACTCCGACGAGGAGCTGGCCGCGCACCACATCACCCGCCGCCTGGACATCGACCCCAAGCGCATCGAGATGGGCTGGGTGCTCGACTTCTGCGCCCAGGGCCTGCGCAACATCATCATCGGCATCGGCGGTCCGAAGGACGGCTATCTGATGGAGAGCAAGTTCGGCATCGCGGTCGGTTCCGAACTGATGGCGATCCTGGCCGTGGCCCGCGATCTGAAGGATCTGCGCGAGCGCATCGGCAAGATCGTGGTGGCCTACAGCCGCAGCGGCGAGCCCGTGACCTGTGAGGATCTGGAGGTTGCCGGCGCGATGACCGCGTGGATGCGCAACACCATCAACCCGACCATGTGCTACACCGTTGAGCATCAGCCCGTGCTGATCCACGCCGGCCCGTTCGCGAACATCGCCATCGGCCAGAGCTCGGTCATCGCGGACCGCCTGGCGCTGAAGCTGTTCGACTATCACGTCACCGAGTCCGGCTTCGCCGCGGACATCGGCTTCGAGAAGTTCTGGAACGTCAAGACCCGCCTGTCCGGCCTGACTCCGAACGTATCCGTTCTGGTCGCTACCATCCGCGCGCTCAAGATGCACGGCGGCGGACCCAAGGTCGTTCCGGGCCGCGACTTGCCCGAGGAGTACAAGACCGAGAACCTCGAGCTGCTGCGCAAGGGTTGCGAGAACCTGTTCCACCACGTCGCGACCATCAAGAAGTCCGGCATCAATCCGGTGGTCTGCATCAACCAGTTCTACACTGACACGCCGGCTGAGATTCAGCTGATCCGCGACCTGTGTAAGGAGCAGGGCGTGCGCTGCGCGGCCTCCAACCACTGGATGAAGGGCGGCGAGGGCGCCGTCGAGCTGGCCCAGACCGTCGTCGAAGCCTGCGAGGATCCGGTGAACATCAAGTTCCTGTACAGCCTCGACATGCCGCTGCGTCAGCGCGTCGAGCTGATCGCCAAGGAAGTCTACGGCGCGGACGGCGTCGATTGGGCGCCCCTGGCCCAGGAGAAGGCGAAGCGCTTCGAGAGCGATCCCAAGTACGCCGACTACTGCACGATGATGGTCAAGACCCACCTGTCCCTGTCCCACGACCCGGCGCTCAAGGGCGTGCCGAAGGGCTGGCGTCTGCCCATCCGCGACATCCTGGAGTACGGCGGAGCCAAGTTCCTCTGCCCGATGGCCGGCACCATCTCCATGATGCCCGGCACCTCGTCGAACCCGGCCTATCGCCGCATCGACGTGGACACCGAGACCGGCAAGGTCAGCGGTCTGTTCTAATCGCAAGGGAGTGAACCCATATGGGTGGCAGCAATGTCACCCATATTTTCTAAAAGGAGAGATGAATAATGGATTTTACGCAGAAATCCTGCCGTGAGTTTGTCGAGGTACTCGCGAGCAACGCGCCCGTTCCGGGCGGCGGCGGTGCGGCGGCGCTGGTGGGCGCCATCGGCACCGCGCTGGGTAACATGGTGGGGTCGCTGACCGTTGGCAAGAAGAAGTACGCCGACGTGGAGGCCGAGATCATCGCCCTGAAGGCCAAGTGCGACGATTTGCAGACGCAGCTTCTCGACCAGGTGCCCGCGGACGCGGTGGGCTTCGAGCCGCTGGCGAAGGCCTACGGCATTCCGAAGGACGATCCGAACCGCGACAAGATCCTCGAGGACGCCACCATCGTGGCCTGCCAGGTACCCATGAAGATCATGGAGCTGTGCTGCGAGGCCATCGAGGCCATCGGCGTGTTCGCGGCGAAGGGCTCCCGGCTGGCCGTGTCCGACGCGGGCTGCGGCGCGGTGTGCTGCAAGGCGGCGCTGCAGAGCGCCTCGCTGAACGTGTTCATCAACACCAAGAGCCTCAAGAACCGCGCGGTAGCGGAGGAGATGAACGCCAAGGCCAATGACATGCTGGACAAGTACTGCGCCATGGCAGACGAAATCTTCGCCGGCGTGCGCGCGAACTTCTTCTAACCTTATAGATAGATTCGGAGGAATGCAAAATGGCAAAGCAGTTACTGGGCAAGGAAGTCACCGCCGCGCTGAACGCGAAGTTGCAGGCGCAGGTGGCGGAGTTGAAGGCGAAGGGCATCACGCCGAAGCTGGGCATCCTGCGCTGCGGCGAAAACCCGTCCGACCTCTCCTATGAGAGCGGCGCGACCAAGCGTGCGGAGCTGATCGGCGTGGAGGTCGAAAAGTTCGTGCTGCCCGAGGACGTGACCAAGGAGGCGCTGATCGCCGAGATTCAAAAGCTCAACGCCGACGACTCCATCCACGGCGTGCTGATGTTCCGCCCGCTGCCCAAGCACCTCAAGGCGGATCAGAATGAGATCTGCAACACCCTGGACCCGGCCAAGGACGTGGACTGCATGACCGACCTGTCCAACGCGGGCGTGCTCGAGGGCCGCAGCGACCTGGGCTTCGCGCCCTGCACGCCCCAGGCCTGCATGGAGATTCTGGACTACTACGGCATCGACTGCAAGGGCAAGAACGCCGTGGTGATCGGTCGCTCGCTGGTCGTGGGCAAGCCCGCCGCGATGATGCTGATGGGCAAGAACGCCACCGTGACGGTCTGCCACACCCGCACCGTCAACACGGCCGAGATCGCCCGCGGCGCGGACATCCTCGTGACTTCCGCCGGCGTTCTGAAGTCGCTGACCAAGGACTTTGTGCGCCCGGGCCAGATCGTGATCGACGTGTCCATCAACTGGGATCCCGAGAAGATCAACTCCAAGGGCGGCAAGGGCGCCATTGCCGGCGACGCGGTGTTCGAGGAAGTCGAGCCCATCGTCGAGGCCATCACCCCGGTGCCCGGCGGCGTCGGCTCCGTGACCACCTCCGTGCTGATCGGCCACGTGGTGGAGGCAGCGGCGCGCAAGGCGGCAAAATAAATTCGAACAAAACCGAGCCTCGCCCGTCATGTCAGGCGGGCGGGGCTTTCACACGCAGGACAGGGAGGGAGTTTCATGCTTGAGAAGCTGCGCAAGAGGAGTTCGAGCGACATCCTGAAAATTGTGCTTTCCGCGTTCACGTTGGCGTTTTTGATCGGCGCGCTGTGCGCGCCCGATCTGGGGCAGATGTTCCCCGGCCTGGGGCGCATCGTATCGAAGCCCTCGCTTCTGACGAAGGACTACTTCTTTACGGACATCGGCAGCGTATCCGGCGCGTTTCTGAACGTCGGGCTGGTCGGCCTGGTGTGCAACCTGATGATGTGGCTGCCTGGCGCGACGGCGAGCGGCGGCACCGTGGCGGCCTACATGCTCACCGTGGGGTTCAGCTTCTTCGGCATCAACATCCTGAACATCTGGCCCTTCATTCTGGGCACCTACATCTATTCCCTCGTCAAGCGCCAGTCCTTCTCGAAGAACATCAATTTCGCCATGTTCTCCACGGCGCTCGCGCCGCTGGTGAGCGAGGTGCTGTTCCGCTATCCGCTGGGCCCGGACGAGCTGCACGGCGTGACGCCGCTGGGCGTGGTGCTGGCGCTGGTGATCGGCATGGCCGTCGGCCTGACGATGCCCGCGCTCTGCGCCCACGCGCAGAACTTCCATAAGGGCTTCGACCTCTACAACGCCGGCCCCGCCGCGGGCTTCCTCTGCCTGATGATCTTCGCGATCATGTACAAGGCCATCGGCCTTGAGGCTCCCGCCATCGCGGGCACGCTGGGGGAGGGCAGCCGCACCATCTGCAACCTGTTCGGCGTGATCTGCTTCCTGCTGTGCATCGGCCTTGGGCTGCTGCTGGGGGGCGGAAAGGACTACCTGAAGCTGCTGCGCGACAGCGGCCACAAGGCGGACTTCGCCGCAAAGTACGGCATCGGCGCGACGGTGCTCAACTTTGGCGTCTACGGCCTGTTCATTCTGGCCTACTACAACCTGATCGGCGCGACCTTCACCGGCCCGACCTTCGGCGTGGTCTGGTGCATGCTGGCCTTCTGCGCGGCGGGCGCGACGCCGCTGAACGTGCTGCCGATCATGATCGGCTACTGGATCGGCTCGCTCTTCGGCGCGAACGCCATCAACGCCCAGGCGATCGTCGTGGGCCTGTGCTTCGCCAGCGGCCTGGCGCCGGTGTCCGGCGTGTACGGCCCGATCGCGGGCATCGTGGCGGGCGTGATGCACTACTGCCTGGTGACCAGCGTTCCCGCCATTCATGGCGGATTTAACCTCTACAATGGCGGCTTCACCAGCGGCCTCGTGGCCTTCGTGCTGGTGCCGGTGCTGGAGCACTTCTTCAAGCCCATGAGCGAGTGGCGCAAGAAGGCGTAAGTCTCGAAATCCGGGGCGCGATCCCCGGAAAAGCTAAATGAGTGCAATAGAAGCAGACGCAATTTACGGTGTCTGCTTTTATTGTATATTGAAAACCCCACGCGAGGCGCAGGGTTCAGCGGGTTGCAGGCTATGGTAATGATGGAGGAGACTCCTTTTGCGGAAAGTGGATAAGCACTCTGATAACTTCGTTACAAAGGCAAAAGGAGTCCAAGCGAATGCCGAATGACAATAAAAGTCCAATTCCATACGAGAGGCTCTGTCAGAGCAGTTTCGCGTGAATGAGGGCCCCGGCGTGGGCACAGTCGATGGCCAGCGCCGCGTCGTAGGCTTTCCTGGCGCCCTCCGAATCGCCCAAACCATAGCTGCCCAGGGCGATCAGATATTCGCAGTGGGCGCGGTTGCGCAGAGAGAGATCCTCGTCGAACAGCTGCAGATCCGGCAGGGAGACGGCGAAGTAGTCGATCCGAACTTCGTCGTAGTAGTGCTTCTCGCCATAGGAGATCAGCTTGTGGAAGCGAGCGCGGGCGCGCTCCTCTTCGCCCAGCGCGCGCCAGGCCAGGCCCTGATAGAGAATCATGTCAGCGGGTTGGTCATTGTAGTACATCATTCCCGCAGGTTCTTCATTGCCCTGTGCGGCGCGGGTGAGACATGCTTTCGCGGCATCCTCGTTGCCCAACTTGCGCTCGGCCAGGCCCAGATAGTAGTAGATGTTGTTGTCCTTTGCGCCCTCGAGCTTGCCTTCACCCAGGTTCTCCGGGAAGGTCAGCGCTCGAATCAGAAGCTCCTTCGCCTTCGCGGTGTCGCCCGCGTCCATGGCGCGCACCGCAAGCTGAGTCAGGCTCAGCGCATACTGGGTGGTGACGCGGCCTTCGCCACCTTCCCAGGGATGGAAGCGGCGGCGCAGCACCAGCTCCAGCGCGTCCTCGTAGCGGCCCAGCAGATTCAATAGCGTCACATATTCCACCGTCAGGTCGTCCCGCCGGAATACCACATCACGGCGCGCGTCCAGGAAGGCAAAGCGCTCGGCCACGGGCACGTTGAGCTTGTGGTGGAGCTGATCCAGTTCCAGCAGCACGCGAGCGTCATTTTCGTCCAGAGAATAGGCGCGCTCCATGCACTCTCTGGCGCGCTCGCGGTCGCTCCGCTTGTTGAAGTATGCTAACGACAGGTTGCGCCAGACCGTAGGGAAGCTTGGTTCGAGCTGCGCGCTCCTCTCCCATAGCGCAATGGCGGATTCGTACTGCCGCTTGTCGTACCACAGACAGCCCAAATAGTAGGGCGCGCGGGCATCCTCCGGATTGCGCTCGATGGCGAGCTCCAGCGCGGCGATGTCCTCCAGGCGGTTGGGCAGGCAGTAGAGAGAGTTCCGCGACGCGGCCTCCCGGAGCGCGGGCAGCGGGTCACCGCCCATGCGGGCGATATAGAGCGCCTCGTGGTACTTGAGCATCGGCGTGCCGTCCGTGCAGAGCCGCAAGATCTCCACGGCCTCGGCACAGAAGCCCGCTTCGGCGCAGTCGATGGCGCATTCAATGAAGCTGCTGGCGCGGTTGCCCATCATCCGGAGCGTCTCATCCATGCCCGCGCCGTCGAGCCGGGCGAGCAGCAGACGGGAGCTGTAGTCAAAGGCGTCCACCTTCAAGTTCTCGCGCAGGCAGCACAGCGCCTCCTCCACGCGCCCCAGCTTCGCCAGCAGACGAGCCTTGAGCGCGCGGGCCTTGAGGTTGTGGGCGTTCTTGACCAGGCTGCGCTCGATGAGCTCCAATGCTTCGGCGAATTCGCCCTTCCGCGCGGACAGCGCCGCCAGATAGTAGAAGCTCATCTCCTGCTGGGCGCTGGTCCAGGCGGCCTTGTAGAATGCATCGAGGGCATCGTCGTCTCGCCCCTGGTAGAACAGGCACAGACCGAGGTTGTAGTAAGCCTCGCTGTCATAGGGATTGGGATTGCGCAGGGTCATGCGCTCGATGGCTGCGCGGAAGTATTTTTCGCTCTCGGCAAACCGGCCCCGGCGCAGAAGCAGCGTGCCGTAGGCGTTGTTGGCGCGGATGTCGCCGGGGTCGCGCTTGAGTGCCTCCAGATAGTAGGGGTCGGGAAGGTAAGTTGCGTGGCGGTACTGCTCGATGTGCAGGCCGTTTAGGTATAGCTCCTCGTTGGTGGCGATTTCCTCGGGGCGCTTGGCCGGGGCCATCGGCTCGGGTACGCGCTCGATCTTCGCTGGTTGGGGCTGGTAGGAGAGCATCCGACGGCCGCTCGCGTCATACACGCTGAGCGTGAGCTCCGTTTCCGCCGCGTCGGTAGGAATGGTCTCGCAGAGTACGTCCGTGGGCGAGAGCGTCGCCGCGCGGTCGAAGAGCGGCTCGTTTCCCCGGGTGAGCGTCACACGGGCATTTTCGTACCGTGCCGTGGCGTAGACGGTGATCTTTGCCTCTCCGTCCGCAACCTCCAGGTTGAGCAGCACCTCGTGACTGGCGTTCTTGACGTAGGCGGCTTTCTTGTAGGGCAGGAAATACTGCGTGAACGTCTTCTCCTCAAAAGGCTTGAGCCAGGTGAAGTCGGGCTGGTTGTCGGTGAATACGCCGGTCATCAGCTCGATGTAGGGGCCGTTGGCGTCGGTGAGGTTGCGATCCCAGGCGCGGCCGAAGTCGCCGCAGCCCCAGGTCCATTGCTTCTTGCCGGGGCTGATATGATGATCGGCCACGTGCAGTATGCCCGCATCCAGCGCGTAGTCGTAACCGCCGACGAAATTGTAGTCGGAATGAGCGCACATGTAGCTGGTGGGCACGGGAATGTTTTTGTAGCGGGAGATGTCCACGCCCGCGCCGTAGTCGTGCTTGTAGTAGACGCCGGTGGCGATGGGAAAGTTGCTCACATCGCGCTTGCCGTGGTCGAACACGGCGTGCACATCCGGCGGGAACACACTCTGGGTGTGGTCGTTGACGGCGACGGCGGGATTGGCCCACCAGAGGAAGGTTTGAGGCAGGCTCGTGCGGTTGTAGAGCTGACCCTTGATTTCGATGTAGGCTCGGTCGGGATAGAGGGTGAGATAGAGTTCCCCCTTGGTGCCGTACATCTGATCGACCTCGCTCATGCGCAGCGTCTTGGAGCCATCGGCGTTTTCGAACAGCGCATAGTCCACCGGAAGGAAGGTGGTGGGGCGGTGATGCTGGGGCCAGTTGAACTCGATGCCGCCGCTGATCCACGGTCCAGCCAGGCCCACCAGCGCGGGCTTGATGACCTCGTTGTAGTAGACAAAGTCGTAGCCGTTGGTCTTATCCAGCGCCCGCTGAATGCGACCGCCCAATTCGGGCAGCACCATCACGCGGATATAGTCATTCTCGATGAATACGGCGGTGTACTCCCGATCCTCCTTCTCGTCGAGAATCTTGTCAATCACACTCAACGGATACACCTTACCGCTGCTGCCCTGGTACACGCGCTTCTCCAGAAACATCGGATTTCTGTCGGGCTTGCCGCAGCCGTAAGTAGGGATAACGACTTTTTCTTCCCAGAGTTCTACCTGATGCGATCTATGTTTCATGTCCATGCCTCCCATCGATGCCTTGTGGCTCGCGCGGGATTGACAAAGTCCCCGCGCTCTTCTATACTAAAATCAGAATGTTTCTGTAAATCTCAAAGTCAGAGGGGTGATCCCATGCGGCCCTATGGACGGGGAATCCTCCCGCAATCGCACATCTTTCTCTATGAAAATTCGGAGTTTGCGCAACGGGCGCTGTTTTACGCGCTGTGCGTGGGGCACTACGAGTGTGGCCCGAATTACGTGGTTCAGCGGGCGAACTTTGACAGCTTTCTGCTGTTGCACATTGTGCGCGGGCGCGCCTACTGGGAACAGGGGGGCGTGCGCACGGAATTGGGCGCAGATTCCTTCGCGCTGATCGACTGCTACCGGCCCCACCAGTACGGGGCGATCGGCTCCTGTGAGATGTACTGGATCCATTTTGACGGTCCCACCGCCCGGGAACTCTGCGACGCCATCGCGGCGAATGGACCGCTGGTTCCGCGCAGATACGACCGCCCGCGGCGCACATTGCGGGACATCTTCGACCGCACCGCCGCCCAGGGTCCCATCGAGGAGGCCGAGATGAACCGCCTGATCGTAAACCTGCTCACGGAGTTTCTGGCCAGGGAGGGACAGAGTGGTTCCCTGGAGTCGGAGGCGATCGAGGAGGTGCGCAATTTCATACTGGACAATCCCGCCGAGGATCTGCCGTTGGAGGCGCTGGCGCGCCGCGCGAACCTGAGCCCCTATCACTTCTCGCGCCAGTTCAAGCGCGTGGTGGGCTACGCGCCCCACGACTACCTGATCCGCACGCGGCTGAATTTGGCGAAGTTTTACCTGTTGAGCACCACGGATACGGTCAAGGAGATTGCCTACAGCTGCGGTTTTGCCAACGAATGCAGCTTCTGCACCAGCTTCAAGAAGCACCTAGGCCTGACGCCCACAGCGTTCCGGCAGAGCAAAGCCAAGTAAACAGAGTCAGCGAGCCTTTCAGATTGGGAGCCCCGGTCGAGCCGGGGCTCCTTTTGCGCGCCGGTCGCTCGAGGCGATCAGCCCAGAATGTCGTGATAGTTCTCGGGCGTGGTGATCTCGGCGGGAACGGCGGTCTCCATTTCGACCTCGTTGCCATCGATCACGTCGAACAGGGTGTTGACGGAGTAGGTGCCGATGGCGACGTCGGAGAAGTACGGAGAGGCCTTCAGACAGGAGCCCTTCTCATATTCCTCGGCGGCCATGTAAGCGCCCATGCCCACGCAGGCGGACTCGGCGTCCACACCGGCGGTCTCCAGCGCGCGAACCACGCCGATGATGCCTTCCTCGTTGGCACCCATGACCATCCACTTGGTGATCTGCGGGTTACCGGTGATGATGGCGGCAGAGGCGGTGTTGCCCTTCTCGGTGGTGCCGTCATAGTCGGCGTAGAACAGGCGGCCGGACGCCTCAAACTCGGGGAACTTCGCGCTCAGCACGTCGTACTCGCCGTCGGTGCGCGGCACGCAGGAGGACACGGTGGACATGGTCATGATCAGCACGCCGCAGGCTTCGTCGTCCTTCAGGCCGTTCTCGTCGATATAGCCGCACAGCCACTCCGCGCAGGAGGAGCCGATGTCGTAGCCGGCGATGCCGACCCAGGGGGCAATCTTCTCGCCGTTGACTTCCAGCGCGTCGTCGCAGGCGACCACGGCGATGCCGTACTCATTGCACAGATCGACGATGTTCTGGGACATGGTCTGGTCCGGCGTGCAGGTCACGATGCCGTCGGCGCCGTTGGCGTGTGCCTGCTCGATGGCGTCGAGCATCTTCTGGCCCTCCAGCGCGACATCCACATAATAGAACTCGCCGCCGGCCTCTTCCACCGTCTTGCGGGCGGATTCGCCCTCGTTCAGGAACCACTCCTGGTCGCCGGACTTGTAAATGCCGTAGACAACCAGCTTGCCGTCGCCGTTCTTGTCGTGCGGGACACCCTCTGCGAAGGCACAGCAGCCGATCACGAGCATCGCGATCAAAACCAGAGCAAGGATCTTCTTCATGTTGGGTTACCTCCTAATAAAATAATCTTATTTGTCAAGGCGGACCGCCGCCCTGCGCACGGGGAATGAGGTCAGCGGGCCTTCTTGCTCTCGGCAAGGAGCCGCTTCTCGGTGTTGACCTTGCGGATGTAGTCGGCGGTCAGGGCGATCAGCAGCAGGCCGCCCTTGCCGACGTACTGCCAGAAGTTCGCGTTCGGGATGCCGACCATGTTGAGGCCCGTGTTGAAGGTCTGGATCAGCAGCACGCCGATGACCGTGCCGCCCATGTTGCCCACGCCGCCGGCGAAGGATACGCCGCCCAGTATGACCGCCGTGATGGCGTCAAACTCGAGGTTGACGTTGGCCGAGGGCTGGCCGGACTGCATTCTCGCCACGTATACAATGCCGCCGATGCTGCACAGCAGGCCCATCACCACGAAGGAAATCGTCACGATCCGCTGGGGATTCATGCCCGCCAGCCGGGCCGCCTGGGAGTTGCCGCCGATGGCGTATACGCTGCGGCCGAATCGCGTCTTGGCCAGAATCACGCCGCCGATGATAAAGGCGATGATCATCAGCCACACGGAGAAGGGCAGGCCCAAAAGCCGCGCCTTGCCGACCCAGATGAAGGTCTGGTTCATGATGCCCACGCTCTTGCCGTCGCAGATGATGTAGGCGAAGCCGCGCATCACGGACTGGGTGACCAGCGTAGCGATGAAGGCCTCGAGCTTCAGCCGGTTGACCATGAAGGCGTTGCACAACCCTACGATCACGCCCGCCGCCATGGTGATTAGCACTGTCACGCCGAAGTTCATTCCATTGGAAACCAGCAGCGAGCTCAGCACGCCCAGGAAGGCCACCAGCGAACCCGGAGACAGGTCGTTCTGGCCCTCGATGATGAGGTAGGTGTGGCCGATGGCCACCAGGCCGACCAGCGACGCCGCAATCAGTATGTTGACCATGTTGACCGTGGTCAGGAAGTTGTGATTGAGCAGCGAGAACGCCGCGATCTCGATGACCAGCGCGATGGTCAGCACGATCAGATTGCCGTTGACTTTCAGCTTCTTCATTTTGCGACCTCCTCCATCATTCCCAGGCTCAAGAGTTTCGCCTCGGTGGCCTCCTCGCGCATGACCTCTCCGCTGACCTTGCGGTTGCGCATCACGATGATGCGGTCGGACAGGCCGATGACCTCCGGAAGTTCCGACGAGATCAGGATCACGCCCAGCCCCTGCTTGGCGAATTCACAAATCATGTGGTAGAATTCGGACTTCGCGCCCACGTCGATGCCCTTGGTGGGCTCGTCCAGTATCAGAACCTTGGGACGGGTCTCCATCCAACGCGCCACGATGCACTTTTGCTGGTTGCCGCCGGAGAGCTCCACGATCTTCTTGTCCGGGGAGGGCGTGCGGATGTTGAAGTCCTGGATACCGCGATCGGCGGCCTCCGCTTCCTTGCGGGCGTTGACGAAGCCCAGGGCGTTGGAGTTCTCCCGCAAAAGCGAAATGTTGATGTTGCCCAGCACCGAGAGATTCGAGAGGATGCCCTGCGTCTTGCGATCCTCCGGCACCAGCACGATGCCCAGCCGCTGGGCGTCGGCAGGCGCTTTGCAGTGAATCGGCTTGCCTTCCAGGTAGACCTCGCCGGCGGTCATGCGATCCGCGCCGATGATGGCGCGCATGACCTCGGTTCGGCCCGCGCCCACCAGGCCCGAGAAGCCGAGAACCTCGCCCCTGTGCAGCCGGAAGGACACGCCGTCCACCTCGTCGGACTGCAGATCCTTTACCTCCAGCAGCACGTCGCCGATCTGCTTGTTCCGATCCAGCGAACTGTAGATGTCGCCCAGATCGCGGCCCACCATCAGGCGGATCATCTCCGGCTCAGTGGCGGTCTTGGCGTCCAGCGTGGTCACGTAGCAGCCGTCCTTGAAGATGGCCACCTTGTCGGCGATCTGCTTGATCTCGCTCATGCGGTGGGAGACGTAGATGATGATCTTGCCCTCGGCCTTGAGCTTGTTGATGATGCGGAACAGGCACTCGATCTCCGCGTCGGACAGCGACGCCGTGGGCTCGTCGAAACAGATGACCTTCAGATTCTCGCGGCTGTAGCTCTTCATGATCTCCACCATCTGCTGGTAGGCGATGGAGAGCTCGTGCACGCGGTCGGTGGGGGAGATGGGGAGCTCGAAGTCGTCGATGATCCGCTGGGCCATCTGGTTGACCCTGCGGGTGTCGATGAAGCCGTACTTCGTGGGCATGCGGCCCAGGTAGATGTTTTCGGCCACGGAGAGCTCCGGCAGAATCTGCCGCTCCTGGTAGATCACGCTGATGCCCGCCTCGATGGCCTCGTGGGGGTTCTTGAAGTGCGCCTCCGCGCCGTCGATCAGGTACTGGCCCTCGTCGGGCTGATAGTCGCCGTTGAGCGTCTTGAGCAGCGTGGACTTGCCCGCGCCGTTTTCCCCGAGGAAAGCCAGCACCTCGCCGCCTGTGGCTACGAAGCTCACGTCGTCGAGGGCCTTCACGCCGGGAAAGTACTTGGTGATATGCCGGAATTCCAATGAATTCGCCATGTTCCGAATACCCCCAATCGTCATTCAATCCATATCAAATCGTCGAATCTTTGACAGATTAACTATATACTGCACTTTTATTTTAGCATCACGTGCATGAAATGTAATTCTTAAAAATTGCCCGATCATTTTCAAATCTTGCTGTTTGCGTTTTCTCGGATATGCAATCGGATAAAAATGCTGCTATAATCTTTGCAGGAAGGGAGGAGCTTGCAAATGGAGCAGTGCGGAATGCCAGAGTTTTTCAAGCTTCATTCGCCGGTGCTGCGCTGCACGTTCTCCGCTCTCGGAGCGGCCATTGTCACCATGGAAGTTCAGGACGCGCGCGGAAGATTTCTAAATGTTGCGCTTTCTCCATTGAATTTTGCGAACGGCGCGGACGATCCATCCCTCGCGGGGCGAACCATCGGCCCCTGTTGCGGCAGGGTGCGCAGCGGAGAGATTGAAATCGACGGCCGCGAATTTCGTTTGGAGCGCAATGAAGGGAGCAACCACATTCACGGCGGCTCATCCGGCTGTGCCCGGCAAATCTGGCAGGGGGAACGGGTCTCCGCGTCGCGCGTGCGCTTTCGGCTTCGGCTGCCTGACGGCCTGGCGGGCTATCCGGGCAACCGCACGCTGACGGCGGATTACGAGGTATCCGGAAGTACGCTTCAGGTGCGCTATGCCGCCGAGACTGACCGCCCCACCTGGCTGGATCTGACGAATCACGTCTACTTCGACCTGAGCGGGCGCTTCGATGGCTCTGCGCTGCGGCAGACGCTGCAAGTCGCCGCGGAGTGCGCGGTGCGCAACGACGAATATCACCTGCCGCGAGAAATCATCCCGGCGGAGGGAGCGTTCGACTTTCGCAAGCCCCGATCTCTCGCGGACATGCTGCAGCGCTTCTCCGGCGAGCGCCAGTTGACCATTGGTCGCGGCTACAACAACGCGCTGCTGATCGACGGGGATCTGCGGAAAAAGCTCGGCTTCTGCGCCCAGTTGGCCTCGCTGGAAAGCGGCATCCGCATGACGCTGGATGCGGACGCGCCGGCGATCGTGCTCTACACCGGCGGCTTCCTGGACGGCGCGACGCGGCTGCAGAGCGGCGGTGCGACGCCAGGTTGCGCCGTGGCGTTGGAGGCCCAGGCCGCGCCCGATCCTTTTCACCTGCCCGGCACGCTTCCGGACGTACTGATTCCGGGCCGAACCTGGCGGCGAACGATTCGATGGAGCTTCCACCAATTTGGATGTGCGGAAGAGGCTTGAAATCGGAACAGCAAAGATCCACCGCCGCTTTTAATCTGTGTAAACGGACGAAAAGATGCTGAAGAACCCTTGCCACAGTGGTGTTCAATACAAAAGGATGGGATAAAAAAATCACCTACTGGCTTGTATCATAAGCAAGTGGGTGATTTGTGTCTTGACGTGGAATTGGAGTACTGTCGTAGTACTATATACCACGTCATTTTCATTGTATTACAAATGCACCAAAAACGCAATATAACTGGGAAGATTAGTAGACGAATCGGTCGGGAGGAGGAACGCTGTCCGTGCAAGCGCGAGACGTTTCGCTTGGCAGCACATAATGGGCATCTGGGAGTGTGCGTTTTTGAGCTCTTCAGATAATTCAGCGATAATCTGTGTATTTTTCTGCTGTTATGTAGTATAATGTCTGACACATGGACAAACGTATTAGAGTAGGGAGTGTGATCAGGCAAGGTGGTGTGACGCCGTGGCCTCACGAGGAACACAGTGCGACAGCCTTGGCAAAGGCAGGATATACGGTAAAGTTCATACCAGCCAACTCGACACTGCGTACGGCCGATGTGTTCCTAAATAATACGCAGTTTGAGATGAAGGCACCTTGCGGCCATAATATAGACTGTATAGAGCGGAATCTCAAACGAGCTCTGGTCAAATGTCCGAATATCGTGATTGACTCTTGTCGCATGAAGAACGTGACGGATCGCAGCATCTGCAATGTTCTAGTTAATCGGTTGCGAAAAGGCCGAGGGCTGAAGCGTCTGATTTTTGTACGACGCAACGGTGAAGTGGTTGACATAAATCGCTTGATTTGATATAATGAATGTATTGAAGCTTTCCGACGGAGCAGCATGTTCCTCACCCGAAAGCTTCTTTTTTATGATAATGTGCTCTTATGATATAATTGGGGTGTGGTTGTGGGTATTCCGTTTGATCATTCAGACAAGCCCGCTGCAAGGTTAAATAATAGCGGACTTCCGCTGGAGGAAATATGGCAACGAAAACGGGGCATACCGTTGGGAAAAAATCAAAAACCGTCGTGGGTAAATCAAATAAATCTAACGATGGCGGCAAAAAGCAACCCCATCATAGTTTTCATAAGAAGCCACTATTTATTGGCGGTGGAATTGCGGCATTGTTGCTTTTAGTTATATTGATCGCCGTTAGTCTTGTTTCGTCACGCAGCATTAGTGCCTTTAACTTAATTAGTGACTATGCTAAAAAGGCCGACTATATTGAGGACGTCATTAAGACTGACGACCCAGACGGTATTATGGGCAGCTCTCACATGTACACGTCAAAGAGTAGCTGGGAAGATAGCCGTCTCAATGATATTGTAGAAGCCCATGCCGGAACTGTCGAAGTATTCAGAAATTCCAAAGACGCTGAGCTTAGAGAGTGGTATTTGGATAAAACTAGCGAAGCCTGCATAAACATATCGCCGCCGCAAAATACGGTAAGGATCTGTATGAACAGATTTGTGGTAGTCTAGGATACGGAACCACTTATCGCAATCAAACGGTCATCGTGAGATTAAGCAGATCGTTAACAGAAGTAAAATTTCATTAGAGAACACAGACAGATAACTGAATACTTACTCTGAAGCACTTGCTGCTGACCGAGAGGAACAGTCAATCGGCAGGTGCTTTTATTTTATCAAAAAAGCAGAACACAAGTAGAAAACAGGCTATCCTTTTTGGCTACTGGGTGAGAGGTCAATCCTCCCGCCCTTTTTTATTGCCGCAGAATAGGCG
>CANQEW010000038.1 GCA_947596085.1 uncultured Clostridia bacterium | reverse complement strand
CCCCTGCCGGAAAATCTCCACCCTTTCCCTTGACAGCCCCCTCCCTCGCTGTTACCTATGATTGACGCCAACAGAGAAGGGCGTGAAAACGCCGCTTTTCCGGCTTGACAACCGCGCCGCTTCATGGCATAATAACAGAGTACCTGTCTCCGTAGCTCAGCCGGATAGAGCGTCCGCCTCCTAAGCGGAAGGCCGCGCGTTCGAATCGCGCCGGGGACGCCAACGGGCCGGAAGCGCGTTCGCGCTTCCGGCCCGTTTTGTCGCCCGATCCATCATTGCTTTTTATACCACTCGACCAGCCGCGCAAGCTTCGCGGGGTCGATCTGCGCTGCACCGCGCGTCATCAGCATCAGCATGTTCTCCTCCTCCGGCGAGCGATCCTGCTTGGCGCGCAGATCGCCGGCGACCTTCGCCGCGGTCTTTTTCATCATGCCGTACATCATGCCGCTGAGCTTGTTCAACTCGAAGCCGCCGGGGATCGCGTGCACGTCGATGTCGTCCTTCACACCGGTCGCCCGGCGCAGGCGGTCGGCGTTCATGCCACCGGCGGTCATGCCCACGCCGCAGGCGGCGCACACGTTGAAGCGCCACGCGGCTTTGCGGTAGCCCTTGATCTTTCCGGCCATGATCCAGCCCATGTAGATGATCGGGCTGCGCTTGGGAAGCTTCTGAAGCGCCTCCTCGAGGGTGTAGGCGGGCAGGTCGATCCGCTCGCTGAGCAGCTCCGCGTAGGCGGCGGTGTGGCCCGTATTGGATGTGTAGACGATGGCTTTCGGCTTCATGAGGCGTTCCCTCCCAAGTGATTATCATAAGTATCGCACACAAACCGCCTTCCGTCAAGACTTGCGCTTGACTTTTTCCGCCGATTCTGCTACAATACCCCCTGTTCATCGGAGGGCAGAAATGCCGGATAAGATGGCGGGCGCGGGCCCGTTGTGTTATCCGGCTTTTTTTGACCGGGAGGGATACGCATGCAAGACCAATCCAACTTCACGCGGGGAAGGATCCTCGCTCCGCTGCTCCGCTTCGCCATCCCCGTGCTGGGCGCGCTGGTGCTACAGGCCATGTACGGCGCGGTGGACCTGCTGGTGGTGGGCCGGTTCGCCTCGCCGGCGGACGTGTCCGCCGTGTCCACCGGAAGCCAGCTCATGCAGACCATCACCTTCGTGATCGTCGGGCTGTCCATGGGCACCACGATCCTGCTGGGCAACTGCATCGGCGCGGGGGAGAAGGAGAAGGCCGGCGGCATCATCGGCACGGCGATCTGGCTGTTCGGCCTGCTGGGGCTCATCGTCACGGTGGCGGTGCCCGTTGCGGCGCGCCCGCTGTGCGCGCTGATGCGCGCGCCGGAGGAGGCGTTCGCGCAGACCGCCGCCTACGTGTCCGTCTGCGCGGGCGGGATGCTGTTCATCGTGGCCTACAACGTGCTCGGCAGCGTGTTTCGCGGATTGGGCGATTCCCGCACGCCGCTCATGGCCGTGGTGATCGCCTGCGTCTGCAACATCGCGGGCGACCTGCTGTTCGTCGCCGTGTTCCGCATGGGCGCGGCGGGCGCGGCGCTGGCCACGGCGCTGGCGCAGGCGGTCAGCGTGGCGCTCTGTTTGCTGGTGATCCGGCGGCGCGGGCTGCCGTTTCCGTTCTCCCGCCGCTGCGTGCGGCTGGACGCGGACGTCGCGCTGCGCACGGTGCGGCTGGGCGCGCCGCTGGCGCTGCAGGATCTGCTGGTGAGCGCGTCGTTCCTGGTGATCCTCGCCATCGTGAATTCGCTGGGGGTGACCGCCTCGGCGGGCGTGGGCGTGGCGGAGAAGCTCTGCGCGTTCATCATGCTGGTGCCCTCGGCCTTCTCCCAGTCGCTCTCGGCCTTCGTGGCGCAGAACGTGGGCGCGAACGAGCCGGAACGCGCGCGGCGGGCGATGTTCTACGGCATGGGCGCGTCGCTCCTGCTGGGCTGCGTCATGGCCTGGGCGGCCTACTTTCACGGCGCGCTGCTGGGTTCGATCTTCTCCCGGGACGCAGAGGTCGTCGCCGCGGGCGCGGATTACCTGCGCGCCTACGCCATCGACACGCTGCTGGTCAGCTTCCTGTTCTGCTTCATCGGTTACTTCAACGGCTGCGGCCGCACCACCTTCGTGATGCTGCAGGGCGTGGCGGGCGCGTTCTGCGTGCGCATCCCCGTCTCCTGGCTGATGAGCCGCACGGGGGATTCGCTGTTTCGAATCGGCCTCGCCACGCCTTGCTCCACCACCGTGCAGATCCTGCTGTGCGCATTCTACTTTCTGCATCTGTCGCGCCAACGCACAAAAACGCTTGCAAGCGGGAAATAAATCGCTTATAATAGAGTTATTCAGTATACATAACGGGAGGTCATCATGGAAAAATCGAAGGTTTACTTTTCGGATTTTCGCACGGAAGCCAACGGCATGGGGCTCGCCGGCAAGCTGCGCAAGCTGATAGAGAAGGCCGGCATTGGACAGATCGAGATGGACGGCAAGTTCGTCGCCATCAAGATGCACTTCGGCGAGCTGGGCAACCTGAGTTTCCTGCGCCCGAATTACGCGCGCGCGGTGGCTGATCTGGTGAAGGACATGGGCGGACATCCCTACCTGACCGACTGTAACACGATGTATCCCGGCAGCCGCAAGAACGCGCTGGAGCACCTGGAGTGCGCCTGGCAGAACGGCTTCACGCCGCTGACGGTGGGCTGCCCGATTCTGATCGGTGACGGCCTGAAGGGCACCGACGACGTGGACGTGCCGGTCAACGGCGGCGAGTACGTGAAGACGGCGCACATCGGCCGCGCGATCATGGATGCCGACGTGTTCATCAGCCTGACCCACTTCAAGGGCCACGAGATGACCGGCTTCGGCGGCACGATCAAGAACATCGGCATGGGCTGCGGCTCCCGCGCCGGCAAGAAGGATCAGCACAGCAGCGGCAAGGCGACCATTGCCACGGCGCTGTGCCGGGGCTGCAGGCGCTGCCAGAAGGAGTGCGCCAACGGCGGCCTGGAGTTCGACGAGAGCAAGAAGAAAATGCATGTTAATTCGGATAACTGCGTGGGCTGCGGCCGCTGTTTGGGCGCATGTAACTTTGACGCCATCGACTTCGCCAACGATAACGCACCCATCGATCTGAATCGCCGCATGGTGGAGTACGCCAAGGCGGTGGTGGACGGCCGGCCGAACTTCCACGTGTCGCTGGTGATGGACATCTCGCCCAACTGCGACTGCCACGGCGAGAACGACGCGCCGATCCTGCCGGACATCGGCATGTTTGCGTCGTTTGATCCCATCGCGCTGGATCAGGCCTGCGCCGACGCATGCTGTAAGGCGGAGCCGATGCCCGATAGTCAGCTCGGCGATAATATGCGCCGTAAGGGCTTCAAGGATCTGGGCGATCCCTTCCGCAATAGCAATCCGGACGTCGAATGGAAGAGCTGCCTGGAACACGGCGAGAAGATCGGCCTCGGCAGCCGGGAATACGAACTGATCGTGGTGAAGTAAGGAAAGGCCCGCCCGGCAAACCGGGCGGGCCTTCGCGTACATAGACGAAGCGAATCGTTTCCCAAGGCGGCAGCAGAAAGGGATTCTCAAGGGGCGATGCCCCTTGAGCGGGTCTGGGCAGCGCCCAGCGTACCCCCGTCCCCCAGCGGCCCGCGCGAACAATCTACTTAAACGGGCAATGCGAACCAACCCATCGCTGCCGCCAAGCGCGGGCCGCCGCGGCGAGGTTTTGATATGGGAAGCGAATGCTTCCCATATCAAAAGAGCCCGCACAAACTAGCATCCTGATGTGCAGGTGTTCATGACAACTGATCGTGAAGCCGAAGAGGTTATGGAACGATGCATCCGTGATCTTGCCGAGCCTGCCTTGCGGGATCACATACATTTTAGACGGAGAAATACCCTGCAAGATTTTGAAGTCTCGCAGGGTGTATGATTCAATCTTCAGTCTATTTCTATTTTAATATCGCCCGTATCCGTAATAATCTCACACCTGCCGCCGTCCATAGTTTTAGGGACATCTACATTGCCCGTATCGGTTTGTATAATAAACACCTTATCGGTAAGCAAACTGCCTGTAACATCCCCCGTATTGGTTTCAACAAAAATCTCAGCGGCATCTGAGCCGGTGAATTTCACCTTACCCGTCTTTCTCTGGATAGAAAACTTTTCTTCGGCTATAACATTATCTATGGAAATACCACCCGTGCTTCCGTTTGAGATAACATTTTTGCACTGGGTGTCGGACAGAGATGTTTTGCCCGTTAATACATCGACTGTAACATCACCCTCGCAATTCACGTCCGAAACCGTCACCGTGCCCGTGGTAACTTTCAGGTCAAGCGAGCCAACGGAGGTATTCTCTACACGAATAGCTCCTGTTGTCGATTTAATTTTGACGATCTCGGAAGCAGAGGCACAAAAAATGACATCACCTGTACTTAAAGAAATATCAACATTTTTGAACACAAACGCATTGGGTATTTCGACATCTCCGGTGCTTTCGTCGATGTGAAGCGAAGCGTATTGCGTACTTGGCAGATGAACCGTTATCTTTGGAAAACCAAGGTTGAATCCGATATAGTCGTACCAAGATTTTGGATTTGTGCCGACAACAAGCATATTATTTTCGACGGCGACGGAATGCGTTGTGTCTTCATCTTCATAGCACTCCACGCTGCACTTGCCATCATCAGAAAGGGCAAAAACAATATCCGCGGTGTCAGTATTGATAGATATACTGTCAAACGCTTCGCCAACTTCGTAAGTGTTTGTTTCGTATTTCGTCGTTGACAGCTTGGTAAAATCCCATTCGAGCATTGACATCACGCCTACAAAGAGGATGCATCCAATCAACATAAGAAAAGCCGCTATAATAAGCCATGCTTTTGTTGTTTTTCTCATTACGTTTCCTCCTTAATAAAGCAATTCTTGATCCATATTGCCATTTTCCTTGTGAGCATCAAGATACCCTTTGTTGCTGCCTTGCATCCATAGAACATAAGGATAGAAAGACCAGCGCAAACAATTCCTACGGCGAGCATGGCAATACCGGAAGCAACGCTGCCGCCTATGGCGAAAATGATACATAACAGCACCCCTCCAATAGAACCAGCGGCAAGCGATACAAAAACTGCCCACAAGGAAACCATCACAACCCATAGAGAAATATAAAGCGAGAGTATTACTACGGATGCAGCAATCACCAAGGGAAGCCATATCGGAGATCCGAGAACCAAAAGCACGATTTCGCCTGCGCTTCGCCGTCTTTTAGATTTAATTCTTTCCTTTGCGATTTTCGCAAGGGGCGTTTCCGCTACTACCTGTGTAACGATTTCATCAACCGTGCCTACTGCCGAGACCGCTTCTTCTTCAGAAAGACCTTCTTCCATTTGATCGTCAATCATTTCGTTGAAAAATGTCAAACGCTCCTCTATGTCATCCTGTGGTAATCCGGATAACCCTTTACGCAACTGTGCAAGGAATTCTTGTTTACGCATTGCTATCATCCTCATTGGTTACAAATCTATATATAGATAGGATTTCGTTCCACTCGACCTTGAAATCTTCAATACGCTTTAATCCTTCGTCAGTTATATGATAATACTTCCGAAGCCTGCCGCCGTGTTCCGCGGTGCGAACAGTCAGCATATTGGCGATTTCCAATCGTTTCAGAATGGTATACAAGGTCGATTCGGAAAGCTCAATATACGGCTTCATATCTTTTATGATCTTATAACCGTATGAATCCTCATTCTTAATGGCTGCCAAAACGCAGACATCTAAAAGACCTCGTTTCAACTGAACATCCATATTATACCTCTTTTTATGTAATATATCATATCACGAAGTATTTGCTCTGTCAATAGATTTCGAAAATACATCAGGAAAATAGCGGTAGTGATACTGGAACCATCTTATCATTGCGCTCGGTTAGTGAAAAATTAGGGGTTGAGAAAGCCTTATTTTAAGCCGTTTTTAGAACATATAACTTGATGGGGAAGATGTTTGTACCTGACACTTGATTTTGCATATTGTAGCGTTACGGGCGCATTTTGTGAATTTTAACATAACCCGTCAACTGCATCCGTATATCTGCCTTGTGCTATCAGCTTGTTACGGAAAGCAAGCAGGGCATTGAAGATATGCCGCCGTTCCTCTGCTGTGAGGCAAAGGTATGTGAAGCCATATAAAGGGATAAGGTGGATACTACATTGCGAGAAAGTCCTTGTTTTCAAGCACTTTGGAGGATTTTATTAACGCACTATGATAGGTGATAGTCACTTATAGAATCGTGGTTTTTGAATTCCCGTTTGTTGAGGCATTTACGGACATATGGTGCGGGAGATGAGAGTTAGCTGCGGCTGTTTGTGGCTGGGAAGCGCAGCTTCCCGGCCACAAAAGCGCCGCGGCGGCCCGCGATTTTAGTTTACGGTGGGTGGATTCGTGCAATCATGCGGGATGGTTGGCGCGGGCCGCAGGGGCTACGCTGGGCTCCGCCCAGACCCGCCAAAGAACCTGAGGTTCTTTGGAATCTCCCTTCTGCTGGCGCGCGGGAGGCGTCTCCGGCTTCGCTGATCGAACCAACAAACGAGACGCAGACATCCGGCCCTCGGATCTATGGGGCCGGATGTCGGGAGAATGCGAACCCATCAATCGAAAAGCAACGCAGGACTCCCGCCCCTCAGATCTATGGGGGGCGGGAGTCCGTCGCTTCAGCGCGGCAGCAGGAGACTGCAGGCTCTGCCTGCCCTGCCGGCCTAGCTCTCGCCCAGGTATGCCTTGCGCACGCGGTCGTCCTCGGCGAGCTCGTGGGCGTCGCCGGTCATGGAGATTGTGCCGGTCTCCAGCACGTAGGCCCGGTGGGCCACCGACAGCGCCATGCGCGCGTTCTGCTCCACCAGCAGGATCGTCGTGCCCGCCTCGTTGAGCTCCTTCACGATGTCGAAGATCTGCTCCACCAGGATCGGCGCCAGGCCCATCGAAGGCTCGTCCAGCATCAGCAACTTCGGCTTGCTCATCAGCGCGCGGCCCATCGCCAGCATCTGCTGTTCGCCGCCGGAGAGCGTGCCCGCCACCTGCTTATAGCGCTCCTTCAGGCGGGGAAAGCGCTCGTAGACGTTCGCCAGGCTCGCTTCGATCTCCGAATTCGGGCGACTGTATCCACCCATTTCCAAATTCTCCTGCACCGTCATCTGCAGGAAGATGCGCCGTCCCTCCGGACAGAGCGCCATGCCGTGGAATACGGTCTTATACGCCGGCACGCCGACGATGCTCTTGCCCTCGAATTCGATGGTGCCGCTCTTGGGCTTGAGCAGTCCGGCCACGGTGTTCAGCGTTGTGGACTTACCCGCGCCGTTCGCGCCGATCAGCGTCACAACCTCGCCCTCGTTTACCTCGAACGAAACGCCCTTGATGGCGTGAATGCTGCCGTAGTAGACGTGGATGTTATCGACTTTCAGCAGGCTGCTCATGCGTCCGCCCCCTTCTGCTTGCCCAGGTAGGCCTCGATGACCACGGGGTTCTTTTGAATCTCCTCGGGCGTGCCCTTGGCGATCAGGCGGCCGTAGTTCAATACGGCGATGCCCTCGCAGATGCCCATGACCAGCTTCATGTCGTGCTCGATCAGCAGCACGGCGATCTGGAAGGTGTCGCGAATCTTGCGGATGTTCGACATCAGCTCCGCCGTCTCGGAGGGGTTCATGCCCGCCGCCGGCTCGTCCAGCAGCAAGAGCTTCGGGCTGGTCGCCAGTGCACGCACGATCTCCAGCCGGCGCTGCGCGCCGTAGGGGAGGGAGCCCGCGATGTGATTGGCCAGATCCTGCATGTCAAAGATCGACAGCAGCTCCAGCGCGCGTTCATGCATCCGCTTTTCGTTTTTCCAATAGCCCGGCAGGCGCAGAATGCCCGTCAGCGCGGAGTAGGACATGGAGCCCTGCAGGCCGATCTTGACGTTGTCCTCCACGGACAGCGTCGAAAACAGGCGGATGTTCTGGAAGGTGCGCGCGATGCCCGCGCGGTTGACCTGCACGGTGTTCATGCCGGAGGTCTCCTTGCCGTCGAAGAGGATCGTGCCGTGGGTGGGCTGATACACCTTCGTCAGCAGGTTGAAGATCGTGGTCTTGCCCGCGCCGTTGGGGCCGATCAGGCCCGCGATCTCGGTCTTGCCCACGGTGAGGTTGAAGTCGTCCACGGCTTTCAGACCGCCGAACTCGATGCCCAGATGCCTGCATTCCAGCACCGGCATGGAGCCAGCATCGCGCTCCGGGATGATGCCCTCGCTGGGCAGCGGAACCATTCTTGTCTTCTGCTGAGACATGTCAGACACCTCCTTCCGCGCGCTTGCCGCGGCCGAGCTTCTCGGCCATGTTCTCGCGCCACTGCTTGAACTGCTCGTTGTTGGTGAGCAGCATCACCAGGATCAGCACCACCGCGTAGATCAGCATGCGGTAGTTGCTGAAGGAGCGCAGCATTTCCGGCAGGATGTAGAGCACCGTCGCGCCGATGACCGAGCCCCAGATGTTGCCCAGCCCGCCCAGCACCACGTACACGAGGATCAGAATCGAGGTATTGAAGTCGAAGCGGCTGGATACGAGGCTGCCGTAATTCAAGCCGTACAGCGCGCCCGCGGCGCCCGCCAGCGCGGCGGAGCTCACGAAGGCGATCAGCTTGTACTTGGTCACGTTGATGCCCACGCTCTCGGCGGCGATGCGGTTATCTCGAATCGCCATGATGGAGCGGCCCGTGGAGGAGCGCACCATGTTCAGCACGATGATCAGCGTGATCATCACCAGGATGTAGCCCGCGGGGAAGGACGCCATCTTCGTCACGCCCACCGCGCCCTGCGCGCCCTTGATGATGGCCTTGCCGCCCTCCTCCAGGTGCAGATCGGTCACGGATTTGAGGCCGCTGACGTTGAACACGATGTGCAGGCCGTGGCTGTCGTAGCCCACGATCAGGCAGTTGATGAGGTCCTTGATGATCTGGCCGAAGGCCAGCGTCACGATGGCCAGGTAGTCGCCGCGCAGGCGCAGCACCGGCACGCCCACGATGAAGCCCGCGATGGCCGCGAAGAACGCGCCCACGACCAGCGCGATCGCCAGCCGCACCGGCACGGAGGGAATGACGTCCGCGAGGCTCATGCCCGCGATCACGCCCGAGAACGCGCCCACGCTCATGAAGCCCGCGTGGCCCAGGCTCAGCTCGCCAGAGATGCCTACGACCAGATTCAGGCTCACGGCCATGCTGACGAAGCAGCAGATCGGCACCATTTGGCCGGACAGGGAGTTGGACAGGTGTCCGCCCAACTGAAGCAGATACATCACGACAAACGCGACGGTCACGCCGATGTAGGTGGCGAAATCCACCCGCATGGTCTTTTTCAATCCCTTCATGCGCGCCACCTCAGACTTTCTCCGGAGCGTACTTGCCCAGCAGTCCCGTGGGCCGCACCAGCAGCACGATGATCAGCACCGCGAACACGATGGTGTTCGCCAGGTTCGTGGAGATGTACGCCTTGGCCATGGCCTCGATCACGCCCAGCAGCAACCCGCCCAGGAACGCGCCGGGGATGGAGCCGATGCCGCCGAACACGGCGGCGGTGAAGGCTTTGATGCCCGGCATGGAGCCGGTGGTGGGCTGAAGCGTCGGATAGGCCGAGCACAGCAGCACGCCCGCGACGGCCGCCAGCGCGGAGCCGATGGCGAAGGTCATTGAAATCGTGCGGTTGACGTTGATGCCCATGATCTGCGCCGCGCCCTTGTCCTCGGAGCAGCAGCGCATGGCCTTGCCGAGCTTCGTCTTGTTGACGAAGGTGGTCAGCGCGATCATGATGACGATGCACGCGCCCACGGTCACGATCGCCTCGCTGGACAGACCCAGGGAGGTGAGGCTCGACGGCAGGTCGAAGTGCACGACGCTGGCGAAGTTCTTCGGCGTGGCGCTCCAGATCAGCTGCGCGCCGTTTTGCAGGAAGTAGCTCACGCCGATGGCGGTGATCAGCACCGCCAGCGAGCCCGCCTGGCGCAGCGGCCGGTAGGCCAGCCCCTCGATCACTACGCCCAGCACCGTGCAGGCGATCATCGCCAGCGGAACCGAGACGATCGCGGGCAGGTGCAGATAGCTCAACGCGCAGTAGCAGACATAGCCGCCCACCATGATGACGTCGCCGTGGGCGAAGTTCAGCATCTTGGCGATGCCGTAGACCATGGTATAGCCCAGGGCGATGATGGCGTACACGCTGCCCAGGCTGATGCCGCTGATCAGGTAGGAGAAGAATACCATATGGACACCTCTCGTTTCTTTGTGTTACTTCCCTGAAATCTTCCTATGGACGAGCCCCGGACGGCGAATCCGCGTCCGTAGCGGCCCCCTTGCCGCTGTCCGCGCCTCAACCATAGAAATGGGTTTGGCTGCCGGGATAAGTTCCCGGCAGCCCACAGTTTCAATGAAAGCTGCGATTGGCAGGCTTCACTTATTCAGCCTCTTCCTCAGCGGTCGGCAGGGCGTACACGCCGTCCTTGATCACGACGGCCATAGGCGCCTTGGAGACTTCGCCGGTGGCGGCCCAGGTCATGCCCTGGCCGGTCAGGCCGTCCACGCTGATGGTGGGCATCACGCCGATGATGGCTTCGCACATGGTGGCGGCGTCCATATCGGGGGTGCAGCCAGCGGCCTCGATGGCGGCCTTGAGGATGTACACAGCGTCATAGCCGTCGGCGGCGAACTGGTTCGGGGTCTCGCCGTAGAGCTCGTTGTACTTGGTCACGAAATTCACGGTCAGCTCGTCGGTGGCGTCCGCGGAGAAGGGGGTCAGCAGCATGACGCCCTCGGCCAGGGAGGTGTCGAAACCTTCCACGGTCAGGATGCCGTCCATGCCGTCCACGCCGAAGAACGTCGGGGCGTAACCGATGTCGTTGGCCTGCTTCAGAATGACGGAAGCGGGGGTGTAGTACATGGGAAGGAACACCATATCGGCGCCAGCGTCCTGCGCGGCCTTGACCTGCACGGAGAAGTCGGTCTGGGTGTCCTCGGTGAAGGTGCCTTCGTACACGATGGTCTGGCCGTTGGCCTCAGCCTCGGAAACGAAGGTGTCGCGGATGCCCTGGGAATAGGCGTCGTCGTTCTTATAGATCACGGCGATCTGGGCGTCGGGCATGTTGGCCTTCATGTAGTCCGCGGACGCGATGCCCTGGTTGGGATCGGTGAAGCAGACCTGATACATCATGTCCTTGTCGGCGATGACGTCGGTCGAGGACGCGGAGGGGGTCAGCATGAACACGCGGTCGCTGTTCGCCTCAGCGGAGACGGCGATGCAGGGCGCGGTGGTGACGGTGCCGACGATGGCCTGTACGCCCCAGTCCTTCAGGGTGTTGTAGGCGTTCAGCGCGGTCTCGGCCACGTGGGTGTCGTCCTGAGCGTTGAACTCGACCTGCGCGCCGTTGATGCCGCCGGCGGCGTTGATCTCGTCCACGGCGATCTGCGCGCCGTTCATGGCGGCCGTGCCGTAAATCGCGGCGCCGCCGGTCATCGGGCCGATGCCGCCGATCTTGAAGGTTTCGCCCTCAGCGAAGCAAGCGGAGGCCATCACGAGGCACAGCGCCAGAGCGATGGTCAGAGAAACGATCTTCTTCATTTCAAAGTCCTCCCATTAATTTGTTAGCAACAGTCTTTCGCTGTTTCACTAAATGTTACGGTTTTTTCGTTTCACTGTCAAGCTCAAAGGGCATTTATTCCGTTTAATAGTTCGTTAAATCGTTCAGAAAATCGCAGCAAATTGAAAATATTTCTATTCACAAAAATATTTTTGACCAGGATGTGGGGAATTTTGCCGCAAATTCCAGCGCGGGCGGGCGGAATCGTTCGGATTCTTTTGCCATAAAGGGAAAATTTCCGCCACCGGCCGCGGCGACAGGCGAAGTGAAAGATTCTCTCAAAAGATATGGCCTGAATTTTTTCGGAACGTGAATGAAGCCGGAGCGGCGTCCGCGCATGGAATGCCGCCCCGGCATTTCGATTTCAAATTTTACCGGAAAAACAGCAGGGAGAACCAGGTGACCAGGTTGCCCTCGGCGTAGAAATCGATGCCCGTCCTTTCAGCCAGATCGGTCACGACGATGCCGTGGCTCTCCACGCAGGGGAACATCCGCTCCGGGCGGAGGCAGGGGCCACTGGGCCAGGCGCAGCGCGCGCACTCGGCGCAGGCCTCCGTGGACAGCGCCATCACCTCCGCGCCCTGCGCGCGCAGCAGCTCCGCCACCTGGCGCGTGATCTCCTCGTGCGGGGCGCGGGTGGCGAGCGTCTCATCAATGTTGGCGATGTCGCCGACTTCGGTGATCGTCGCGATCAGTAGCGCCTCGTCGAATTCCAGACAGCGCACCCTGCACTCCTCCACGCTGCCGACGGCGGGTGGACAGGCCCAGGTTTGATTGTACATCGGGCATTCGTGCTCGCAGATCCAGCGGATGCGCTCCGAGAAGCACAGATCCCGCGTGCGGATGAAGGCGTACTGGTAGAGGGGCAGCTCCGCGAGCTGCGCTTCGAGAAGTTCTCGATTCATGGCGGCCTCCTGACGGCTTGATGCCTTCATTATAGCATGGCGGCCGCCATTTGTCACGCCGCGCGCGCCTTTCGCGCGAAGGCCATCCCCGCCGCAGCGCTCAGCGCCAGCGCCCAGCCGGACGCGATCAGCAGCGGCGCTGCGACGCCGGCCCAGTCTCCCGCCAGCGCGGCGCGCCCCGCGTCCACGCAGTTCGCGAAGGGCAGCATTCGGGCGATGCGCTCCACCGCGCCGCCCATCAGCGAAAGGTCGAACCACGCGCCCGACAGCCACGCGCTCAGGTTCGTCAGCAGCGCCCCGCAGATGCCGCCCACCTGGCGGTCGTTGAGCAGGCTCCCGCACAGCAGCCCCAGCGCGATTTGACACGCCGCTCCCGGCAGCGCCGCCGCCAGCATGGCGAGCGCGCGCGGATTTACATCCAGGCCCAGCGCGAAGGCGCAGCCCAGGCAGAGCGTGCCCTGCGCCAGCGCCAAGCCCAGCAGCGGCAGCGCCCAACCCAACAGGCAGTCCCGCGCCGTCATCGGCGAGCACAACAGCCGCAGCATCAGCGCGCTCGAGCGGTCCCGGGACAGCCCCTGCGCCGCGAACAGCGCCAGAAACGACTGCCCGAAGCAGAGAATCCCCGGCGTGAGCCGCTCCGGTGCGAACAGTGGCACCGGTACGCGGCTCTGGATGGCCGACAGCAACAGCATCAGCGCCAGGGGGAAACCCGCGCCGAAGATCAGCGTCAGCGGGTCGCGCACCATCTCCAGAAGGCCGCGCTTCGCCAGTGAAAGCGTTCTCATCACTCCACCTCCTGCGTCGCGGCCAGCGCCACGAACGCGTCCTCAAAGCTCGCCGCCCTCGCCCGCGCCTTCAGCTCTTCCGCCGTGCCCAGCGCCGTCAGTCTCCCAGCGCGCAGAATGCCCACCCGGTCGGAGAGCGCCTCGGCCTCCTCCATGTAGTGCGTGGTCAGCAGCACCGTCACCCGGCCGCGCAGGCTTTCGATCAGATCCCACAGCGCGCGCCGCGCCAGCACGTCCAGCCCCAGCGTGGGTTCGTCCAGGAACAGTACCCGCGGCCCGGGCAGCAGCGCCATGGCGATGGACAGCCGGCGCTGCCAGCCGCCGGAGAGCTTTCCCGCCGCGCGGCCGGCGACCTCCGCCAGGCCGAACGCCTCCAGCGCCTCCGCCGCGCGGGACCCTGGCAGGCCGTACAGCCCGGCGATCAGTTCCAGATTCTCCCGCGTGGTCAGCCGCGGCGCGACGGCGCTCTCCTGGGGCGACAGCCCGACGACGCGGCGGACTTCCGCGCGCTCCCGCGCGACGCTGCGGCCCATCAGCAGCGCGTCGCCCGCGTCGGGCGGGGTCAGGCCGGAGAGCATTCGCACCGCCGTCGACTTTCCCGCGCCGTTCACGCCCAGCAGCGCGAACACCTCGCCCTGCGCGACCTCGAAGCGGAGATCGTCCACCGCGCGCGTGCCGCCGTAGCGCTTGCACAGTCCGCGCGCCTCGATCGCGTTCATGGTTTCCTCCTTTGCGCGGCGATGCGCGCGTTTGTCTCGGCCACCCGGCGGCGGCAGATCAGGTACTGCACCAGCCAGATGACGGCGTAGGTGAACGCCCAGCTCCCCAGCTGAATCCAAAGTCCCCAGCCCGAGGCCGCGCTCCAGCAGAGAAGCGACACCGGCGCCCACACCGCCGCGGTGATGAGAAAGTGCACCACGCCCTGGCGCAGGTAACTCCAGCGCTCGATCTGCAGCACCAGCGCCGCGCAGGAGAACGTCGTGCCGATCAGCCCCACCAGCCCCAGCTGCGCCAGCGCCGCCACGCCCTCGCTGGTGAAGCGCGCGGCGAACTCCCGCGTGACCACGGCCTGCCCCGTCGCCTGGCCGACGGAGATCTGCACGGTCAGCGCCACCGCGACCGAGATGGAGAAGCCCACCAGGATGTGTTCCAATATCTTTTTCCACATGCCGATCACCTCACTCAAAGGCCTTGCGGATGCGAGCGACGTACCGCCGGGACACGTAGGTCTCGCCGCCGCCCCGCAGCGACAGCCGGATCGTGCCCGTGACGCCGAAGTCGAGCCGCAGGATGCGGTCGCGGCGCACGAGCTCGGAGTTGGAAATGCGCACGAAGTCGCCGCCGAGCCGCTCTTCGAGCTCGTAGAGCCGGGCGCGCAGCGCGAAGGTGCCCCGGTCGCTTTCGGCCAGAACGCGCCGCCGCTCGGTATAGACGCGCGCGATCTCACCGGGCGCGAGCAGAACCTCGCCGCGCGCGTCGTAGGCGGGAATCGCCGGCGGCGAAGCCAGCCGCGCCAGCAACGCCTCCACCTCCGGCGTGCGCTCCCGCGCCGTCACCCGCACGAGAATCTCCTCCGCGCGGGGGTCGCTTCGAAATTCAACGCGCATGCCCTCACCTCCGATGGGAGTATTCTACTCCATTTTGTCCGCGCGGGGAAGCGTTTTGCGACCATCGGTCGCTCCGCGCGCACGAATGGCAAAAAAATTCCCCGCCCCAGCTCGATTGCCGAGGGGGGGAAGGTCCGGCGGAAGCTTCACTTCGCGTCCAGCAGCGCCTGCAGGATTCGATCCGCGTCGGGCGGACAGCCGGGAATGGGGCAGCTCGCGCCCCCGCAGCAGCTTCCGGAACCGATGCCCTCGAAGCGCTTGCCCTTGAAGCCCTGGCCGATGAAGATGCGCTCGTGGAAGTCCGGGTCGAGGTCGCGCAGGCGGTAGAGCGCGTGCACCAGATTGCCGTAGCACGCGGAGCAGGCGGAGTCCTGCACCACGTTGCGCGTCAGCTTCGATACCAATCCGCTGGGCTTGGGGAAGGCGGGCGCGTGGGAGGGGTCGCGCAGCGAAACCACGTCCTCCGGCGCGATCTCCATGCGGCCCGCGCCCCACCGCTCCGCGAGGCCGATGTACTCCACCTCCCGGGGATCGATGCCCATCAGCCTGCAGCCGTAGGCGTCCACCATCACCGGGTCGCGGCCCAGAAACATGCGCATCGTCGGCACCGGCGTGCCGCCCTCCTCGAAGTTCAAGTCGCCGCAGATGCTGTCCACGATGCACAGGTCGGGTCTGCGAACCACCGCCAGCGCGGCGATGGGGCGGTGCAGGCCGAGCGCGTGGAAGCGCCGCTTCTCGGAGTCCGGCAAGAAGCCCTTCGAGTTTTTCAGCGCGCAGGTGACGCGCGTCTGACAGTGCCCCTTGAGTACCGGCAGCGTGATCAGGTAGTCCGCGTCCAGCGCCCGGGCGCAGACGCGCATGCCGCCGATGGGCGTGGCCACTGTCCGCGCCGCGTCCTTCTTCAGATCGTACAGGGGCACGCCGCAGCGCTCCGAGAGCGCGCGGTAGCCGCAGGCGGAGAACGCCTGCTCCGTGCGCGCGCCCACCCACGAGCTCTCCATGATGGAGAGCTCCCGGAAGCCGTGCGCGCGCAGATATTCAATCGCGCCCTCGACGATCTCCGGGTGCGTGGTCGCGCCGCCGTCCGCGGGGCTGGGCACCACCAGGTTTGGCTTGAGCGCAATGGACGCGCCCGCGGGAATGCCGTCGGCGACATGCGCCGCCTCCATCAGTTCCAGCGTCATTCGCCTGGCGTCGCCGCCGTAGGTGACGTACAGCCTGCGATCGTTCATGCGTCCTCCTCCCGCGCCAGCGCGCGCAGATGCGCCATCAGCGCGTCAAAGTCCCCGTGGGGCCAGGCGTCGATGTCGCGGTTTTGCTTGTTGATGAGGCAGTCGGTCAGCAAAAACACCTTCATGCCCAGCGTCTCGGCGATCATGTCCTCATAGGCGTCGTTTCCCACCATCAAGCAGGCCCCGGCGGGCAGATTCAGCATATGGAGCACGTCGCGATAGTAGTCCGGATTGGGCTTGCAGTGGGTGGAATTTTCGTAGGTGGTGTAGAGCTCGAACTCGCTCACGTCCAGGCCCGCCCAGCGCGTGCGGTTTACCGTCGCCACGTCGGGGAAGAGCGGATTCGTCGCCAGCGCCACGCGGAAGCCCAGCGCCTTGCAGAGATCCACCGTCTCCCGCGCCTTGGGGTTGAGGCCGCAGACGGCCTGTGCCTGGTTGAATTCCACGGCGTAGAACTCGTCGAACAGCGGCTTGTCGTCGTAGACGCGCGCGCCGAACAGTTCTGCGAAACGCGCCCAGAACGCCTCCTCGTTGCTGCGGCTGCCGTCGTTTTTGACCATCGCCGCCGTACCCGCCCAGACGCCGTCGATCAGCGCCTTCGGGTCGGTGTAGCCGCGCGGCGCGGCCTTTTTCGCCAGCAGCTTGAAGTAGCAGCCGGTGAACTCGTCCATGTCCATTGGCAGCAGCGTTCCGTCCAAGTCAAACAGGATCATTTCGGTCTTCATGAGCAGCCTCCGCGGGGAATTCGCGTCGCGATTTATTTAGAATTGGTTTCCCATATTATAGCATTGCCGGGGCCCATCCGTCAAACGACGGATTCGCAAAAAGAACCGGCCGCCGCGGCATCTGCCGCGGCGGCCGCTGTGGATCATTTACCTATTGCTTCGTTCCGACGACTTCCATCGTGTAGCCCGAGAACGTTCCGGTCGCGAGTGTCGCGGTGAAGCTGCTCGCGCTGAAGCTGCGCGAATTGTCGGCGACCATCGCCTCGAGCTCCGAGCGGCAGGCGCCGCCGCTGAGTGTCTTGTCCAGGCCATACATCACCGCCGCCAGCGAGGCCAGCGCGCGAAGGTTGTCCGTCGATCCCTCCTCCAGCTGCGCCGTGGCGGTGGCGGAGCGGATCAGGTTCGTGGCCGGGTCGATCGTGAGCTGGAGCTCAAGCCAGTCCGCAAAGGTGTAGCGGTTGACGGTCCCTCCGGAGGAGTCGCTCTGCGTGGACGCGAGCGTCAGCGACGAATCGTACTTCAGGTAGGACATGGCCCAGTCGAAGCCCGTCAGGAAATCGTTCAGGGCGGTACCCGTGGTCGCCGTGGAGGATGTCTGTGCGGCAATCTGGCCCTGAGGTGCGCCGGTCGCGTCCGCCGCGGAATCGTTCAGCGGAGCGCCCGTGGGGAGCGGCGTGCCGGACGCGGGGGCGACGCTCAGGACCACGTCTTCCGGCACGGGCATTTCGTCATTCGCCGGGGCAGCCTTGCGTCCGCCGAGGGTCACGATCAGGACGATGGCGGCGATCACCGCCAGCAGGAGGACGAGCCAGCTCCACAGCGGCAGTCGGAAATACCGTCGCGTGAAGATGTTGCCGGCGGGCGCGAAGCAGTTTCCGCGCTTGCGCCGGTAGGGGGAGGGGGATTTCCGGCGGAAGGACGGGGCTGGGCGAATCGCGCCGCATTCCGGGCAGCGATACGCGCCGTCGCGCAGCCGGTCGCGCCTGTCAAGTTCCGCACCGCATTTTTCGCATCGCATCGTTCAAACCCTCCCCAAATAATTTTCCTACTTATATCATATATAGCGGTGTGGTTCATGTCAAGGACGCGGGAGAAAAAGGAGAAATAACGTCGGCTTTTTGTGCGAAATCGGTAGCATTCGAACGAATTTCCGGCTTGCGGAGGGTTCGAGAGGCGGCGCGGACCAGACTTAACCAGGATTTTGGAATGTCAAGAAGCGCCCTTTTTCGAGCGATACATATGATGCGGGCAAACGGTAAAGTGGATCCTGACGCGGCCCGCGCGGAGCCGCTGGAGCAAGTGATCGACATGCTCGCCCGAGCAAAATTCACGGTCGAGATGGACTTCGTGCTCTCCGACGTCCTGACCAACCTGGAGCGCGCCTCCGACCGCTGTTCGAATCTGGCGGCGCTGATTGAGGCCACCTATGACAGCTTCGATATGCACGAGTACATCCGCGCCGTCGAGGCCGGCGAAGACGATCACAGGCAGTTGGATACCTGCATGAAGCGCTGTGCATTGGAAAATCCGGCGACCTGACCGAAGGGGCGAAGCGAATCCGTTGAAACAGCGCGCATGAGGAGAAGATTGGACAAAAAACGTCCGGCACGGAATACCGCGCCGGTTTCCGTGCCGTCGATCAGGCGTCGAATTCCTGCCCGATGCGCATGAGCTTCGGCAGCATGCGCTCGTAGTCCACACCGTACCAGCGGTGGTCGGGGCAGCGCATCGAGTAGCGAATACAGTCGCGGGTGAAGTCCGCCGCGGCGCGGGCCGCGCGCTCCACGCCGCCGCACTTGACGTAGAGCCCGACGAAGGCCGAGGCGAACAGGTCGCCCGAGCCGTGGCAGGCCAGAGACAATCGCTCGTGCGGGTATTCGAAGCCGTCCTCGCCCACGCAAATCAGGCCTGTCCGTCCGCTGGAAAAGCCGCAGCTGGTGAGCAGAACGTTGCGGAGTGCGCCGCCCAGCAGTCCGGCGGCCTCCGCCGCAAGCGCCGCGCTGTGCTCCGGGCCCTCGCCATAGGGCATGTCCAGCAGGAAGCACGCCTCGGTCACGTTGGGCAGGATGATGTCTGCCATGCCGCAGAGCGAGCGCATGGCGCGCACGTAATTCCTGTCGAAGCCCGTATACAACCGCCCGTGGTCGCCGAACGCGGGGTCGAGCACCACGCGCACGTCCGGCGCACGGAACGATTCAATGAAGCGCGCCGCCAGGCGAATCAGATCCACCGAACCCAGATAGCCGATATAGATCGCGTCAAAGCGCAGCGCCATGCGCTGCCAGTGCTCCATGACGCGCTCCGCCTCGGGGGTGAAGTCCAGGAAGGTGAATTCCTCGAAGGCGGTGTGCGCGGAGAGGATGGCCGTGGGCAGCGCGGCGGCCTCCGCCCCCAGTGCGGGCAGCACGGCCAAGGCCACGCCCAGCGAGCAGCGCCCGATGCAGCTCAAATCCTGAATGACCGCGATGCGCGGCGTCCTTGTGCAATCTTCCATCGTTCGATCCATCCTCACGTGATAATCTCTCGCGTTCAGTATATCAGCCCCATGTTGCGTTTTCAAGCGGCGCGCCCGCCATTTCCAACTTTATGGCGGACGGTGGACAAAAGGGCGGGACTTCGTGTATAATATAAAATAAGATTATATGTCTTTCACCGGGGCGAACCGCGCTCCGGTGGGGAGGAAGCCATGAGGCGAATTATTTTGCGAATCTGCGCGCTGCTGGGCGCGCTGTGTGTGGGGCTGGCCGCGGCCGAGGAGGAAGTGGACCTGCTGACCGTGGATCACCGGCTCTACGAATTGGGCTACCGCGACGGCGCTTGCACCGGCGCGATGGACGAGGTGATGGAGAACGCCCTGCGAAACTTCCAGCGGGCGAACAATCTGGGCGTCACCGGCGAGCCGGACGCGGGCACACTGCTGGTGCTGCTCAGCGACAGCGCGACGAGCCAGGGCGATTATCTGGCGCGACTGGCCCGGGAGAGCGCCGAGGCGGCGGCGCTTTCGGAGGGCGCGCAGGGCGAGGAGGTCCTGCGGCTCCAGCGGGAGCTGGAGCGGCTGGACTATCTGGACGGCGAGGCGAACGGGACCTACGACGCCGCTACGGTGGAGGCGGTGTGCCGCTTTCAGCTCGCCAACGGGCTGGAGGTGACCGGAACGGCGGGCAGCGCGGTGTTCACTCGCCTCTACGCGGCGGGCGCGCTCGACTGGAACGGCTTTTTGCGCGGCTGCGCCTCGGCCGTCGGTGCGGAGGGGGAGAAGGTGAGCCTCCTGCAGCGCTGGCTCGATCGGAAGGGCTATTACGACGGCGCGTACACGGGCCGCTACGGCGAAAACACCCAGCGCGCGGTGCGTCAGTTTCAAACCGACCTCGGTATGGAAGCGAGCGGCGACGCGGATGTGGACACCTGCCGCGCCCTGTTCGGGAACGTGCGCGCGCTGCTGGCGGACGCGGCGGCGCTGCGCCCTGGCGACGCGGGGGCGGAGGAGCTCTGCCAGAGCCTGGCGGCGCTCGGCTATCCCGCCCACGAGGACTTTGACATGCAGACGGAGCTCGCACTGATGCAGTTCCAGCGGGCGAACGTCCTGCCCGCCACGGGCACGGCGGACGCGGCGACGATGGAGCGGCTGGGCGCGCCGGACGCGGTGGGCCGCGCGGGATACGTGGCCACAGGCGTGGAGGCGGCGCAGGCGGAGGATTTCCCCGCGCAGATCGCGCGCCAGGCGCTGCGGCTGGTGGGCAGGGAGTCGGACTTTGACGACGAGTTTTCCCTGGTGCAGTACGTGTATTTGAAGTGCGGTGTGGGCGTGGCGAACCGCTCGCAGTTCGCGGAGGTGGACGCGGAAGCGCTCGAGATTCAACCCGGCGACGTGGTGGTTCTGGAACTGGCGGAGGGCGAGCTCTGCGGCGTGGCGGCCGCGGACGGCGCGCTGATCTATCGCGGCGGCGACGGCCGCATTCTGATGCGCTATCCGGAGATGATGGACGCTGCCTCCGTCCGGCTGTACCGGCTGGCGGCGCAATGACGGTCGAACTCAAGCCGGGCGAGCGCCTGGACGATCTGCAGACCGCCGGCCTGCGGCTGATCCAGCGACCGGGCACGTTCCGCTTCGGCACGGACTCCGTATTGCTGGCGGACTTCGCCGCCCCGAAGCGGGGCGAACGCATCGTCGATCTGGGCTGCGGAAACGGCGCGATCGCGCTGCTGCTGGCCGGCCACCGCCCGGATGCGGCCATTGAAGCCGTGGAACTTCAAGTGGAGCTTGCGGACATGGCGGAGCGCTCCGTGCGGCTGAACGGGCTGGAGGATCGTGTGCGCGTGTATTGCATGGATATGCGCGAGGTATGGCGGGAGATCGGCAGGGAGCGCTGTTCGCTGGCGGTGTGCAATCCGCCCTACGGCGCGCCGGGCGCGGGCCTGGAGCGAGCGGAGGCCGCCGAGCGCACGGCCCGCGCGGGGCTCGATCCCGCCGAAGTCGCCGCGTCTGCGGCGGCGCTGTTGAAGTATGGCGGGCGGTTCTGCGCCTGCTATCCCGCGCCGCGCGCCTTCGAAATGATGACCGCCATGCATAAGTGCGGGCTCGAGCCCAAGCGCGTGCGCACCGTGCACGCTCGGGCGGACCGCGCCCCGAGGCTTGCGCTGATCGAGGGCGTGAAGGGCGGGGGCAGCGGGCTGAACTGGCTGCCGCCGCTGATTCTCTGCGACGCGGACGGCGCGCACAGCGCCGAGTGGCGCAGAATCTATGGCGAGGATGGTTGAGCGCTTGCCAATGCCGGTGGAATTTGGTATAATGGTTCAGGGTTGAGCGCGACGCTTGCGCCGCGCACCTTCCACAGCGATTTCAGAAGAGCGGCGAATCGCCGCATATGGGAGAAGAAGATGCACTTTCATCGAAGAATCGCGCTGGCGCTGGTAACCGCGCTGGCGCTCGTTCCTGCCGCGCAGGCAGAGGGGTTTCAGGGCGCGAGCGGAGGCGTCTACTCATTTTCGGATTCGAGCGTTGCCGCGCAGCAGCCGGCGGCGCAGAGCGGCGTGGAGATCCCCACGGCCACGCTGTCGCCCCAGGTGGCGGCCCTGCCGTGGAATCTGATGCTGGTGAACCGAAATAATCCCGTGCCGGGCGACTGGTCGCCAGAATTGGTGATGCTGGACAACGGCCGGCAGGTGGACAGCCGCATCCTGCCCGATCTGCAGCGCATGTTCGATGACTGCCGCAAGGCGGGTCTGAATCCCACGGTCTACACCGCCTATCGCAGCTATGAGGATCAGAAGGACATGCTCGTCAGCAAGTACCGTCAGTACAAGAATCAGGGCATGAGCCGCACGAATGCCCAGATCGCGGCGCTGAAGGTGGCGAATTATCCCGGCTACAGCGAGCATCAGCTCGGCCTGGCCGTGGACATCGACTCCGCCGATCCGACGACCTGCAGCAATGCCTCCGTCTGGGACTGGGTTAAGCACCACTGTCACGAATACGGCTTCATCTGGCGCTACCCGAAGCAGAAGAGCGACATCACCGGCATCGACAACGAGGACTGGCACTTCCGCTATGTGGGCGTGGAGGCCGCCACCTACATGATGACCAACTACCTTTGCCTGGAGGAATATCTCCAGCAGTTCTACGGAATTCCCTATTGACGCGAAGAACCGCATCCCCGCATGAAAAGTGAAATCGACCTCCATAATAATGGCAAAAAGGAGGTCGATTTTTTTATGAATCTTTGCGAGAGCAGGACCCTCGTCAATCTGATGCGCGCCTTCGCGGGCGAGTGTCAGGCGCACGCGCGCTACTACTACGCCGCCGAGGCCGCGAAGCACCAGAAGTTGCCGGTGATTCAGCAGGCGTTTCAGTACACGGCCGACCAGGAGTACGAACACGCGGGCGTGTTTCTCAAGCAGCTGCGAACGGCGGGGCTCGAGAACGTGGACATCAGCGCGGGCTACCCGGTGGATCTGGAGACGGACGCGCTTGCGCTCCTGCGCAGCGCCCAGCACGGCGAGGCCGAGGAGCGCAGCATCCTCTACCCGGACTTCGCCCGCGTCGCCCGGGAGGAGGGCTTTGAGCCGATCGCGTTCCTGTTCGACGCCATCGCGAAGGTCGAGGGAACCCACAGCGACCGCTTCGCGGAGCTGGCGAACCTGCTGGAGAGCGGACAGCTCTTCTCCAAGGGCGGCGGGCAGACGCGCTGGGTGTGCCTGAACTGCGGTCACGTGATCGAGGGACCGGACGCGCCGGCGCAGTGCCCGGTGTGCCAGCACGAGCAGGGCTACTTCGTGCGGCAGGAGTACGCTCTGTTTACGCGCTGACGCGCATTGCGGAAAAGGGAATGGAAGCCATTCGAATCGGGATGAGAAATCATCCGGGCTTCTGATGTCTGGCTTTGGCAAAAAAGAATCCGGCCGGCGCTTGCAGCGCCGGCCGGCAGTCGTTTTGGTTCAGGGCCGCTGGATCGGGGAACCTTCGAACAGCAGCTCGAGGGTGTCGATTTCGACCTTCGGGTCGTCGGGATCGGTCACCTTGAGGTTGTACCCGCTCCCGTTGCAGTAATTCTGGAAGTCAATCACGGCCTGGATGGTCGCGTCGTCCAGGGAACCGCTGGAGTAATCCGTGAGCCAGCCCCAGTCGTAGAGCTTCTTCTGCATCTTATCGATCTCCGAGGAATCAGAGCTCCGGGTGATGGTGGAGTACGCGCTGCCCGAATCCTCGACGGGTTCCTCCTCATAGGATTCATCCTCATAAGGTTCGTCCTCGTAAGATTCGTCCTCGTAGGATTCGTCCACATAGGAATCGTCCTCGTAAGAATCATCCACATAGGAATCGTCCACATAAGCGTCGTCCGCCGGAGCTTCCTCTTCGTAGGAATTCTCGCTGTAAGGCTCCTCTTCGTAGGACTCCACGGCATACGGTTGCTGCGCGTAGATCTCCGCCACGGATTCCGCTGTGGGTTCGGCCTCGGGAGCTTCGGTCTCCTGGACAGCCGGAAGCATGAAGTAGGCGGTGGCGCTGGTGGGATCGCCGTTGACAAAGGTCGCGGTGACCGTCAGCGTGTAGATTTCGCCCGGAATGAGCTTGTCGGGACCCACTGTCGCGCCGGAATTCAGCAGCGACTGGTCGGCCATCAGATTGCCGTTCGAATCGGTGATCTGGACGTAGTAGCTCACGACGTCGCCCTCGGCAGGCCAGTTCAGTTCCAGGGAACCCTCGCCCACGGTGACGACGGTGACGGTCGCCACGCTGCCGTCCGGGGCGGTGATTTCCATCTGCACCTCGCCGGTCGCGGGTGCGATCTGGAGCGCGGGAACGCCGTTCACAGCGCCGGGCTGCTCGCCGTCCTCGTCCGGCACGCCGGCCGGCTCCTGCGTCGCTTCAGCAGCCGGCTCCTGCGTCACATCGGCGGAGGGTTCCTGCGTCGCTTCAACAGGCTCCTGAGTGGGCTCGGCCGTGGGTTCCAGGGTCGGCTCAGCGGTCGGCACCGGCGTAGCGTCCGCTTCTCCCGCGACGCGGAAGCGCAGGCTGGCGCTGGCGCTCTCGCCGCCGCCGTGTGGGTAGGCGTTGACGGTCAGCGTGTAGATCATGCCCTGACTCAAGTTGGCGCAATTCAGGTTCATCTCAAGCGGATTGTCCGAGCCGCCGGCGACCACGTCGCCATTGCCGTCGGTCACGTCGTACTCGAAGTGTTCCACCTCGCCGTCCGCGATCCAGTTGCAGGAGACGGTCTCGCCGGTGAATACGTAGAGTTCCTCGTCCTGCGCGTCCATCTTGAAGTCGCTCGTGACGTTGATGGTCACGCTGTTGACGACGGTAGGCTTCGGCACCACGCGGAAGCGGATGCTCGCGTGGGTATCGCTGTTGTAGTCGGTATCGACCGGGTGCGCGGTCACGGTGACGGTGTAGATGACGTCCTCCCGGAGCGAATCGCTGCTCGAGAACAGCACCATTTCATCCTGGGTGTTCGTGCGGTCGATGAAGGTGTTGCCGTCGCTGTCGCCGATGTAGATGTCGTAGCAGTCCACGCCGCCGTCCGCGGTCCAGTAGATGCCCACTTCGCCGGTCTCGACGGGAATCAGATATACGCCGTTTTCGTCGGTCTCAAAATCGGGGCGCAGCTCGATCACGGGATCGGTGAGCTTCTCGGGCTCCTGATACTCGGGCGCGTCGGGGGAGTAGAGGGCCTCGAGCGTGGCCGGATCGGCCTCGCCGGTGGCCTTCAGGCCCGCGCGGCGCTGGAAGGCGCGCACGGCCTCCTCAGTGTCCTTGCCGAAGTAACCGTCGCGGTCGCCGGTGAAGTAGCCCAGATCATACAGGCGGCGCTGCATCTCCTGCACGCGGCCGTTGTCGTCGCCGCGGCGAAGGGTGATGTATCCGCTGTACTCAGGCGCATCGCTGGAGAAGAGCTCGCGCTGCACGGGAATCGTGGCCACGCCGGTCTGGCGCATGCCGATCTGATCCTGGAAGCGGCGCACGGCCTCGGCGGTGGCGGAGGTGTAGGTGCTGCCCGCCTTGCCCTCCAGGTAGTACAGCGCCTTCAGGCGGCGGTTCAGTTCGCGCACGCGGTAACCCGTGTCGCCCCGGCGCAGCTCAATGTAGCTGGAGCAGGACTGCGCGTTAGAGGAATAGAGCTTGCGCAGCGTGTCGGCGTTGGCGACGCCGGTGGCGCGCAGGCCGTTTTCGGACTGGAACAGTTCTACGGCCGCCTCGGTGCGGGAGCCGAAGATGCCGTCCGCGTCGTCGGCCAAGTAGCCCAGGTCGCGCAGGCGCTCCTGCATCTCACGCACGCGCAACCCGCGGTCGCCGCGTTCGAGTTCGCGATAGGGATCGTAGGCGGGCAGACCACCGGCCAGTATCCTGCGCTGCAGATCCTCGTCCGCGACGCCGGTCACCGGAAGGCCCAGCGCGTCCTGCAATAGCTCAACCGCGCGCTCGGTGCGCCAACCGAAGATGCCGTCAATGTAGTAATCATAGTAGTCCAGATCACGCAGCGGCTGCTGAATGGCGGAGACCGCGTCGCCGCGGCTGCCCCGGCGCAGCGTGGAGAACTGAGGCGCGGGCTGCAAGAGATCCCACACCGTGCTCTCCGTATCGATGGCGTAGGCGCTCAGCAACACGATGTCAGGTTCGGAGCTTTGCACGGCCGCGGTGCCGAAATCCCCGAAGGTGAAAGTCGGCTGGGCGGTGGAATCCTGAACCACGCCGTAGACGTTCAGCTGGCCGCTGACCGCCTCGATGCGATAGCTCGTGACGGAGCGCGTCCCGGACAGGGAGTAGCTCTGGGGCGTGAGCAGGTTGGTGTAGTTGACCAGTCTGTGGTTCGCGACGTCCACGCGGTAGATCACGTTGTTGGATGAAAGCGTGAACAGAGCGTTTTCGCTGGCGGTGAGCTGGGGCTCGATGTCCGCCGGGAGCGTCAGAAGGAAGCTCCACAGGTTGTTGTCCACGTTGTACTGCTTGAGGCCGAGCGCGCCGTCGTTGCCGGTCAGGTAGAAGATGTTGTGGTCGATGATGGCCCAGGCGCGCACGGAGGAATCCACCAGCGCGGAGGTCAGCGCGCCGTTTTGCTGCACGTAGAGGTTGTTGTTGGCGGCCAGATAGACCTCAAAGCCGTCGCCCTTCTCGATCTTGCTGGCGACGTCCCCGGCGAAGGGCACGAACTGGCCGGTGATCGAGTCGGTTATGTAGGCGCCCGCGCCGTCCACCAGCGAGGTGATCACGCCGATGCTGCTGGAGTAGATGCGATCCAGCGACTCGGTCGCGGTGTAGACCGTGCGGCTTTCGCCGCTGTCCAGATTGCGGCAGACGAGCTGCGCGCGGTTGGCCTTGGAGATGTAATAGACGTTTTCCGCGTCCAGGCAGGCGGCGTAGGCATCGTCGGTGACCACGGTTTCGGAGAAACCGTTCAGCGACAGCGCGACCAGCCGGCCCTGCGGAATGTTCGCCGCGGCATTCTCCTGGGCGAAGAACAGGATGCGGTAGGGGTCAATGGATACCAGGCTGTCCGCCTTGGTGGCGTTCACCGGCTGCTCCATGCCGGAGACGTAGATGTTTCCGCTGCCGTCCAGGAAGGCGGCCAGCTCCGCGCTGCGCGCGACGGTGTCGCCCCGGCCGTTTGTGTCCGTGGCGAACGCCGGCGCGCAGAGCGCGATCAGAACCAGGATCAAGAGCAATGATGTAAGCTTTTTCATATCCCTTTCCTCCTCAAGTTCGTTGGCTTACGCTACTTTGACGATTTTTTTCAGGATTGGTTGCGATTTCCGGAGGAAATTCCGCTGGAAATTTATTCCAGCGCACCGCCTCCGCTCGAAGGAAGATCGTACTCTACATAATAGTAGCAGAAACCGCGCGGAATTACAAGGCGTGCCGGGCACAAAAATGAGGATCGAACTCTATTGGCGTCAATCATAGGTAACAGCGAAGGAGGGGGCTGTCAAGGGAAAGGGTGGAGATTCCCCGCCTTTCCCCTGCCGGAAAATCTCCACCCTTTCCCTTGACAGCCCCCTCCCTCGCTGTTACCTATGATTG
>CANQEW010000037.1 GCA_947596085.1 uncultured Clostridia bacterium | reverse complement strand
ATCGGCGACGACGAGCACGGCTGGGACGACCACGGCGTGTTCAACTTCGAGGGCGGCTGCTACGCGAAGGTCATCAATCTGGACAAGGAGTCCGAGCCCGACATCTACAACGCCATTAAGCGCAACGCCCTGTTGGAGAACGTCACCCTGGACGAGAACGGCAAGATCGACTTCGCCGATAAGAGCGTGACCGAGAACACCCGCGTGTCCTACCCGATCAACCACATCGAGAAGATCGTGCGCCCGGTGTCCGCCGCTCCCGCCGCGAAGAACGTCATCTTCCTGTCCGCGGACGCGTTCGGCGTGCTGCCGCCGGTCTCCGTGCTCGATCCCGAGCAGGCCAAGTACTACTTCCTGTCCGGCTTCACCGCAAAGCTGGCCGGCACCGAGCGCGGCATCACCGAGCCCCAGCCGACCTTCTCTGCCTGCTTCGGCCAGGCCTTCCTGGAGCTGCATCCGACGAAGTACGCCGAGGAGCTCGTGAAGCGCATGGAGCAGTCCGGCGCGAAGGCTTATTTGGTCAACACCGGCTGGAATGGCACCGGCAAGCGCATCTCCATCAAGGACACCCGCGGCATCATTGACGCGATCCTGAATGGCGACATCCTCAAGGCCGAGACCAAGAAGATTCCGTACTTCAACTTCTCCGTGCCGACCGAGCTGCCGGGCGTGGACACCAACATCCTCGACCCGCGCAACACTTACGCCAATCCCGCCGAGTGGGACGAGAAGGCGAAGGATCTGGCCGGCCGCTTCATCAAGAACTTCGTGAAGTACACCGGCAATGAGGCCGGCAAGGCCCTCGTCGCCGCTGGCCCGAAGCTCGACTAATCCAAACGACGCGACGCGGCGGAACCCGCACAGGCTCCGCCGCGTTTTTTTGCGGCAAGGTTGGGACCAAGCCCGCGCAATGGATCGCGAATGCCAGTAGACAGCAAGCGAAGGTCGCCGTTTCTCAGGCGCGGCTCATATGACGGACCGGTAAATTCGTTCCTACTCCTGTATAAATTTGACTTTTTTAAAAAGGGATGTTATAATAATATTATCATATTGCCGCCCGCAAGGGCGAACATCGAGGGGGAATGAAAAATGCTGCTTTCAACCATCGACCACGTGCCCGGGAAAGAAATCATTCAAAACCTCGGCATGGTCACCGGAAGCGTCGTATCTTCCAAGCATTTGGGAAAGGATTTCATGGCCGGCATGAAGACCATCGTGGGCGGCGAAATCAAGGGCTACACGGAGATGCTCGAGGACGCGCGGAAGATCGCCCTGGAGCGCCTGCAGGCGCAGGCCGCCGAGATGGGCGCGGACGCCGTGGTGGGCATCCGGCTCACTTCCTCCTCCGTCATGCAGAGCGCCGCTGAAGTGACCGCCTACGGCACCGCTGTCAAGTTGGGCTGACAACTCGAATCAAAGAATTATACCCGCCAAACGGCGGGTATTTTTTCACATCGTTCGGCGTCGGATCGCCGCTCGTCGGATCACTGCGCGTCCTCCTGCTTCGCGTCCTCCACCGCGCCGGTCAGGCCGGCCGGAATCTCGGCGCCGAGGTATTCTGCATAGGATCCCCACTCCGATGCGTCGTAAGTGCGGCGCAGCAGCTTTTCCCGCAGCGCCTCGTCGCGTTCACCGCTCTCGTACACGCGCACGGTGGTGCCGTCGGGGCAGTTCTTAGCGATCCACTCGGCATCCTCGCTGCGCAGGCGCACGCAGCCATGGGAGGCGGGCTCGCCCAGCAGGCTGCGCGCCTCCTGGTCGATGGTGCTCACATCCATATCCGCGTATGGCAGCGAGTGGAACAGGTACGGCCCCTGAAAGCGCGTGGGATAGCGCACGTAGACCTCGTACTGTTTGATGTAGTACCACTCGCCGCGCTCCTCGGGGAAATGCTGCTTCATCTTATACTCGCCCAGGGGGGTGGCGTCCTCGCCGCCGCTGCCGGCGGAGCAGATCATCCGGCGCACGATGTCGCTGTCCTCGCGCCCCTCGGCGCGATATACCGTGACGATCTGGTTGGTCAAATCCACCTCCACGGCGTAGAGAATCTCCTTCTTCTCCGCCGCGGCGCAGCCCATTGCCAGCAGCAACGCCAGCGCTGCCGCCGCGAATTTCCTCATCTTTCGTAACATACGTGTCCTCCACGCACGCGGCGGAGCTCGCCGCGCTCCGCCGCCTTTCTCTTTTGATTTACTCTTTCTTGCCGAACATTTCCTCAATTTTCTTCTGCATCTGGGCGGCCTGCTCTTTCACGGCCTCCTTCTGATCCGCGACCTCTTCGTCCAACTTGGAAAAGAGCTCGTTCTTGACGTTCAGAGGCGGCTTCTCGCCGCTGGCGAACTGCGCCACACCGTCCTTCACCCTGTCAATCACATCTCCGGCCGCGTCTATCACCTTGTCGATCACCGGCGCGGCCTTTTCCTTCACGTCCGCCAGCACGTCCGCGGCCTTGTCCTTCAACTCGCCCGAAGCAGCGCTGTCCTTCAGCTCCTCCGCCTTATCCTTCACGTTCGTCAATACATCGTTCGCCTTGTCCTTCAGCTCGCCGGACTCCACCACGTCCTTCGCTCTGTCCACGATGGGATCCAGGGTCTCCTTCGCCTTATCCATCAGGTCCTTGAACAGATCGCTCATGCCGCCGCCTCCCATTTTGCAATTTTTACCATTATATCATCTGCGCACAATTTTTGCAAACATAAAAACTATAAACCGATCTTACAAAAAAACACCTCAACTTTTAACACACGGGGGCGATAATCTAGGGGAGAAATGAAATCTGAGGAGGTCGTCCAATGAAATTTGAGCTTCTGCATCCGGCGGATCAGCTGGTGATGATCATGCAGCGCATCTACGAGTATGGCATGACCACCACCTCCGGCGGCAACCTTTCCATTCGCGACGAAAACGGCGATATTTGGATCACGCCCTCCGGCATCGACAAGGGCGCGCTCACTCGCGCGGACATCATGCAGGTGAAGCCCGACGGCACGGTGATCGGCCCGCACACGCCCTCCGTGGAGCTGCCCATCCACCGCAACATCTACAAGCTCCGCCCTGACCTGCGCGCCATCGTGCATGCGCATCCGCCGATCCTGGTGGCGTTCAGCCTGGTGCGCCAGGTGCCCGACACCAAGCTCATCCCCAACGCCAATCTGGTCTGCGGCAAGGTGGCCATGGCCAAGTACGACGTTCCCGGCAGCGAGCAGCTGGGCGCGAACATCGCCGAACAGTTCGCGGCGGGCTACAACACGGTGCTGATGGAGAACCACGGTGTGGTCTGCGGCGCGCCCGACCTCTACCATGCGTTTATGGCCTTTGAAACCATCACCTTCAGCGCGAAGATCGAGCTCGATGCCCGCAAGCTTGGCACGCCCCGCCAGCTCACCGACGCGCAGATCGCCATCGACAGCTCCAAAGCGCATCCGCCGCTCGATTCCTTCGAAGCGCGCGTGATCACCAGCGAAGAGCGCGCCGGCCGCCGCGACCTGTGCACGCTGATTCACCGCTCCTACGACCAGCGCCTGTTCACCAGCACCCAGGGCACCTTCTCCATGCGCCTGTCGGACGGCTCCCTGCTGATCACGCCCTACATGAAGGACCGCAAGTATCTCGAGCCCGAGGACATCGTGCGCGTCAAGAACGGCATGGGCGAGCTGGGCAAGGTTCCGAGCCGCTCGGTGCTGCTGCATCAGAAGATCTACGAGACGCACCCGGAGATCAACTCGGTCATCATCGCCCATCCGCCGGCTATTATGGCCTTCGCGGTGACGGGCGCAGAGTTCGACTCCCGCCTGATCCCGGAGAGCTACATCTCCCTGCGCGAAGTGGGCCGCCTGCCCTACGCCGCCACCACGCTGGACGTGGACGGTGCGGCCGCGATGTTCACGAGCCACCGCCCGGTGATCGTCGTGGACAACCAGTGCGTGATCGTGACGGGCGCATCGCTGCTCAACGCCTTCGACCGCCTGGAGGTGCTGGAATACAGCGCCGCGGCCATCATCTCCGCCCAGGACATCGGCAAGGTGGTTCTGCTGTCCGACGAGGAGATCGAGGAAGTCAACAAGGCGTTCCACCTGAGCTGAGGCGGACCGCTTCCAAAACACAGCCGCCCCGCCGGCCGCAAACGTGCGAACCGGCGGGGTGCTTTCATTTTTCCCCGGAAAGGTCAGTTGGTGGATACGTTGGCGCTCGGGAAATAGGGCCTCAACACGCTCGCGACCCGAGAGATCGGCATGGTCTGGAGCCACACGTGCCCCGGCCCGCGCACCTCGGTAAAGAACAGGCCCTCGCCGCCGAAGAATACGTTCTTCGCGCCGGACACCGTGCGAATGTCCATCTTGCAGCTCGCGGTCATGGCCGCCAGGTGGCCGGTGGAGATGGTGATCACCTGATCCTCCTTCAGCTCATACTCGACGATGTGGCCGTCAAACTCCGCGAACGCAATGCCCTGGCCGCTGAGCTTCTGCAAAATGAAGCCCTCGCCGCCGAACAGGCCCGCGCCTACCTTCTTGTTGAAGTGCAAGGACAGCTCCACGCTCGCCTCGCTGGCGAGGAACGAGCTCTTCTGCACGATCATCTCCCGGCCGGGCCCGATCTCAAACGCCCGAATCGAACCGGGAAAGCTGGACGCGAACGCGATCATTCCCGGTCCGTCCTGCGCGGTGTAGATGTTTTGGAACATCTTCTCTCCGGAAAACATGCGGCCCAGCACCTTTCCGACGCCGCCGCCGGTGGTCTCCATCTTCATGTTGGGGCTCATCCACGCCATGCCGCCGCCCTCGGTGATCATCTTCTCCCCGCTCTCCACGCGGCAGACTACTACGGGCAGCGTCTCGCCCTTAATCTCGTATTGCATTCTTTCATCCTCCTTTGATCGAGTTTATTCTTCGTGCGCCGCACGCGCCGGCGGCCGCGATGATGCTATCAGTATACAGGACAAACGCAAAGAAATTATAAAGCGACGGCCGATTTCACAAAAAAACTCCGCTTCCGAATTTTGACTGTCACGTTTCGCCGCCGCGCTTGCGCTTTCCTTCGCGTTGTGATAGGATAGACCCAATCGGAGGTGGAATTCATGCGGTGGACGGACGAACAGCGGCGGGCCATCGGGGCGCGCGGCGCCAACATCCTGTTGAGCGCGGCGGCGGGTTCGGGCAAGACCACCGTGCTGGTGGAGCGCGTGCTGGATCTGATCCGCTCCGGCGCGGACGTGGACCGCATGCTGATCGTCACCTTCACTCGTGCCGCCTCCTCCGACATGCGCGCCAAGCTCTCCCGGGAGCTGGGCGCGCGCGCCGCCGAGGGCGACGAACGCTGTCGAAGCCAGCAGCTGTTATTGGAGCGCGCTTCGATCTCCACGCTGCACGGCTTCTGCTCGGACTTTCTGCGCGCCCACTTCGAGAGCGCGGACATCGACCCTGCCTTCCGCGTGCTGGACGACGCCGAGTCGCGGCGGCTCGCGGACGAGGCGTTGGACGCGGCCGTGGAGGAGGCCTACGCCGCCGGGGGCGACGCGCTCTCCGCGCTGGACTACGCGCGCGGTCCCAAGGGTGTGCGCGCCATGGCGGAGTTGCTGCTGCGCTATCTGGACGAACGCCCCGACCCCGAGGCCTGGCTAGATCGCGCCTGCGCGCCGGATGAGGCGATGCGCGCGGACTGGATCGCCGAGCTGGTTTCCGCTGCCCGGCGGGACGTGGAGCGCGCGCTGCTGTTGACCCGTCTGGCCCTGACGCACCCGGAATGCAACGCCAACTATCTCCCCGCGCTGGAGCAGGACGCGGCGGAGCTTCGGCGCATCGCCGCGCTGGATGGATTCGACGAACTTCAGCGGGCGCTGCGCGACTTCAAGCAGGCGACCCCGCTGCGCAAGTGCGGCGAACCGCCCATCGGCGACGCGGTGAAGAAGCTCCGTGCCGACGCGAAGGCCGCGCTGGATGGCGTCGCGCTGAACCAGTTGGAGCTGAGCACGGCGCTCAACGACGTGCGCGCGCTCGAACCGGAGCTCGCCGCGCTGCGCGGGATCGCGCTGAGCGCCCGGGAGCTGTTCGAGGCGCGCAAGGCGGAGCTTGCAGGATTGAGCTACGCCGACCTGGAGCACCGCGCGCTGCGGGCGTTGGACGATCCCGCCGTGGCTCGGGAGCTGCGGGAGCGCTACGACTACATCTTCGTGGACGAATATCAGGACACCTCGGACGTGCAGGAGGCATTGATTGCGCGCATCGCCCGGGGCGACAATCTGTTCATGGTGGGCGATGTGAAGCAGTCCATCTATCGCTTTCGTCAGGCCGAACCGCGGCTGTTTCTGGACAAGTATGCGCGCTACGGCAGGGGCGATGGCGGCCTGCTGCTGCCGCTGACGATGAATTTCCGCTCCCGCCCCGCGATACTGGATTTCGTCAACCACGTGTTTGAACGCGCCATGACCGGCGACGGCGAGATCGTCTACGATGAACTGGCGCGGCTCAACCACGGCAACGCCGAGCTGACCGGCGGCGCGGTGGAGATTCACCTGCTGGAATCCCCGGACGAAAGCGCCGACGAAGCCCTGCGCGAGATGGCCGCCTGCGAGCGCGAGGCCCTGTTCATCGCCGGGCGCGTCCGGGAGCTGATGGCGGCGGATCCGTCGCTGCGCTACCGCGATTTCGCGGTGCTAACCCGCGCCAAGCGCGGTGTGCTGGGAAAGATGGCAACGGTGCTGCTCCAACAGGGCATTCCCGCCTTCGCCGACGGCTCCGAGGCGTTCTACGACTCCGTGGAGGTGCTGCTCGCGCTGTCGCTGTTGAAGCTCACCGCGAACCGCAGGAGCGACGTGGAACTGATCGGCGTGCTGCGCTCGCCGGTGGTGGGACTCAAACTGAACGCGCTCGCCCGCATCCGCATCGCCCGGCCCGACGTGCCCTTTGTCGACGCGGCAACGGCGTATGCGCAGGGTGAAGACGAGACCGCGCGGCGGCTCCGCAGCTTTTTTGATCTGTTGGAGCGCTGGCGGCGATTGTCGCTGTGCGCGGATCTGGGCGCGCTCACCCGGACGATTCTGGACGAAAGCGGACTGTACGACTGCATGGGCGCGCTGCCCGGCGGCCCCCAGCGGCAGGCCAATCTGAACCGGCTGGCCGGCAACGCGGCGCAGTTCGATCGGAACGTCTCCGGCTCGCTCACGCGCTTCTTAAAGCACACTGAAAAGTTGCAGGCCCGGGGCGACGGCGACGAGGCCCATCTGCTGGGCGAGGGCGACGACGTGGTGCGGCTGATGACCGCCCACAAGAGCAAGGGATTGGAATTTCCGGTGGTCTTCGGCGCGATGTTGGGACGGCGATACAGCAACCGCGCGGGCTCCGCGCCATTGAGCGCGCACCGGGACCTGGGGTTGGGCTGCCTCTACTGCGATCCGGCGCTTCAAACCCGGCGCAAGACCCTCCCCCAACTCGCCATCGCCGAGCGCGAGCGCCGGGAGGACCGCGCCGAAGAGCTGCGCGTACTCTATGTGCTGCTGACGCGCGCACGGGATCGCCTGGTGCTCGTGGGCGGCGTGCGCGACGCGGACGCCGCCTGGCTGCGCTGGAACGCGCTGCGCGACGCGCCCGGCGCAGCGGCCAGTCACCTGGACGTGATCATGCCTACGCTCGACCAAGACGGCGCGGGGGTGTGCGCGGTGCAGGTTCACAGGGGCGCGCCGGAGTCTGAACCTGTGCCGGATACGCCGGCGGAATCCAATGCGGACGTGGATCCGGAATTGCTGCGCGCCATCCTGTGGCGCTACCCGGAGCCGGATGCGGCGCGGCGGCCGCTGAAGCTCAGCGTCACCGGCCTGCTGCGGGAACTGCAGGCGCCGGACGCGCCGGAGAAGCTGATCGAGCGCCCCGCCTTCCTGTCCGAGAACGCTAACCGGATGAGCGGCGCGGAGCGCGGCACCTCCTACCACCGCGCCATGCAGCTCCTCGATCTGACGGCGCTGCGCGGCCTGCGCGGCCGGGAGCTGCGGGACGCGGTCTCCGCCCAATTGGACGAGCAGGCGCAGGCCGGGCGTATTCGCCCCGCCCAGCGCGAGGCCGTGCAGAGCGCCGCCATCGCCCGCTTTTTGGAGGGCGCGCTGGGAGCGCGGCTGCTGCGGGCGCGCGATGTGCGGCGGGAGTGGCCGTTCAACGCGCGGATGTCCATCTCCGAGGCGCTCTCCCCGGAGGAGGCGGGCGGCTTTGGCGATGGAGAAATCATGGTGCAGGGCACCATCGACTGCTGCTTCTTCGAGGCGGGGCGCTGGGTGCTCATCGACTACAAGACCGACCGCGCGGGCGACGCGGAGGCGCTCACGCTGCGCTACCGCAATCAGCTGCGCCTCTACGCCGCGGCGCTGGAGCGCGTCACCGGCGCGGAGGTAGGCGAAATCTGGCTGTGCCTGCTGCGCACGGGAGAAACGCTCGCCGTGCCTCTGGAAGCAAAGAGCGACAGCGACGTGCCCTGGTGACAAATTTACTCTGGACAAACGCTGCCGCTGCGGGTATGATATAGAGAAGAGGATGGGGCATGTGCCCCGTGAAGCAAAGGAGGAATCCCGAATTGCGCCGCTCCATGATGAATTATCTGGCCCCGGCGGGCTTTATGCTCTCCATCGCGGCCTTTCTGCTGACCCTGGTCTCCGCGTTCTGCGTATCGGGGCTGATCCTCAATCCCACCGTGGGCGCGATCGCGGGAATACTGGCGCTGGTCGCCTCCGCCGTCGGCCTCACGCTGACCGGCGTGGCCCGCACCGAGATCGTGCAAAACGCCCAGTACGGCGACGGTTACGCCATCTCCGGCATGGTGGTGGGCATCGTCGTCTGCGCGCTGAGCGTGGCTGCGCTGACACTGTACTTCGTACTTTACGCCTAGGCGCTCTCCCGCAGGATATACGGCTCGAAGGCCTCGCTCCAGATCCTTTCGAATACCTCCTCCCGGTTCGCCTCGTTCAAAATTTCGTGGCGCAGGCCCGGGAACATGTGTCCGGTTACATTGGCGTAGCCCGATTTTTTCATGCGGTTCATAGCGTTTTCGAAGCCTGCGCGATCCGGGGCGCAGGGATCATCCGCGCCGGAGTAAAAGTGCACCGGCAGTTCCGGCTTGCCCCGATTCGGCGAGAGGCCGTAGGCACGCCGCATCAGTTTGAGCAGCGCCCGATTGCCGTTGAGCGTGAAATTGAAGCCGCATAATGGGTCGGAGGCGAAAGAATTCGCGTTGGCCGGATTCGCCGAGAGCCACGAACCGCCGGACAGGCGCTTCGCGGCGCGCTTGTCGAAGGCGCCCGTGGTCATCTGCCGGATCAGCTCGCTGCGGTAGCGCTCGCCCTTGAGGAGCGCCATGAGTTGAATCAGCCCCAGTCCGAGCCCCGCCGCGGCATTTTCGCCCGGACTGCCGCAGACCGCCAGCGCGTCGATGTCCCGGTCGTAGCGCTCGCAATACGCGCGCACCGCCAGCGAGCCCATGCTGTGTCCGAACAGAAACAGCGGAATCCCCGGCCACCGCTTGCGCGCCCACAGCGTGATCTGATGCAAATCCTCCACCAGCGCGTGGTCTCCGTCCTCATAGAAATAACCCAGATCCTCCGGGGCGCGCACCGACGCGCCATGGCCGCGGTGATCGTTGATGACGCAGGCGCAGCCGCGCGCCGCCAGATATTCCATGAACGGCGCGTAGCGCTCCTTGTGCTCGCACATGCCGTGGGCGAGCTGCACGATCGCCCGGGGCGCGCCCTCGGGACAGACCACCATCAACGCCAGCTTCAATCCATCCTGTTCGGATTCGAGCTTCAAAAATTCCGCGTTTGACATCGCCATTCTCCCTCCAAAATTGCGGGGCGACTCGCAAGCAAGCCGCCCCGTTCATTGTTCAATTGTCGATTACGCCAGCGGTTCCAGCGGCACTTCCTCGGGCGCCTCCGTCTCTTCGGGCGTCTCCAGCTCCGGAACCTCGGTGATATCCGGCGCTTCGCTCGTCTCCGGCTGCTCGGTGGCTCCGGGCTCCACGGTCGCCTCCGCTTCCGCTGCGGCCTCCAGCGCCGCGTCGAGTTCATCCGTCGTACAGATCATAAACGCATGGGAATTGCGCGCCTGGGTCAGCAGCGTCTGAATCGGAAACGCCCGGTGCGTCTTGGTCGGGCTGACCGGATCGTTCAGCAGTATCTTTCCGTCCGAAGTCACGCCGCGCAGAACCACATAGTGGCCGCTTCTGGTGAAGATGCCGCGCCCCATGTGCGCGATCACGGGCTTGCCCTCTATCAGCGCCTTCTTGATGGCCTTGCCATCGTTTCGAATCCACGTGCCCTTCACGCCGTATTGCTTCAACAGCCAAGAGATCGTCTCATGACTCAAGCCCGCACCGTTGTAATGGCCCGTCTCCACCGCATCATAGAAAAGCGTATAGGGCGTCTGCTCCGTATTGCCGGTGAGGTAAGCGATGACCATGGACGCGCTGGCCGCGCCGCAACCGGAACTCGCCACTGAGCGCGGAATTCCGCGTATCGTGCAGACAATTTCCGGATAGTCGGTCTGATACAGGATCGGAATCGGCATGCCCTTCTCATCGGTGGGCACTACACCCTCCCAATCGCTGTAGCGCTTCTTGGGCTCGATCGTCAGCCCACCGTCTTCGGAATCGGAATTCGGCGTCGCATTTGGATCCAGCGTCGCGTCAGGATCCAGCGTTGCATTTGGATCCAACGTCGCGTCAGGATCCAGTGTTGCGTCAGGGCCCAGCGAGGCGCTCGGTTGCGGCGTCGCATCGGAATTCGGGGTAGAACTCGATGTGGGATCGGGCGTAGCCGAAGAATCCGGTACTTCCGCTGTGGAGGTGGGTCCGGCCGTCGCGTCCTGCATGGGGAGAGATGTCGGAGCGTTCGTCGCCTTCGGAGGCTGCGAATGCGCCGGCGTCGGGGATGGTTCGGACGCAGTTTCCTGTGGAGGAGCCAACGGCGCTTTGGAAGTTGCGGGCTCTTCCGGCTGCGATGGCTCGGACGGTTCCTCCGCCGCTTCAGGTTTCGAAGGCTCGGCCGGCTCCGCCGGAGCCGCCGGTTCGGACGGCGCCTCGGGTTGAGATGGCTGCGCCGGCGCGTCGCCGCCCTCGCTTTCCGCCAGCACAGCGGAGCGCGAAGAAGCCAACCGCGCGGGAACGATCCCAAAGGCGAGCAGCATCGCAACAATAATCGCGAGCCATTTCCATTTTTTTCTGCGCCGCATCTTCATGTGTAAACCAATTCTCCCAGAATAAATGATTACTGTTTAACCAATTATATCATATTTTTCTTGAAGAAGAATGGGTTGTAACAATTGTTCAAAGAAAAGTTACAAAAAGGGCGGGGATTTGCCCCCGCCCTGGAAATGATTTACTTGAAATGGGAATACCTGGAAGAAATCCAGCCCTTCATGCCATCGTAACTGATGAAGTACCAGGTCACGCCGCGGCTGTCCTCCGCGCTGTTGTTGAGGTAGGTCACCGTCTTGCCAGATCCGATGTAGCCCACGACCGAGCTGGTCTTATTGGCCTTGCTGCGGATGGTGACGCTGCCGGTGGTGACCAGCTCCGAGCCGCTGTCCGAGGACGAACCGCCGCTCGAAGAGGGCTTCTCGTCGGAGAGGTAGGCCGAGGAAATCCAGCCGGATTTTCCGTCGCCGCTGCCCTTGTACCAAGTCACGCCGCGACCGTCCTTCTGCTTCGCGGAAACCTCAAACGCCGTGCCGGAGCTCAAAGTTCCCTTGGAGCTGTAATCCAGACCGGGGCCGCTGCGGACGTGAACCGAACCGGTGGTATACATCGTACCGCTCGCGCCGGACGAGCTGCCGCCAGAGGACGAACCGCTGCCGGAGCCGGTCACCTTCGAATAGCGGGAGGAGACCCAGCCGGTCTTGCCGTTGTAGCTGACCTTGTACCAATCGACACCGCGGCTGTCGGTGGAGCGCACGCCCTGGAAGCTGAGCTTCGTTCCCTTGTGTACCACGCCGAGATCCGCTCCGTTCAGGTTCGGCTTCGAGCGGACGTTCACGCTGCTGCCGGTCACCTCCACGGTGCTGCCGCTCATGCTGTGCTCAGGGCCGACGTAATTTGAATCCGGCGCGCTGGACTTTTTTGCGTAGCCCGCGGATACCCAACCCTTGACGCCGTCGTATTTGATCTGATACCAGGTATTTCCGCCGGAATCCTTTGCCGCCTTGCCGGTGCACGGCACGATGGTTCCCTGCGACAGGGAGGTTTTGACAGAATAGCCCGTGCCGGGGCCGGAGCGTACGTTCACACTGCCGCCGGTAATCTTCACGTAGCTGATATCCACATTGTACGTGCTGTACGAGCCGCTCGAAGAACCGCTGCCGGACGAAGAGCTGCTGCCGGACGAGGAACCGCTGCCAGATGAGCTGCCGCTGCTCACCGGCACCGCCGTGGGACGAGGCGTAGCGGTCGCGCCGATCGGCGTGGCCTGCGCCCAAACTCCCGTACCGCTATTGGACGAAGCGCTGCCGCTCGGCTGATTGTCCACGAAGTTCTGGAACCAGGTGGTATTGCCCTCGGGGTCCACGTCGGTTCCGGCGGATGCCGCGGGAGACGGACTGGACGCGGGCACCATCAGCGACAGATCCTTCGCCTGGGTGAGGTCACCGGTGTAAATCGCCGTCTGTGTGCCGTTGATCTGCGCCTGCGTCAGCGTCTGCTTGACGGGCTCCCAGATGTAGAGGCTTTCGCCGTCGGAGACGACGGTCGCGCCGCTCACCGGATTGTACAGGGACAGCGTGCCGGCCTCCGTCTCCATGTTCAGCGCGCCGCTGTACCAGACGACCGGTCCGCGATCCAACAGCCAGAAGCCGCTGTCCGGTTCGGTGCACTCACTGTCCAGGCTGTGCTGTTCGAGATCGAGGCTGTACACACGGCCCAACAGCTGAGCGGTGTCCGCGGTGCGCACCGCGTAGGCGTCGGCCATGTTGTGGAAGTACAACTTGCCGTTTGCGATCTTGAGATCCTGGCCGCCGTTCTTGAGCAGCAGCGCGGTCTCGCCGCTGTTCAGATCCAGGCTGTACACGCAGCCCGCCTGCGTCGTCACGGATTCGCCGCTCTCGAGCTGCGCGGTGTACTCCATGCGGTCGCCTGCGGAGAAGAAGTACGCGCTGCCGCCGTCCAGCACATAGTCCAGCATCGCGCTGCCCGACAGGCGCAGGCACAGCTGGGTACCCGGCTCGATGGAGTGGAGCAGCCCGTCGATCAGTACCAGCATCCGGCCGTTGTAGTAACTCAGACCGCTCGCGGCGCTGGTGCCGAAGCCGTACACCGTGGTGAGCCCTGAAGCGTCGCAAGCCATGATGGCCGAGGAGTTGTTCTCGGTCTTGAGATAGGCCACGCCGCCGCCGTAGGGCATCAAATCCTCAAAGCGGTCGCCACGGTCCACGCAGACCGGATCGCCGCCGCCAACGGGAACGCGTACCAGCATCTGGCGCGTTCCATCCGGGATCGCGAAATAGAGATCCGTACCGGCGAGCACCGCGTCGCCACCGTTGTAAACGACGCTCGCGGCGGTCGCGTTCTCCGCGAGCGCGAATCCGGACAGCGCGATCAGCGCGGTTAAAATCCAGATCATCAGTTTGCGCATCGTTTTGCCTCCTTAAATCCTCTGTACTCTTGTGTGCCGCATAAAAAGGCAGTTTCCTAATTTATAGTATAGCACACACATTTGGGATACTCAACCACAATCTCCCGGAAAATTAGACGAAAAAAATATGGAGGAAGATCCCTGTTTTTCCAAAAAGCCGCCTGAATCTTGCAATTATTTTTCGAATTTGATATAATCAATGGAAAGAATCGAGCGAGGAGGGCGTGTCATGCCTCTGTTCAACAGCGAAGCCGAAAGAGAGCGCAAGGAAAACCTCAAGCGCATGGAGGACAAGCGCGTAGAATTCGCGCGGAAGCTCGAAGAACAGGGCTTTCGCCCAGAGCGCATGTTCTTCTGCTCCCGGGAGGACGGCAGCTTCGTCGCACTGGCGCGGCCGGAGGGCCGCTTCGCGCTGATCGAATCGCCCAGGTTTGGTCAGGAGGGCGAATTCCGGCTCGACATCATGGATGCGCCGCGCTTCGAGCGCGAGGAAGTATACGAGAAGGGCAGCGGCCTCAACGGCGCGTTCGGCTTCGGCACGAAGGGCGCACGGGGCTTCAATCTGTTCGTGATCGACAGCGACGGAACCCACGTGCCGGTGCCCGTCGTGTTCGGGCGCACCTCCTGGCTGGAAGCCACGTACAAGAAGAATCCACTGCTCAAGACCAAGCGCCGCCGCGGCAACGCCAACGTCGTGTGGGATCTCGTGCCCATCGACAATATGTCCCTCACCAAAATTGAGGAAACGCTCAACAACTACTATTTGAAGTGAGCTCCTTCGAAAATACGCGGGCCCCGGCACTTTTCGCCGGGGCCCGCGCTCTTTGAATTTTTATCTTTGAATTTTATTCCACGACTTTTTATTCCACGACGATGCTCACGGGGATGCGGGTGGTGGACACCACGCTTCCGTCCGCGTCGCTGACGCTCACCAGGGCCGCCGCGCGATAGCTGCCCGACGGGAGCGCCCGGTTGAGCTCAAAGCTCTCCAGCGCCTCGCCCGGGGCGATAACTTCGGAGCGGTAGAGCTCCTCGCCATCCATCTCGATGCGCAGCACCACGGGGTTGCCGCTGACCGTGAGGTTCACGTAGCGCCAGGTCGCGCTCGTTCCGTTCGCCGCGACCGCGATGCTGATCCCCATAGAGGAGGCCGCATGGGCCTCGCCGTCGCTCGGCGCGCGCTCAATGCGATACGCGTTCAGCGCCGCCAGATATTTATCGCGTTCGGTCTGCATCGCGCTCAACTGTTCGTTGAGCTCCGTCGCGTGCGCCTGCTCGGCGGCGATCTGCGCATTCAGCGCCTCGATCTCGGCCGCGTCCGCTTCTCCCCTGCCGGTCAGCTCCGCGAGCTGCGCTTCGAGGCCGGCGATCTTCTCCGCGCTTTCCGCGGCGGCGGCGTTCAACTCTTCTACGCTCGTCAGTGCCGACTGGAGTTCATTCTCCATCGCGCTGATGCCACTCATGGAAGTGGTCAGCACCGCGCGCTGCGCGGAAATGTCGTCCAGCGCCGCGTTGATGCCATCCACATAGCCGCCCACTTCGCTCTGAAGTTCCTCCAGCGCCACGATCTTCTCCTCCGGCGTCATGCTATCCTCACCGGCATTGAGAATCGCGTCCACCTTCGCCTGAATCTCGTCCGCACTCACATTGGCCGTCTCCGTCAAATACGCCGGCTCATACACCTCCGGGATGAGGAGCATCCGTCCCGGGGCCGCCTCGGTTTCTCCCTCCGGCGCTTCCGGAACCGGCGCGGGTTCCGATTCCTGCGTTTCGACCGCAGGCGCCTCGGCGGGGGTGCCACCCAAACCGGCGATGCCGCTCCTCACGGCGTCGAGCACGCCCGAAAGCGCCTCTACGCGCTCGCGAGCCTCGGCCTCACTCGCGTCGAGGCGGCCGACGCGCTCACTGTAAGCATTGGAAGCCTCCTCGGCGGACAACATATCGTAGCTTTCCCTAGCATTTGCGACCGCCTGCGGCGCTTCTTCCGATGCACCGGCAACTTCCACTTCCATCGTCACATCGGTGTCATTTGCTTCCTCTGCCATGTCGGCAGCACTCGTTTCCTCCGTCACACTGGCAGCATTCGCTTCCTCCGATGCGCTGGCAACATTTGTTTCCTCCGGTATGCCGGCGGCTTCCGTCTCCTGCGTCTCATCCTCCGGTTCGACGGACGATGCATTCGCCAAATGATCCTCCAACGCGCTTTGCGCCTCTGCCAGCTGATTTTCCAGAGAAGTCTTCGCCTCCTGCGCCGCCGCCAGCTGCAACTTCAGCAGGGTCTGTGAACTCTCCGCCTCCGTCAGCTGCGCCTTCAGCGTCGTCTGATTCTCCTGCGCCGCCGCCAGTTCTGTCTCCAACGCCGACTGATTCTCCTGCGCCGCCGTCAGTTCCGTCTCCAGCGCCGACTGATTCTCCTGCGCTTGTGTCAGCTGCGTCTCCAGCGTCGTCCTGGCTTCCTGCGCTTCCGTCAGCTGACCCTCCAACGAGGCCCGATCCTCCTGCGCCTGCGTCAGTTGACCCTCCAACGAGGCCTGATCCTCCTGCGCCTGCGTCAGTTGATCCTCCAACGAGGTCCGATCCTCCTGCGCCGCCGTCAGCTGCGTCTCCAAGGCCGTCTGATTCTCCTGCGCCGCCGTCAGTTCCGCACTGACGCTCTCATAGTCGGCGCTCAGCGCCGCGTTGCGCTCCTGTTCGCCGCTGAGTTCAACGTTCGCGGCCGCCAGCTGCTGCTTGGAATTTTCCAAGCGGCCATTGACGACCACGACGCTCACAACGGCCGCGACGAGCAGCAGCGCCAGAACGACAAGCCAGATTTTGTTTCTACGATCCATGTCAAAGCCTCCTCCGCTTTCTTTTGTAAGAAGCCTATTTTCCTCCGCCATGATTGGCGGCCTCCATCAATACCGTGGTCTGCTGCATACCGATAATCTTCCACGCACCGTCCTCCTTGACGAGCGTGATATCGTAACGCCCACCCTGCCAGCTCGGCACGGGAGGCAGGTTGTCGTTCCTGCGGCTGGCGATCACGCTGGCCGTGATGGAAGGTACGCGTTCCACCACGGTGCACGTGGCGTAATTGTTCCAGGGCCATGCCCACAGCCGCTCGACGGTCAAATCGTACTCAAAGTCGCTGATGATGTAGTTATCATACACGCTGGAACCGTCGAACGCGCCCTCCAGCGCGGGGTCGGTGGAAAGGAAGTCGGCGTGGAAATAGAAGTTCAGCGTCTCGGCCTCCTCCCTGGTGAGAATGACCTCCGCGCGACGTTCCAGTCCGTCGTTCAGGATCACATAAATATCGGCGGTATTCAGACACATGTAGAAACCGCACACCAGCATGCCGCAAAGGATGCACGCGAGCATCAGCCGGGTCACAACGAACCAGATCAGCCTGCGCAGATGCAACAATTGGCATTACCCCTTCTCTTTCGAAAATTGCTATTCCCCTTCGAGGATGGCGCGCAGCTGCTGAATCATCTGCTCGTCGGTCAGGCGGAACTTGAACACCACGCGACGGGAGGCGTCCTGGTTCTCCCGACCGTCCGCATCGAATATGCGGTCGCTGTAACTGCGGCCGTTGACGGTCACCACCTGGCGCAGACGCTCCTTCACGTCCTCCGCTACGGCCCGGCTATCGCCCAGCACATAGCTTGCCACCGAAAGCGCGCGCTGCTGGGACAGCTGCAGGTTGGAGAGATAACCGCCCACCGAGTCGGTATGGCCCTCGATGATGATCTCGGACACGTAGGGCGCGTATTCGTCCGAGAACAGCACGTTCAAATAGACCGGCAGGAACTCGTCGATAAAGCTGCGGCCCTGCCGCGTCAGGGCGTACTCGCCGGTGGCGAACAGCACGTCGGAAGCCAGAGTGATGGAGCCGGTTGCCGCGTCCACCGTGGCCGAAATATTGCTGTTGTGCAGCGCGTCTGACAGGGAGGAGATGATGCGCGGGCGCATGCCGATCAGCTGCTCAATCTGCCGCTGCTGGTTTTCCAGCTCTCCCTGCTGCGAGGTGAGCTGCGCCTGTGCACTCTCCAGTTCGCCCTCCCGGGCCGCGAGCTGCTCCTGTGCCGTGGCCAACTCACCCTCCCGAGTCGCGAGCTGCGCCTGCGCCGTCTCCAAGTCGCTTTGTTGCAGCGCGAGCTGCGCCTGCGCGGCTTCCAACTCGCTCTGTTGGGTCGCGAGCTGCTCGTCCAGCGCGTCCAACTGGCTCTGCGCCGTCGCCAATTCCGTGCGCTGGGATTCCAGCACGGCCTCGGCGTCGTCCAGTTCCTTCTGCTTGGCGTCCAGTATGATCTGTTGGGAGATCATCTTCTTTTCCGCGTCCGTGAGCGCCGTCTGCTGGCTTTCCAGCTCCGTCTGCGCCTGATCCAGCTGATACTCCCGGCGGGCGATCTCCGCTTCGTTGATCTCCACCATGTTAAAGTACTGGTAAATGATGTAGAACATCACCAGTATAATGATCAGCACCAGCGAGCTCATCAAGTCCGAAAAGCTCAACCAGAAGCTGTTGTCGCCTCCGCCGCGCCGCCGCGCCGCGCTTCTGCGATAGGAACGCATCACTCACTCACCGCCCTTCCCCGCGCCGCGCTCAGTGCGGCGAGCGCAGTTCGTCACGGAGCCGCTCGACGGTCTCGTCCAGCATTTGCTGCGCGCGTGCCAGCGAATCGCAGAGCCGGTCCACCTGATCCAGGAACGCGTTCGCGCTTTCGTCCACCGCGGGGGGCAGCTTGCTCAGCGAATCGCTGATGCCGCCGGCGAGGTAATCCACTCGCTGGGTGAACTGGTTCACATATTCCTGATAAGCGTCCAGCGTGAGCTTGAGCTCCTCGGTGATTCCCGAGGCGCACTCGCGGTGAATCTCCTGCAAATGCGCGCCGGTCGCACGCAGCTCCGCCGCCGCGGACAGCAGTCCCGCGGAGGAATTCGCGCTCAGCTCGCCCACGCGCTGGGTGAAGTCCTTCAGCGCGTTTCCCATCTGCTCCATGGAGTTGGATACCTCTTCCTGCATGGAGCTGACGCTCTTTAAGTAGTTGGTCTGCTGGCGAGTGACGAGATCCATCTGCTCCACACTGGAGGCCACGCGGTTGAACGCATCGTCTGTCTGCCGCTGGTTCTCCCGCAGATCCCGTATATATTCGGCGTTCACCCGCACCATGTCGTCCGCGATGCGGATGACCTCGTGCAAGCTCTTAAGCATGTCGGAGGTGGCGTCCAGATCCTCCTGCACCATGCCGATCGTATGCTCCTGGCGGGCGGCCGACTCCTCCATCGCCCGGGACAGCCGCTTGATCTGACCGCCAAGCAGATCGTCCATGCGATCCAGGAAGCGCATGACTACCGCGTCCAGAAAGCGCATCTGATCCTTGGTGGTGACGGATACGAAGTTGCGAAGGCTGTTGTTCAGTGGCTCCACCGCCCGGCCCACAGCCGCGGCGATGTTGTCGGTCAGCTTGCCGGAGAGATCCTCGGCCATCTTGCGGATCATCGCGGTCTGCTCCTGTTGATAGATCGCCACCTGGGTCATCGGATCCACCGAGGAGAGCCCCGCGTAGTGGCTCATCACGCCGTAAAAGTTGCGCAGCGTGTGTTCGGTGGAACCGTAAATGGAGCGGATGATCAACGTAAACAGCACCGAGCAGACCACACCCACGATGGAGGTCATGAACGCGTAGCGCATGCCGGGGATCAGCGTGACGATGGAATCCATAACCGCCTGGGAGTCGGACATACTGAAGCCGGACAGGCCCTGCGCCAGACCGATCAGCGTGCCCAGAAAGCCCACGGACACCAGCAGCCCCGGCACTGCCTCAGCGAAGCTGCCGCGGCCCGGTCCAAAGATGACCGTTTCCTCGTTGACGTAATCCTCCACGCTGGAGGCGTTGTGGTACACGCCGTCAGCGAAGAACAGATTGTCCAGATACTCGCTCCAGTGATCCATCAGCGAACCCTCTCCGAGGAACTCCGCGTCCTGCCAGGAGCGCTTGGCCGAGTTCCCCGCGCGCACGTCGCGCATGGCGCGCCGCAGAATTCCCCGATTCCGAAGCACCGGAAATACGCACCGGATCAGGCCAAAGATGAAAATCAGCACGATGATCGCATACACCAGCAGATTGATGATGCTTCCGCTGAGGAATCCCTTCACAAAATCGAAAAACGCCATACGCACCTCCGCGATCGGACAGCTACCGCAATATAGCTATACATATATAGTATAGCATTGCAGTGCGACGGAATGAGGATGTACATGTAACGAAATATAGACAAAACATGCCCATCTTTGTAAAATTTATGTCTCAATTTTGACGTAGAAGCCCGGCAAAAGGTTCCAACCGGCTTTCGCGAATCATTTCTCCGCGACGGTTTCAAAAAATTTTATCGAAAGTGAATTTTATATCAACCAACGCCCGCGCCGGCGCGTCTAATATATGCTTGAGCGAATTGTTGTACAACGAAGGGTGTTTTCATGAGCGATCAGGAATACGCAGAGCGGGTGCGCTCGATGGAGCGCAAGCTCTACCGCATCGCCCACGCCATCCTGTGGAACGACGCCGACTGCGCGGACGCGATTCAGGAGGCGGTGTTCAAGGGCTGGATGAAGAAGGGCGGTCTGCGCGACGAGCGCTACTTCGAAACGTGGCTGGTGCGCATTCTCATCAACGAATGCCGCAGTATCATCCGCAGACAGAGGCTCGCGCCGCTGCCGCTGGACGACGGCGCGGCGGCCGGGCGCGCGGCGGAACCGGACGTGGATCTGTATCTGCGCGCGGCACTGATGGCGCTGCCGGAGAAGTATCGGGTGCCGCTGCTGCTGCACCATTTGGAGGGCTACGATCTGAACGAGGTGGCGCAGATATTGAAGCTCACGCCGACGCTGGTGAAATCCCGGCTGCACCAGGCCCGAAAGCTGTTACGCAAATATCTGAACGCGGGAGATGAGAGCGCATGAAACATCCGGATTACGACAGGGCCTTCCATGAGACGCCCGATTACATCCGCTCGGCCATCGAGCTGGGCATGAAAAAGGGAGAAAAGAAGATGCGGTCGCGCCAGAAATTCATGCGCACGCTGGCCGTCGCCGCGACGTTTGCGGTGATTCTGGGCGCGGCCGCCTTCGGCGCGAGCCGCCTGGCCGCGCCCCGGCCGGACAACCGGGCCCCGAGCCGCCCGCTCTCCGCGCCCATCGCTGCCGGAATGAACAGGCAGGGCGCGGGGACGGAATCCGATCCCTTCCTCGCCCCCACAGGGATTCTCATCGCGACCATCGCACCGGTGCCAACGTCTGAACCCGCATTTCCCGAAATCGTCTACTATACAGAGGGCGGGCTGTACTTCCACAGCGAGCGCGACTGCTCCGGCCTGGAAAACGGCATCGAGGGCAGCGTTCAGGACGCCTATCACGCCGGCAAGGAGCCCTGTCCCATCTGTCTGGCAGGCTGGAGCTTCGAGGTGAACGCCGTGCCGGAGGCCACGCCCGCCCCGACGGCGCTTGTCTCCGCCGAACCCACGTCCGCCCCGACGGTCGGCGCGGAGGTGGAATACATCTCGGAATCCGTGGCTTCCGGTGAAACCGAATGGGCGGAGGCTCCCGGAGTGGAAGCGGAGGAGGCGGCGTTCCCATACGCCTATCTGGGCCTCTCACCCGAGGACGCAGCCTACTGCGCGCCTGGCGACGCGCGCTTCCACTTCAACGCGACCTGCCCCCTGTTGGAGGGGCAGGTCACCGTGGTCACCTCCCTGGGCGCAGCGATGGAGGATCACGTCGCCTGTGAGAAGTGCAAGCTCATGAATTCCTCCATCGTGCTCTCGTTGTCCGACGGTACGCTTGCGAGCGCCGCCACCGGCGAAACCTTGGTATATTATACTCCCAACGGCAAGTACTTCCACGTGCGGTACGACTGCTCCGGCATGACGGGAGCCGAGCTGCACACGGCTCACGAGGCGGCTTGCTCCAACAAGCACCACTGTCCCGTCTGCATCGGCAAAGACGCAAAAAAATACTGGCTGCCCCTGCCGGCGGAGGACGGCGACGAGGTGCTCATCAGCCCATACAGCGGCTACTACCATCGCAGCGGAGAATGTTTCAACCTGCCGTCGAAGAGTGTAACGACCTACGGTGCGGTTCAAAGCGAGGGCCAGCTCGCCCCCTGCCCCTACTGCCTGCCGGAGTTGGCCGGGGAGTTCAACAGCCCGCGCTGCTGCGTCGCGGACGGGGACCAGTTTTATCATTCCTATTCGAAGTGCCCAAACCTCTCCGGCGGCACGCTCACGGAGACGTCCGAGCTCGCGGCCCAGGCCGAGGGTCGAATCCGCTGCCAGGTCTGCGCGGACGCGACCGCCCCGCTGCCCGACTTCGGCGAGCAGTTTGTGAGGCTGTTCGGAAGTTGGCTGGACGAGGCTTACCCCGGCTGGATCTTCGAGCGCGCGGACATTCGGGCGGACGGCGGCGCGGACTGGTTCGTCTCCACCGACGGGAGCGTCTCCATCGACGGCGTCGTCAGCCCCAATCCCCGGCGCGCCTGCCGCGTGACGGCGGAGCCCGACGGTGCGGTCTCCTTCGAACTCGGCGGTTCCGATACGAGCGGCTGCGACATCTCCCACGACTTTTTGAACCGCCTGCCTACGGCGATCCTGACGGCCTGCAAGCGGGACGCGGCCGGCGCGATCCTGCGCGCGATGGACCAGCCCGACGAGGCCGCGGCGAACGAAATCTTCGACAACGTCGACGCGATCCATATCGCCGCTGGTGCGGACGGGGAGATCGCTTCCTTCGAGATCGAGTTCCGTGCGCCCGATGATGACGCGGCGTTTGACGGTTCCGCCACCATCACCCTGCGCTGGCGCAGCGCGAACGGTGGATATGAACTCTATGATCTCGACAGCGACGCCGCTTCCGGTGAAAGCCAGCGGTGACGCGCCGCTTGCTGTTCTCCCCTCGCTTTCCTACGAAAGCTTGGGGAGATTTTTCGTTATCTTGCCATCCTGAAAATTTGCCGTTGACGCGCTTTCGCGAAACAAATATAATAGATGATAACAAAAAACCTTCAGGAGGTACATATAATGGACGAAAAAAACATTCTCAAGGGTTACGAATACGCGAAGGAAGTCTACGGCGCGGCGGGCGTTGACATCGACGCGGCGATGAAAAAGGCGGACGCGATTCCGGTATCTATGCATTGTTGGCAGGGCGACGACGTGATCGGCTTCGACGGCTCCGGCTCCCTCGACGGCGGCATCCAGACCACCGGCGACTATCCAGGCCGCGCCCGCACCGCGGATGAACTCCGCGCGGACATCGACTTCGCCCGCTCCATGATCCCCGGCGCGACGAAGCTCAACCTGCACGCCTGCTATGCCGAGAAGAATGGCAAGAAGATCGACCGCGACGAGTACACCATCGCCGAGTTCCAGAACTGGGTCGATTGGGCCAAGCAGAACAAGATCGGCCTCGACTTCAACCCCACCTACTTCTCCCACCCGATGATGGACGGCAACTTCTCGCTTTCCAGCTCGGATGAGAAGAAGCGCAAGTTCTGGATTGAGCACGGCAAGCGCTGCCGCGAGATCGGCAACGAATTTGCCAAACAGCTCGGCCAGCCCTGCGCCATCAACTACTGGATGCCCGACGGCCACAAGGACACCTGCGTGGACACCAAGATCTACCGCGACCGCATGACCGCCGCGCTGGATGAGATCTTCGCCGACAAGTCCATCACGCAGGAGAACGTGCCCTGCGCGCTGGAGAGCAAGCTGTTCGGCATCGGCGTGGAGAGCTACACCGTGGCCAGCCATGAGTATTCGCTCAGCTACGCCCTGACCCACGGCATCTACTACACCCTCGACTCCGGCCACTTCCATCCCACTGAGGTGATCTCCGCCAAGATCAGCGCGGTGCTCGAGTTCATGGACAAGGTGCTGCTGCACGTGTCGCGCGGCATCCGCTGGGACAGCGACCACGTGATCGCGCTGGACGACGAGCTGCAGCGCATCATGGACGAGATCGTCTGGAACGGCTTCGAAAACCGCGTGTTCATCGGCCTGGATTACTTCGACGCGGCCATCAACCGCATCGCCTGCTGGGCCATCGGCATGCGCAACGCCCGCAAGGCGCTGCTGAACGCCTGCCTGGCCAACTATCCCGCCATGCGCGAGAAGGAAGCCGCCGGCGACAACACCAGCCGCTTCGCCATGCTCGAGGAGCGCAAGTCCATGCCCGCCGGCGCGGTCTGGGATTACTACTGCATGACCCACAACGTGCCTACCGGCATCGACTGGCTGGCCGACGTGAAGAAGTACGAGGCCGACGTGCTCTCCAAGCGTTGACGGAGGGACGAAGATGGACAAGATTCTGAACCTTCTGGCCTTCGATCTGGGCGCGAGCAACGGCCGCGCCATCCTGGGCCGCTTCGACGGCGACAAGCTCGAAATGCGCGAGCTGCACCGCTTCGAAAACAACTTCACCGAGATGAACGGCGTGTGCTACTGGGATCTGCCGTACCTCTACGAGCAGCTCAAGAAGGGCCTGCTGGCTTTCAAGCACGAAAATCTGGGCGATCTGGACTGCTGCGGCATCGACACCTGGGGCGTGGACTACGGCCTGTTGGACCGCAACGGCCACCTGCTGGGCAATCCCCGCGCCTACCGCATGAGCGTGGATGAGGACATGCGCCGCGTGTGGAAGACCGTGCCCCATGAGACGCTGTTCGAACGCACCGGCATCGCCACGATGAACTTCAACACCATCTATCAGCTCGCCCGCCGCAAGGCCGAGGGCGACGTGGCGCTGGAAAACGCGGAGCTTCTGCTGATGCTTCCCGACCTGCTGGCCTACTTCCTGACCGGCGCGAAGAAGAACGAATACACCAATGTGACCACCTCCATGCTCTACAACCCCACCGCCAAGGATTGGGATTGGGAGACCATCCGCGCGCTGGGATTGCCGGAGAAGATCTTCGCGCCCATCGACCGCGCGGGCACGGTGCGGGGCCACCTGCGGCCGGAGCTGTGCGCTGAGCTGGGCATCAACGCCGCCGCGCTGGCGGCGGTGGGCACCCACGACACCGCTTCCGCCGTGGCGGCCATCCCGGGCAGCGGCAGCTTCGCCTTCTGTTCCAGCGGCACCTGGTCGCTCTTCGGCGTGGAGACGGACGAGCCCATCCTCACCCCCGAGGTGCGCGACGCGAACTTCTCCAACGAGGGCACCATCCAGGGCGGCTTCCGGCCCCTCAAAAACATCATGGGCCTGTGGCTGATTCAGGAGTGCCGGCGCGACTGGATCAAGCAGGGCAAGAACTACTCCTGGAACGACATCGTGATCGAGGCGCAAAAGGTCGAGCCGCTGCGCTCGATCATCGACCCGGACTACGGCGAGTTCTTCAACGGCGGCAACATGGAGAAGAAGATTCAGGCCTACTGCGAGCGCACCGGCCAGCCGGTTCCGCAAACCGTGGGCGAGGTCGCCCGCTGCATCTACGAGAGCCTGGCGCTCAAGTACCGCTGGGCGCTGGAGCGCCTGGAGGAGATCAAGGGCAAGAGGATCGACGCGCTGAACATCGTGGGCGGCGGCATTCAGAACAAGCTGCTCAACCAGATGGCGGCGGATTCGCTCGATCGCCCGGTGATCACCGGCCCCGTGGAGGGCGCGGCCATTGGCAACCTGCTGGCCCAGGCCATGGCGCTGGGCGCGGTGAAGGACATCGACGATCTGCGCCGCGTCGTGCGCAACAGCGAGGACGTGCACGAATACACCCCCAACCACACCCCCGAATGGGAAAGCGCCTATCAGAAGCTCCTGAAGCTGCTGTAAGTGCACGACGGAGCAGCTTGAGTTTTTAGCGTTCAAAGCGGCGGCACGACGTTGGTCGTGCCGCCGCTCTTTTGGGGGAAAGCAAGCGTCATTCTCCGAAATTCTTCGCACACTCCTTTAACCGCTCGATCACCGGAATCCGCTGGGGGCACGCGCCCTCGCACTGGCCGCAGGCGACGCAGTCCGATGCCTTGCCGCGGCCGGTTGTAGCGGAGGCGTAGTCCGCCGCGCCCTCCTGCAGGCGGCCCCATATGAGCTGCTTATTGCGGGCTGCGAAGATGTCCGGTATGGAAATCCGCTTCGGGCAGCCATCCACGCAGTAGCGGCAGGCCGTACAGGGAATCGCGTTCACGCCGTTGATGATCTCCTGCGCCTCGCGAATAGCGGAGAGCTCCGCTTCGTTCATGGGGCGGAAGTCCTTCATGTAGGAGAGGTTGTCGGCCATCTGCTCGACGTTCGACATGCCGGAGAGCACGGCGATGACGCCGTCCAGCGAAGCCGCGTAGCGGATCGCCCAGGAGGCGAAGGAGGCGTTCGCGTCCACCGCGCGGAACGCCTTCTGCACGGCCTCGGGCGGGTTCGCCAGCGCGCCGCCCTTCACGGGCTCCATGATGACGATGGACTTGCCATGCCTGCGAGCGACCTCATAGTTCGCGCGGGAGGCGACCTTCGGGTTTTCCCAGTCGGCGTAGTTGATCTGGAGCTGCACGAAGTCCGCATCGGGATTCGCGCTGAGCAACTCGTCCAACAGCTCCGGAGTGTCGTGGAAGGAGAAGCCCCAGCGTTTGACGAGCCCCTTCGCCTTGAGCTCCCGCACGTAGTCCCAGAGGTGATACTTGTCGTACTGCTTGCGGTTGCCCTCCTGCACCGCGTGGAGCAGATAGTAATCGAAGTAGCCCGCGCCAGTGCGCTCCAGGCTGGTTTCGAACTGCTTCTTCGCGGCCTTCTCGGTGAGGCTCACGCGGGCGTTGAGCTTCGTCGCCAGCGTGAAGCTCTCCCGGGGATGCCGCTCCACCAGCGCGGCGCGGGCGGCGCGCTCGGAATCGCCGTTGTCGTAGACGTAGGCGGTATCGAAATAGGTGAATCCGGCGGACAGGAACATGTCCACCATCTTCTTCGTCTGTTCTATGTCGATCTTGCCGAGTTTGCTCTTCGGCAGGCGCATCAGGCCGAAGCCGAGCTTCGGCGCGCTTTCATTCAAACGGCGCTCCATGCGGATTCCTCCTTGTTGGGTTTGTATGTCTTCATTATGCTTCTGTCCGTCACAAAGGGCAGGGAAGGTTCCGGCGATCTCCGCGCCAAGTGAGCGCGGATGATCCGATCTGCGGGAAGCTCTCATTCTCCATATGGGCAGCAATGCTCCGCTTTGGATTGAAATTCGGATAGCCTCGATATCCGCATATCCTCATCAAAGTCGGCAATCGTTACTCCATTGAACCCATCGACCACACCGTCGTATTCGCATTTGAAATACCACTCGGCCACGATGGTGCGGTCCCTTTCGATCACCCGCCGAATCGACCATTCCAAGACCTTGCCCCGCTCATTCCATTCCTTGAACCATCTCATGATTTGGGGGAGGCCGCGATATTCGGGACCGTAGCACTCGCTGTATATCGCGTTCTCAGAAAATGTGGCCCGTACCGTTTCAATCTCTACGTCCAGCCACGCGCGCAGGTATTTTCGAAAGATTTCTTCCATCATGTTTCTCTTGTGATCCTCCAAGCGTTGACCTTCGCGCGCCGCGATTCCTTTCGTTCCGTACGTGCGCTTCCCATTGCCCATACCTCAGAATTCGAAGCTCTTCGGCGGTTCGGTGAAGGAGCAGATCCGCGCATGGACGTTCTTGAGATAAAACACTTCGGTATTGCCGTCGCCGGGCTTGTACATGGCCTGCAGCGAGGGATAGGCCGCCAACATGTGCTCCTGCGCCTCGACGCGCGGGTCCAGCACCGCCTCGGCGCTCAACCGCAGCCAGCGCCCCTCCGCCATGCCGCTGATCTCCACCTTGGGATTGGCCTTCATCTGCTTGGACACATCCTTGACCTTGCCGGTCTGAATGTAGAGCTTGTTTTCAAACAAATCGACGGTGCCGAAGGGCCGCACGCGCGGCTGATCGCCGTCCATCGTCGCCAAATAGTAGGTCCCGCATTTTTTCATGAACTCATAGATTTCATTCATTGCTCTTCCCTCCTAAAATCCATGTTCGCGTCTTTGCTAAAAGCTGCCGTTAATTGAATTATGCGCGGGGAAAAGCGCGCTGTCAAGTATTCGGGCGGGAAAAAATGAAAGAAAACGCGCGTGGCAAATCTGAACATTTCCACAATCCATATCTCCCGAGAATTTCTCTTGACTTTAACTCCCGGCCTACTTATAATATAAATTGATGACTTATAGGAATCACGATACTCAAATATTAAAGGAGGTCTTTCCATTGAGCATCAAGATGACTTGTGACGGCAACACCGCCGTCAGCCATGTCGCTTACGCTTTCAGCGACGTGGCCGCGATTTACCCCATCACTCCGTCCTCGCCGATGGCCGAGGTCGCGGATGAGTGGGCCGCCCATGGCCGCACCAACCTGTTCGGCCAGAAGGTCAAGGTGGCCGAGATGCAGTCCGAGGCCGGCGCCGCGGGCGCTGTGCACGGCTCCATCGCCGCGGGCGCGATGACCACCACCTTCACCGCCTC
>CANQEW010000036.1 GCA_947596085.1 uncultured Clostridia bacterium | reverse complement strand
CTTACAAGTCTGTTCTCTCTGCTGCAGATCACCCAGATATTCGCCTATGCTCCGGCGCTGGTGGTGCCGGCGCTGATCATCGTGGGCGTGACGGTGGTGTTCTCGGTGCTCACCTCCATTCGCCAGCAGGGTGTCACCCAGCAGCTGCTGGAACAAAGCGCCAAGGAGAGCGGCCTGTCCTACGCCCTCATCAGCGGCGTGCAGAAGGTGAAGCTGTCCGGCGCGGAGAAGCGGGCGTTCGCCAAGTGGAGTGAACAGTTCGCCAGGGGTGCGCGGCTGCAATATGACCCGCCCATGTTTCTGAAGGTGAACAGCGTCATCAGCCTGGCCATCACCCTGACCGGGACGCTGGCAATGTATGTGGTAGCGGTGAAAAGTGGCGTATCTGTGGCGGAATATTACGCTTTCAACTCTGCCTACGCCATGATAAGCGGCGCGTTCATGGCTCTGGCCGGCATCGCGACTATGGTAGGTCATGCGATCCCCATTCTCAACATGTCAAAGCCCATCCTGGATGAGGAGCCGGAGATCGCGGAAGACAAACAGGTGGTAGAGCGCCTCTCTGGCGGCATTGAGTTGAACAACGTCTCCTTCCGGTACTCGGAGGATATGCCCAACGTGGTAGATGACATGAGCCTCAAGATCCGCCCTGGTCAGTATGTAGCCATTGTGGGAAAGACCGGCTGCGGCAAGAGTACGCTCATGCGGCTTTTGCTGGGTTTCGAGACGCCGCAGAAGGGCGCCATCTACTACGACGGCCGGGACATGGCCGGGCTGGACCTTAAGAGCCTGCGGCGGCGCATGGGCGTGGTGATGCAGGACGGCAAGCTTTTCCAGGGCGATATCTACTCCAACATCACCATCTCCGCGCCGTGGCTGACGATGGACGAAGCTTGGGCGGCAGCGGAGATGGCAGGTGTGGCGGAGGACATCCGGCGCATGCCCATGGGTATGCATACCCTGATATCCGAGGGCAGTGGCGGCATCTCCGGCGGTCAGCGCCAGAGGATCCTCATTGCCCGAGCCATTGCGCCAAAGCCCCGCATCCTCATGTTCGACGAGGCCACATCGGCCCTGGATAACATCACACAGCGCATCGTGTCTGAGTCTTTGGATAAGCTCAAATGCACCCGCATCGTCATTGCCCACCGGCTCAGCACCATTCGCCACTGCGACCGCATTATCGTTCTGGATAAGGGCCACATCGTGGAGGATGGCACCTATGACGAACTCATTGCCGAGAACGGCTTCTTCGCGGAGCTGGTGGCCCGGCAGCGCCTGGACACGGATACGGCTGGGGCCGCAACAGGCAAGTAAACGGGGGAAATTCATTCCCCCCTCCGGCCCTTTGCAGAGCCGGGGAGGTGTGGAATATAAAATGAACGGAGGGCGAAAATGGCGATGACAAAATTGGCGCCGGTGAGCATGGCGATGTTCTACGGGGCGAACCGGGACTTTGCAAACGCATTTAGCGTCCGGGTGACGCTGAAAAACCCCATCGAGCCGGAGGCTCTGCGAAGGTCTCTGGACAAGGCTATGGAGAGGTATCCCTATTTTGCCGTGCGACTGGCTGTTCAGGGTGAGGAGCTGGTGCTGGAGGATAATCCCCTGCCGGTGACCATCGTGAAGGGGCCGGAGCCGGCGAAGCTGAACACGGCCGCGTCCAACTACCATCTGGTGGGCGTGAGTTACGAGCGCACCAGCGTCATCTTTGGGGCGTTCCACGCCCTGACAGACGGGGCCGGGGCCTTCCATTGGATCAAAACGGTGCTCTACTACTACCTCTGCGAGACGGAGGGGCGGACCCTGGACCCGGCTGGCGTGCGGCTGGCGGGAGAAAAGATTCCGGAAGGGGAGCTGGAAGACCCGTTCAATACGGAGATCCCAGAGACGGAGGAGCCTCTTCTTCCCAAATGGAGCGGCGCGTTTTCTGTCACGAGCCACACCCCTGTAGGGCGTCAGCGGTGCTGGCACATCCGCATCGGGGAGACCTCCTTCATGAAGTACACCCGCACCCAGGACGGCAGCCCCGCCACCATCACCTCCGCCTTTATGGCCAAGACATTGCATACGCTCTATCCGGATATGACAGAGCCGGTGGTGTGCGGCATGGCCCACAATATCCGAAGCGTGATCCATAAGCCCCTGGCCCACCAGAGCATGGTCAAGCTCATAGAGCTTTCCTATCCGCCCCGGCTCAAAGGGGCGGACGTGGAAAAGCTGGCCATATGCAGCCGGGGCATGGTGATGCTCCAGAGCCAGCCGGAGACGGTGTGGGACACGGTGAAAAAGCAGCTTGCCCTGGAAAAGGAGATGGAAGGCCTGACGCTGCGGGAGAAGTTCGATCTTCTGCGGCCCGTCGTCACCGGAGCCCGGACGGGCATCGGGAACCTGCCCGCCTCCGCTCCCGTGAGTTTTAAGGTCAGCTATGTGGGCCGGACGGACTGGGGAAGCATGGCCAATATGATCGAGTCGGTTCATTGCTCCGTCACCACGGACGGCAGCGGCATCTGCATTGAGATCAACACCTGCAACGGGTATTTTGACTACTGCTTCATGCAGGAGTTCGAGGACGAAAAGTATGTGAACACCTTCGTAGACCTGCTGGAGCAGGAGGGCATCTACTGCACGCTCAGCGGGCCCTACGACGTACATGTGCCCCAAATGCGCCTGCCGGACGAGCCGGAAGAGTAAGTTTTGACCGCCGCCGGCCCTTTCGGCCTGCCGGAACGTATAAGGTGGCAGAGACCCAAAAATACTTTTAGGGAGGCACTACCATGGAGCAGAAGATCGAGAAATTCGTGGAAAAGGCGAAGCAGGCCAAGAGCCCGGAGGAGATCGAGGCAGCCGCGAAGGAGTGCGGCCTGGAGCTGACGGAAGAGAAGCTTGCGAAGCTGAAGGAAGCCCTCTATGGAAAGAAGGGCGAACTGACCGACGGGGAGCTGGCGGACGAGATGCTGGACGCTGTGGCCGGGGGTAAGTCCGTCATAATCACAAATATCCTATATGAGGATCAAAACCATGGAGGTATGGTGTGATCCGGCTGATCCGAGGAAGATCACGCTTTTTTCGCCAGGTGCGCCAGTGATCGCGGGGCCGTGAAATTACTGTCCCTGGAAGGCGGAAAGGAGAACGGCAATTATTTTGACGGGGGCGAGCTGAACGATATATGCTTCCTTGTTGCCCGCCCGGCAGCATGAACAGGAGAGCTGACATGAACGATAACAAGAATAAAAGCCCCCGGAGGAGCTGGCGGACGAGGCAATGGAATCCGTCGCAGGCGGCACGATCGACTTCGGCAGTCCGCAGACGCTGACCCAGAAGGAGATAGATGAGCTGCTGGCCGGTCAGAAAGAGGAAGGCCAGAAGAAGCGGTAAGTATTCGGAGCACATATCCCATCCCGGGCCGGGCAGACAGCGAATGGGAGGTACACATATGAGCATCAGAAAGACATTGGCGCTGATCCTGGCGGCGGCCATGCTGCTGGGACCGTGCGCGGGCTACGGGGAAACGCCCGAGGAGCTGTATGACGAGGCCATGGAAGCCATAGGCGGTGGAGACGTCGCCAAGGGCGAGGAACTGCTGTCGAAGGCGGCGGAGAAGGACTATGCCCCCGCCAGCGCCACGCTGGGCGCCATGTACGCTTCCGGCGACGGACTGGAGCAGGACTACGCCAAGGCCGTGCAGATGTATGAAAAGGCTGCGGCGGGCGGCGACACCTGGAGCATGATAAGCTTGGGCTATATGTACGGCTCTGGCGATGGCGTGGAAAAGGACGAGGCCAAGGCCTTTGAGCTGTTCTCCCAGGCGGCGGGGCTGACCCCCGAGGCCTATGGGTATGTGGGAACCTGCTATTACAACGGCATCGGCACGGAGCAGGACTACGGCAAGGCCGTGGAGTGGTGGACAAAGGGCCTGGAGGAAAACCAGGAGGAATTCGACAAGGCCATGTGCGCCGAGGGCCTGGGCGAGGCCTATCTCTACGGCCGGGGCGCGGAGCAGAGCTATGACAAGGCCTTTGAGATGTCCTCTCTGGCCGCGGACGCGGGATTTGACCAGGCTCAGATTTACATGGGCCGGTTCTATGACTACGGCTACGGCGTGGTGGACGTGGACTACGTCCAGGCGGCGGAGTGGTACGAAAAGGCCGCCCAGCAGGGCAACGCCGTGGCCATGGCGGCCCTGGGCGACCTGTACGGCCAGGGGCAGGGCGTGGCCAGAGACGAGGCGAAGGCCGACGAGCTCTACGGCCAGGCGCTGGACGTGCTCACCGGCGACGGCCGGCCGGCGGTGAGCTCTGACTATTCTCTGCTGGGGTATCTCTATGATTACGGCCTGGGGGTGGAAGCAGACGCCGGCAAGGCGCTGGAGTATTATACCGCCTCTGTGGAAATGGACGACCCGGACGGCAAGTGCGCCCTGGGCAATTACTATTTCGGCACGGGCGAATTCGACAAGGCCCTGGGGCTTCTTGAGGAGTGCGTCGGGATGAACATGCCCCTGGCCATCTACTCCCTGGCCACGATGTATTTCTACGGCGACGGGGTGGAGCAGGATCAGGCTAGGGCCTTGGAGCTCTTTGAGCAGGGTGCGGCGCTGGACTACACGTGGTGCCAGACGGCCTTGGGCGACATGTATAGCAACGGTTCGGGCGTGGAGCAGGATCTGGATAAGGCCCTGGAGTATTACACCGCCGCGGCGGAAAAGGGCGAGCCGGACGCACAATACGCAGTGGGCGATTTCTATGAAAACGGCCACGGTGTGGTGGACGCGGACCTGGTTCAGGCGGCGGCGTGGTATGAGAAGGCTGCCGAACAGAACCAGGCGGAGGCCATGTATTACCTGTCGAAGCTCTATGAAGACGGCAGGGGCGTGGAGCGGGACGTGGCCAGGGCGACGGAGCTGCGCGAGGATCTGGCCGCTATGCTCACCGCTGTGGACGAGAGCGAGCTGGATGCCTCTGAAATGTGGGTTCTGGGCAAGCTCTATGAGCGCGGCTGCGGTGTGGAGGAGGACGATGTCCGGGCGGCGGAGCTGTTTGAAGAGGCCGCAGCCCAGGGCTATACCGACGCTCTGAGCGCTCTGGGCTATATGTATGCCCACGGCGAAGGCGTGGAGCAGGACTACGCCAGGGCCATTGCGCTTTACACCCAGGCCGCGGAGAAGGGCGAAGAAATCGCCATCTGCAACCTGGGCGTGATGTACGAGCGCGGCCGGGGCGTGGAACAGGACTATGCCAGGGCCGTGGAGTATTACGCCCGGGCGGCGGAGCTGGGCTTCGTGGGCGCGATGTTCAACATGGGCGTGATGTATGTCAACGGCGCGGGCGTGGAGCAGGACTATGCCAGGGCCGCGGAGTATTTCGCCCGGGCGGCGGAGCTGGGCAACGACGAGGCGATGTACAACATGGGCGTGATGTATCTCTCCGGCATCGGCGTGGAACAGGACGGCGAAAGGGGCGTCGCACTGCTGGAGGAGTGCGCGGACGGGCAGGCCGAGGGCTGGTATGTCCTGGGCATGGCCTATGAGAACGGCGAGGGCGTGGAGCCGGATATGGATAAGGCCCTAGAGTACTACGCCAAGGGCGCGGAGGCCGGGGACGAATCGTCGGCTCAGCGACTGGAGGAGCTGACGGCGGAGCCGGAAGCGGAAGCGCCCGCCGCCAGCGAGCCCCCTGCCGGGAATTGAAAAAATCCTTCGGGACCGTCGGCCCTTTGGGCCTTCTGAAACGTATAAAGGAATAGAGAACGGAAAGGAGGACCGCTATGGACGACAGCGGGAACAAGAAGAGCAATACGGAGCTGTCCGATGAGAAGATCGAGGCGGCGGCGAAGGAGTGCGGCCTGGAGCTGACGGAAGAGCAGCTCGCGAAGCTGAAGGAAGCTTCCCCCCGCGAAGAAAAGGGCGAACTGACCGACGAGGAGCTGGAGGCCGTTGCCGGCGGCGATTTGAAGGATAAGCTAAAGAAGAAGATCAAGGAACTCCTCTTCTAGCGCTGAGCGATGACGACGAAGATTCTTAGGAGGGAAACGACCATGGACGATCACGAGAACAAGAAGAGCGATGCGGCACCGGCCAACGAGGCCCAGCCCGATGAGCCCCAGACCGGTGAGGCGCTGCCCGACGCGGCGGTGGATGCGGTGTCGGGCGGCGCGATCCAAATCCCCAAATTTGTGATCCCCGACTATGTGTGACCCCGATTGAGAACGGACGAGAAAGGAGAATAACCATGGACGATAACAAGAACAAGAAGATCAATGAGGCGCTGCCCGAAGAGAAGCAGACCAATGAGGAACTCCCCGACGATGCGCTGGAAAAAGTCGCCGGGGGGGGGCTTGGTGGATTGGTTCCAGGGGCTGTTCGAGAAGGAATGAACCCTGCGGATGGAGACGAGACCGATGCGGAACTGCCCGACGATGCGCTGGAAAATGTAGCGGGGGGGGGCTTTAAGGACTGGCTCAAGGACATATTTAAATAAGACCCCTGAGGAGCTGCCCGACGATGCGCTGGAAAATGTCGCCGGAGGGGGCTTTATGGATTGGGTCTTGGGCTTATTTGATCAGCCAGGCGGCCAGGGTTCCGGGCAATGAGTCAGGCTGATGGTAGGAATACAGCTTACCGCGATGCCTACGCCGGAAGGCATGGGCTGCGCTGACGGCCCGACGGGGAAAGGAGAACGCCATGAGCGATAGCGAGAACAGGAAGAGCACTGAGGGGCTGCCCGACGATGCGCTGGAAAATGTCGCAGGGGGATCGGCTCAAGGAGATACTCGAGAAGGAATGAAACCTATGGATAGAGGCGAGAACAGGAGGAAGCTGCCCGACGAGAAAGCATGGGTTGCGGTGACGGCCCGACGGTGAAAGGAGAGCGACCATGAGCGACAACGAGAACAGGAAAGATCCCGAGGAACTGTCCGACGAGGCGCTGGAAGCCGTGTCCGGCGGGATGGATTTGGGGGCGCTTTTTCAATTCACGGGTCAGTGCGATACGTGCCGGTATCGCAGCAGTCAATGCGCCTACGGCAGCAAGAAGCAGGCCTTTATCGAACTGGGCCAGAATGCGAACGCGAAGTGCCCTCAGAAGAAATGAGAACAGCGAAAGAGGAGGCCGCCTATGAACGAGCTGTATGAGCTCACGAACCCGGTGTTCAACACCGCGAAGATGACGCTCACGCTCTTGAGCGCCGTGGGCAACGAGGACTCCATCGCCATTGAGAAGGCGCTGGGCTTTGCGCAGATGCCCCACGTGGACGTAGAGGGCGAGGAGTATGCGCTCTTGAAGCGCATCGGCGCCATCACCATCGAGCTGCGCTACGCCCTGGCCAACCGGATGATCGAGCAGGCGGGGAACCGGAACGTGCTGGACCTGGCCTGCGGCTACACGCCCAAGGCCAAGTACCTGATGGACCGGGGCTACAACTACGTGGGCGGCGACCTGCCCGCCGTGGTGGAGGACATGGCCCGGGTGTCGAAGGAGCTGCTGGAGGGCAAGGCCCTGTTCCAGGCGGTGGACGTGACCAACGGCGAGAGCGTGGCGGCCGCGGCCGCGAAGCTGCCGGAGGGGCCCGTCACCATCGACTGCGAGGGGCTGGTGGCCTATCTGGATAAGAGCGAGCTGTCCGCCATGGTCAAAAACTTCGCCGCCGTGCTGGCGGAGCGGGGCGGCTGCTGGGTCACCACGGACTTTGAGAGCGACAACTACTTCCTCGCCATCGCCCAGGCGGTCTCCGCCGGGCAGGGGGAGAAGTTCCTGAAGCTGGTGGAGTCCCAGGTGGAGAAGAAGACCGCCGACGCAGCCCACGCGCCCGCATTCGCCGACGACGAGGAGAAGGTGGCCTTCCTGAAGCGCATGGGTCTCGCCGTGGAGCGCCGGCCCATCACCGGCGTGGCCGACATGGGCCTGCGAACCCTCTACGCCTGCACGCCGGAGCAGCGCCGGGCCATCGCCGCCGCCCTGGAGAGGATCAACGTTTGGATCATGACCCCGGACGGGGCGGCGAGGGCCGCCGACGCGAAGGCCAGCGGCTTTGCCATCCGCCAGGGCCGGGACGGGGACGCGCTCACCCTGCACCTCGCCGGCCGGCTGGACTCCATCAGCGCGCCGGAGCTTCTGGCCGCGTTCCGGGCCGCTGCCGGGGAGGGCGCCGTGAAGGACGTCACCCTGGAGCTTTCGGGCCTGGAATACACCTCCTCGGCGGGGCTGCGGGTCATGCTCATCATGTATAAGCAGCTGGGACAGGGCCATTTCCGGCTCCTGCACGTGAACGACACCGTGGGTGCCATCCTGCGGGACACCGGCTTCGACCAGGTCTTTCTGGGCTGAAAAATTTTTCCATTTTCTTCGGCCCTTTCGACCGGCTGAAACGTATAAAGAGACAGAGAAACAGAGAGACGACGCGCAGGCGCGTTTCAAATAAAGAATACTTGGAAGGAGACACAACAATGAACGAAGAGATGCTGAAAAGGTTGACGGGGGGGGGTTAAGTCCCCAGAGGAAGTCCAGGCCATCGCGAAGGAGTATGGCAAGGAGTTGACGATCGAGCAGGCGCAGGAGATCTATGACAAGCTGAAGGCGAACGCCACCGGCGAGCTGTCGGACGACGACGTGGAGGCCGTCGCCGGCGGCAATCTCATCGACAAGCTCTGCGAGTTTTTCGGCGGCTTCTTTTAAGTAAGCCCGGCCTCCGGCAAGGGAGCTGGCGCACCCGTGGCAATCTCCTGTCCATCGAATCTCCGCGTAACCGGCCATAGCGAGGAAACGACGCGAAGCGCGTTTCAAATAAAGATTCTTTGGAAGGAGATACACCATGAACGAAGAGATGATCGCGAAGCTGAAGGAGGCCAAGTCCGTGGAGGACATCATGGCCATCGCGGAGGAGTGCGGCAAGAATATGACGCAGGAGCAGGCCCAGGAGATGTACGACCAGCTGAAGGCGAACGCCAACGGCGAGCTGTCCGACGATGCCCTGGAGGCCGTCGCCGGCGGAGACATCATCGACAAGCTCTGCGAGTTCTTTGGCGGCTTCTTTAAGTAAGCCCGTTCCCCGGCAAGGGAGCTGCCGCAGCTGTGGCGGTCCCCTGCCCACAGAACACCAATCATGAGCGGAAACGACGCTGAGCGCGTTTCAAATAAAGAATACTTGGAAGGAGACACAACAATGAACGAAGAGATGCTGAAAAAGCTGACGGGGGGGGGTTAAGTCCCCGGAGGAAGTCCTGGCCATCGCCAAGGAGTATGGCAAGGAGATCACGCTGGAGCAGGCGAAGGAGCTCTACGACCGCATCACGGCGACCGCCAACGGCGAGCTGTCCGATGACGATCTGGAGGCCGTCGCCGGCGGCGGCATCATCGACTCCGTCAAGGAGTGGTTCGGCAGCCTGTTTGGAAAATAATTCCAAACGATCGCAAGGGGCTGCCGCATCCACGGCAGTCCCTTGTCTTTTTATGCGCATTTTGACGAGGGCGGCGATGATTTGGCCAGAGCTTCCTTTTGCCGGCTGAACAGATTTAGGAAACGACGCGAAGCGCGTTTCAAATAAACAACAGTCTGGAAAGGAGACACAACAATGAACGAAGAGATGTTCGCAAAGCTGAAAGAGGCCAAGTCCGTGGAGGACATCGTCGCCATCGCCAAGGAGTATGGCAAGGAGGTCACGCCGGAACAGGCGCAGGAGCTGCTCAACCGCATGAAGGGCGCCGCCAACGGCGAGCTGTCCGACGAGGATCTGGACGCCGTTGTCGGCGGTGGCATCGTCGACACCGTCAAGGAGTGGTTCGGCAGCCTGTTCGGCAAGTAATCCCCTACCCTATTGCAGCAAGCGGCTCCCCCCTCCGGGGAGCCGCTTTGCGCTTCCTGAGGGGAAATGGGAAAGACGTATGTCTGGGAGGTCAGGGGCCCACTTCGTAAAAGTCATATTTGACCGCGACAACGTCAATACCCCCACGTTGAACAGTTCCTGCAGCCGTGATAAAATATATGTGGTGGAGTAAAACCTTAAACAAGAGAACGAACATGGATCAAAGAGGAGGATGACTATGACGATCAAAAGGATTCTGGCATTCATTCTGGCGGCGGCCATGGTGTTGAGCCTGGGCTCCGCATCCCTGGCGGCGGAGGACCCCGCCGCGATCTACAAGCAGGGGCGGGACGCCTATGTCGCGGGCGACCTGGAAAGCGCGCTGGAGCTCTTCTCCGCCGCGGCGGAGGCCGGCGACAGCAATGCCGCCGGCATGCTGGGGTACATGTATATCAATGGCGAGGGCACAGAGAAAGACCCGGAGCTTGCCCGGCAGTGGTATGAAAAGTCCGCGGCACAGGACAACGTCACGGCCGTGGAGAGCCTGGGCATGATCTACGAACTGGGCGAGGGCGTGGAGCAGGACGGCGCCAAAGCGGAGGAGCTCTATCAGAAAGCGGCGGACATGGGAGACTATTTTGGCCTTTGCAGGCTCGCATACATGTACCTGGCCGGTGTTGGCGTGGAGCAGGACACGGACGAGGCCGTGCGCCTCTATCAGCTTGTCGTGGACGAGTCTCCCCAGGATGAGTACCGGGCCCAGGCGGCGGTAGAGTTGGGTTATATGTACGGAAACGGCATGGAAGTGGAGAAAAACGTGGACAAGGCCGTGGAGCTCTACGAGATCGGGGCGGACCTGGGCAACACCATGGCCCTCAATAACATGGCCGTGATGTACTTCCGCGGCGAAGGCGTGGAGCGCGACTGGGACAAAACGCTGGAGCTGAGCCGGCAGGCGGCGGAGGCCGGCAACTCCGGCGGCATGGAGTTCGTGGGCGAATTCTATGAAGAGGGCTACGGCGCGGTGGACGTGGACTATGCCGAGGCCGCGAAATGGTTCGAGAAGGCTGTGGAGGCGGAAGAGGCCAATGTCGAGGCCATGTACCGGCTGGGCGCGCTCTACGAGGATGGCCGGGGCGTGGAGAAGGACGAGACGAAGGCGGAGGAGCTATACGGCCAGGCCTTCGATATTCTCTCTGCTGACGACGAGCTTGCAGACGCCACGCTTCAGCGTCTTTTGGGCGAGTTGTATCTCTTTGGCCGGGGCGTGGAGCAGGACTATGAAAAGGCTTTGGAGCTTTTGACCCGTGCGTCCGACAACGGAGACATCTTTGCGCCGGGCGATCTGGGAAATATGTATGCCAACGGCGAGGGCGTGGAGCAGGACGATGAAAAGGCTTTGGAGCTGTTCACTCTGGGCGCGGAGCGGTACGACGCCCAAGCGATGCTCCAGCTGGGCCGGATGTATGAGCGCGGCGAGGGCGTGGAAAGGGACGACGACAAGGCCGTGGAGTATTACACCCAGGCGGCGGAACTGGGCAACGAGGATGCTGTCCAGCTGCTGGAGCAGATCAACGAAGAGTAAGCAGGGGGAGTACATAAGCTGTTCTGCGGGACACCGGCTTTGACCAGGTCTTTCTGGCTTGGAAAATTATTTGCTCCTCCTTCGGCCCTTTCGACCGGCTGGGACGTATAAAGAGACAGAGAAACAGAGAGACGGCGCGCACGCGCGTTTCAATAATAAAATCTGAAAAGGAGAAAGAACGATGAACGAAGAAATGATCGCGAAGGGCTAAAACCACCATGGCGGCAGCGCGCGCTTCCACTGCAACGCCGAGCGCAAAACCTTCACGGCGCGCATCCGGCTGAACATGCGCACCGACGCGTGATCCAGGCCCCGCGTATAAAAGCATCCGCTTTTATAAGATACAAAAACTACAACATTAAGGAGTGTATTCACAATGAGGTACGAGATCCTGGGAGACAATCTTCCCGTGGTTGTTTGCCACCTGGAAGGCGGCGAGGCGATGATCAACGAGGGCGGCTCCATGAGCTGGATGAGCCCCAACATGAAGATGGAGACCACGTCCAACGGCGGCGTCGGCAAGGCGCTGGGCCGGATGTTTGCAGGCGAGCGCCTGTTCCAGAACATCTACACCGCCCAGGGGGGTGCGGGCATGATCGCCTTCGCCTCCAGCTTCCCGGGCTCCATACAGCCCTTTGAGATCGCGCCGGGCAACGAGATCGTGCTGCAGAAGAGCGCTTTCCTGGCGGCGGAGTCCGGCGTGGAGCTGAGCGTGCACCTGAACAAGAAGCTGGGCGCGGGCCTGTTCGGTGGCGAGGGCTTCATCATGCAGAAGGTCTCCGGCCGGGGCGTCGCCTTCGCGGAATTCGACGGACACGTGGTGGAGTACACGCTCCAGGCGGGCGAAAGGATCGTCGTCGACACGGGCCACGTGGCGGCGATGGACGCCGGCGTTTCGATGGACATCAAGCGCGTCGAGGGCGTGAAAAACGTGCTCTTCGGCGGCGAGGGGCTCTTCCTCACCACGCTGACCGGCCCCGGGCGCATCTGGCTGCAGACCATGCCGCTGAGCAACGTGGCCGGCGTGCTGCGCCCCTACATGCCCAAGGCGAGTTCGTGACCGGAACAAAATCATAATGAGTAAGGGAGTTTTACGAATGAAAAGACACTTTGCTTGGAAGCGCCTTGTGGCGCTGTTGTTGACGCTGGCGATGCTGGCGACGGGCCTCGCGATGGCGGAGGCACCCGCGCAGGAGGCTGCGCAGGACGAGCTTCCCTCTGTGGGCGAAACGATGCACGGCTTCACCGTCGCGGGGGTCTATCCCTACGAGTCGATGAACGCCCAGGCCGTGGAGTTTACCCACGACAAGACCGGCGCGACGCTTCTGTGGATCGTCAACGACTCCACCGACCGCGCCTTTGTGGTAGGATTCCACACCCTCGTGACGAACGACAAGGGCGTGCCCCACGTATTCGAGCACGCCACGATCTCGGGCAGCGAGAAGTACCCCAACCCGAATCTGTTCATGTCCATGCTCAACGGCACCTACAACACCTACATGAACGCCTCCACCGCGCGCACCTACACCGACTACCCCAGCTCGTCCCTCTCGGAGGCGCAGCTGCTCAAGTACGTGGACTTCTACCTGGACGGTGTCTACCACCCGCTGGTGGTGAGCGACGAGCGGCTGATGCGGCGCGAGGCCTACCGCTACGAGCTGCCGAGCGCCGATGCGGAGCTCACGCTGCAGGGCACGGTCTACTCCGAGATGCTTGGCGCGCTGACCCAGGAGCGCAGCGCCCTGGACGATGCGCTGCGGCTGGCCTATCCCGGCAGCGCTGTGGCCAGCGAGACCGGCGGCGTACCCGGCGTGATCGAGACCATGACGCATCAGGACCTGATCGACTTCCACGACACCTACTACCACCCCTCGAACTCTCTGATGGTGCTCTACGGCGATTTGGACGTGGAGCCCTTCCTGGCGCTGATCGACGGGTATCTCAGCGAGTTTGACCGCGAGGAAGTGGACGTCTCCGACTCCGGCTACACGCCCCTCACCGGCGACGTGGAGCAGGAGGTCGCCTTCCCCGTGGGCGAAAGCGACGCGGCGGAGACCTACATGTTCTATGCCATTCCGCTGCCCGGCATGGACGTGGTGGAGCTCGATCAGTTCAACCTCGCGTTGGGCGCGATGGTGCAGAACGGCCAGCCCTTCGACCGGCTGATGAAGGAGCGGCTGCCGGGCGTCTCCGTTGTGTCGACGTTCAATATCGAGGGGCCGTGCCCGTGCCTGTTGTTCCGGGTGACCGGCGCGAGCGCCGGGCAGAAGGACGACGTGCGCGATGCCATCCGCGAGGGCATCGCGGCGACGCTGGAGCAGGGGCTCGATCCCGAGCTGCTGGCCGCCTCCGTGCTCGCCTCGCGCATGCGTCAGGCGAAGCTCGCCGACGATACCAGCGCCGTGGACGCGGCCAGCAATATCATCTCCCTCTGGGGCATGGCGGGCGACCCGCTGGCCTTCCTGGAGGACGACCGCTTCCAGATGAACCTGCAGAGCGATCTGGACAATGGCGCGTTCGACGCGGTGCTGGAGAAGTATCTGGCCGATCCCGCCGCCACCGCGCTGCTGGTCTCCACCGGCGAGCCGGGATTGAAGGAGGAGCAGGACGCCGAGCTGAAGCAAAAGCTTGCGGACAGGAAGGCGGCGATGAGCGATTCGGAGATTGCGGCGCTCGTCGCCCAGCACGACGAACTGGAGCGCTGGAACGCCGAGAACGAAGCGAGCGTGTCCCTCGCGCAGGTGCAGGTCGTGGACGCGCAGACGCTGCCCGAGGAGATCGTGGCCCACACCGCTGCGGATGCGGATGCGGACGGGCTGCGCGTGGTCTCCTCCGAGGTGGACAGCGACCTGATGGACATTGCGATCTACCTGGACGCCTCGGCGGTCCCGGCGGACGAGCTGGACGAGGCCGCGCTGGCCGTGGCCCTGCTGGGCATGGTATCCACCGAGAACTACGACGCGACGGCGCTGAACAGCAAAATCGCCGCCACCGCCGGCGCCATCGCGACGATGCTGACCTCGATCTACCAGGAGGATTGGAGCTACGCGCCCTATGCGAAGGTCAGCTTCTCCTGCTTCCCGGAGGATCTGGACGCGGCGTTTGATCTGGTCGAGGAGCAGCTGCTGCGCACGAAGTATGATCCCGCGGAGGTGCAGGCCATGTGCGCCGCCTACGCGCCGATGATAGAGGCCAGCATCGATCCCTACGACTACGCGCACGAGCTCTCCGAGGCGTCGCTCTCCGAGGCGCATGCCTACGACCTGCGCGTGGGCAACGCCGGACTGGCCCAGACCATGAAGCGCGTGGCGGAGATGGACGAGGCGGAGCTCGGGGAATTCATCCAGCGCATGAAGGACATGATCGCCCTGCTGTGCAACCGCAACGGCATGATTCTGACCGTGGCGGGCAGCGCGGAGAACGTCGCCGCCGCCACCGAGCAGACGCAGAGCCTGCGCGCCCAGCTTGACGATGCGGCGCACGAGGCGGTGGACTACAGTTCGGCGCTGGCCATGCCCAGGAACGTCGCCGCCACCTACGGAAGCGACGCCATGTACAACATCGCCGCGATGCGCTTCGCAAACCTGGGCATGGAGTACAGCGGCAAGCTGAGCGCGTTCACCTCGGCGGTGACGAGCCTGGTGCTGATCCCGCTGATGCGCAACACCTACAGCGTCTACACGCCGGTCTTCTCGATCAGCCGCTTCTTCGTGTCGCTGGACGCCTACCGCGACCCGCGGCTCAGGGAGACCTTCACCGAGGTGCTGCCGTCGCTTGGCGACGCCGTTCGCGCGCTGGACATCACCCAGGAGGAGCTGGACGGCTACATTACCAAAGCCTACAGCGCTCTGGCGATGCCCAAGGGCCCCTTCACCGGCGCGGATATGGCCATCGAGGACGCGCTGCACGACCGGAACAGCTTCGAGCGCACGCTCGCCCGGATGCGGGAGCTCAAGGAGACCACGCCCGAGGACATCACCGCCTATGCGGACATCCTCGATAAGCTGGCCGCCGACGGTATACGCACCAGCGTAGGCAGCCCCCAGCTGATTCAGGGCGCGAGCGACCTGTTCGACGAGGTGGATACCTGGATGACTGAGTGACGCCTCCCTTGGCGTCCGGCGATGCGGAGCGGGAAGGGGTGAAAGCCTCTCCCGCTTCCGCCCGTTCGACCGGGACGGCTCTGTGCGTCCCAACATGCGCATGCAGACCCGCTCAAATGATGGCGAGGGGTCGTTCCTCGCCGAACGACGCAAGATATTTGGTAAAGGAGTTTTCAGTATGAGGAGAAGCTTTGCTTGGAGGCGCCTCGCCGCGCTGCTGCTGGCGCTGGTGCTGCTGGTACCGGGCTTCGCGCTGGCGGAGGCCGCGCTGGAGGAATCCGGACCGGCGCTGCCCCAGGTGGGGGATGCGATGCACGGCTTCACGGTGCGGGGCGTGTATCCCTATGAGATGATGAACGCCCAGGCGGTGGAGTTCGTGCACGACAAGACCGGCGCTACGCTGATCTGGATCGCCAACGACTCCACGGATCGCGGTTTCGAGGTGGCCTTCCACACCCAGGCGACCGACGACAAGGGCATACCGCACATCTTCGAGCACGCCGCGACCTCGGGCAGCGAGAAGTATCCCAACGCGGATCTGTTCTATGCCGCCTTCTACGGCACCTACAACACCTACCTGAACGCCCTCACCTACACGACCTACACCTGCTATCCGCTCTCCTCGCTCTCCGAGGACCAGCTGCTCCGGTATGTGGACTACTACATGGACGGCGTGTACCACCCGATGCTTCTGCAGGACGACCACACGCTGCGCCGTGAGGCCTATCGCTACGATCTGCCCAGCGCGGACGCGGAGATCAGCCTGCAGGGCACGGTCTACTCCGAGATGATGGGCGCGCTGACCCAGGATGCGACGGGCTATTACGAAGCTCAGCGCGCGATGTTCCCCGGCAGCGTGGTCGGCAGCGTGACCGGCGGCGTGCCCGGCGTGATCGAGACGACGACCCACCAGGACCTGATCGACTTCTTCGACAGCTACTACCAGCCCTCCAATTCGCTGATGCTGCTCTACGGCGACCTGAACGTGGAGCCCTTCCTGGAGCTCATCGACGGGGAATACCTGAGCAAGTACGAGCGCACGGAGGTGGACCTCTCCGACGCCGGCTACACGCCCCTCAACGGTTATGTGGAGCGGGAGATCGCCTATCCGATCTCCGCGGGCGAGACGCCGGAGACCATCATGTACTACGCGGTGCCGCTGACAGGCATGGACCTGGTGGAGAACCAGCAGTTCAAACTGGCGGTGCGCACGATGATGAAGAGCGGACAGCCCTTCGACGAGCTGATCCGCGAGCGGCTGCCCGGCGTGTCTGTGCGCATCAGCTTCGACATCGAGGGGCCGTGCCCCAGCGCCATCTTCGTGATCGACGGCGCGGAGCCCGAGCAGAAGGACGAGGTCGTCTCCACGCTGCGCGAGGGCATTGCCCGCACCGTGGAGGAGGGGCTCGATCCGGAGCTGCTCGCCTCCGCCGTGCTTCAGGAGCGGTTTGATCGAGTGTACGACGCCGACGATATGACCGCCCAGGAAGCCATGCAGGAGGTCGTCGACTACTGGGGCTCCCAGTATGATCCGCTGGCCTTCCTGGCGCAGGAGACCTACAGCGACAATTTGCAGAGCTACCTGGACGCGGGCGCCTTCGACGCCGTGCTCGATAAGTATCTGGCCGAGCCCGCCGCCTCCGCCCTGGTGATCTGCACCGGCCAGCCCGGCCTCGCGGAGGAGAACGACGCCGCGCTCCGGCAGCGTCTGGCGGAGATGAAGGCCGCGATGAGTGAGGAGGAGATCGCGGAGCTGGTGGCCCAGCACGACGATCTGGAGCAGTGGATGGCGGAGACCTCGGCCACCGTGTCCGTGGCGCCGCTGATGGCCGTGAGCGCACGCGATCTGCCCGAGGAGGTGGAGGACGTCGCCGTCGAGGATTCCGACGTGGACGGCCTGCGCGTTGTCTCCTCCGAGGTGGACAGCGACATGGCTGAGATCAACATCTATCTGGACGCCTCCGGCCTGCACGCGGATCAGCTGGACCCGGCGGCGCTGGCCATGGATCTCATGGGCGTCCTCTCCACCGAGAATTGCGACGAGGCGGAGCTGACGGTGCGCGCGGCGAATCTGACCGACGGCATCGGCACGCAGCTGATGGCCCTGCGCAAGGAGGACTGGAGCTACCAGCCCTATGCGCGCGTCACGTTCTCCTGCTTCGAGGAGGACATGGACGCGGCCTTTGATCTGATCGAGGAGGAGCTGCTGCGCACGCGGTTCGCGCCCGGGGAGGTGCAGGAGAGCTGCGCCCGCTACGCGCCCGCGGACAAGGGCAGCATCGACCCCGACGAACACGCCTTCTACCTGGCGGTGGCGGCGTGCGATGAGAGCAACGCCTACAACAATCGAGTCAACGACTACGGCCTGGTGCAGACAGAGGAGCGCATCGCCGCCATGGACGAGGCCGAGCTGGCCGAGTTCGCGCAGGGAATGGAGGAGGCCATGGGCGCGCTGCGCAACCGCCAGGGCATGATCCTCACCGTGGCCGGCAGCGCGGAGAGCATCGCCGCCGCCAAGCGCCGCGGGCAGGAGCTCTACGGGCTCCTGGGCGACGAAACGCACGAGGCAGTGGATTACAGCGAGGCGCTGGCGCAGCCGAAGAACGTCGCCGCCACCTACGGCAGCGACGCCATGTACTCCTACGCCCTGCTGCGGACGAAGGACGCGATCGAGAACTACTCCGGCAAGCTGCGCGCCTGCGCCGCCGCCGTGAACTCCCGGGTGATCACGCCGATCCTGTGCAGCACCTACAGCGTGTACACGCCGAACATGGTGATCAGCCGCGAATGGGCCTACCTGCGAATCTTCCGCGACCCGCGGCTGAAGGAGACGTTCACCGAGGTGCTGCCCCAGCTCTCCGGCGCGGTGCGGGAGATGGAGCTCTCCCAGGAGGAGCTGGACGGCTACATCACCAGCGCCTACAGCGATCTCGCTTGGCCCCTGGGCCCCTTCACGGGCGCGCGCACGGCCATACTGGACGCGCTGAAGGGCAGCGACAGCTTTGCGAACAGGCTTCAGGAGATGCGCGAGCTCAAGCAGACCGCGCCGGAGGACATCGATGCCATCGCCGATCTGCTGGACGAGCTCTCCGCCGATGGGGCGCACGTGACCGTGGGCAACGCCCGGCTGATCGAGGACGCGCGGGAACTGTTTGACGAGGTGGATACCTGGCTGACCGAGTGACGCATCCCCCCCGGCGTTCGGCGCGCTTCGGCTCCGCGGAGCGGGAGCAGTCGAACGCCTTCTCACCTTCGGCCCTTTTGCCGCGCCGGAACGTATATATATGTGAGGGACAAAAAAACTGGTGGAAGGTTCCGCCATGCACAGGATGCGAAACAGAAAGCCGCCGGCGGAGGAGCCGGCGAGGCGGGCCCACGGGCCTGAGCGCTCGAAGCGGGCGCTGGACGACGAGGCATTGGAGGCCGTCGCCGGCGGCAAGAGCGTGGACATAAGCGACCGCGTGAATCCGCTGAAGGGCAGAGCCTTTGGAGACTTGAGACTCGATCCCGCTGGCAAAGAGTGATCGAGGCGCTAAGGAAGGGAGGATTCATCATGGAGAACAAGAAGATTCGGAAGGACGCGAGGGAAGCACAGGCGCTGAACGACGAGGAGCTGGACGCCGTTTCCGGCGGCAAGTCCGTCTTGATCACCAACGCCTACGCCCCCACGCTCGGCGATCTGCTCGGGAATGGGCAGAAGGGCGGCCAATTTGCAATCGACAAGGACAGCCCCTTGGGCGGGATGTGAGCGCGGCGGGAAGCCTCGCCGCTGAACATTCGATCATTATAAAGGAGAACCGATGCCGCCCCCGGCGGCAAAAGGGAGAGGAGGATCATCATGGAGCATGAGGAGCGCAAGGTTCGCGCGGATGCGCTGAACGACGAGGAATTGAACGCCGTCTCTGGCGGCACGGGCAGCCCAAGCCTGCAGAAGCCCCAGATCCTGGGCGCGGACGAGCTCGCGGATCTGCTGGGCGAAACGCAGGCCATCAGCGACCTGAACACAGGGTCGAACACCTTCACCGTGCTGTGAGGGGCGCCCGCGGTGAAGCCGAGCCGAGAGGATACCCCGCACGGGTGAAGGCGAGATGCGCATGCTTCCGACGGAATCTTCCCTCGGTCGTCGGATGCTGCCGCAAAGGCAGGCAGTAGCAATGGCTTCACCCGCGCGCAAATTCTTTGCGGAGGAGAATCAACCCGATCGCTCCCGTGTCGAGAGGCGCGGGAGCATGTCAAGAGAGAGGAGAAAAACGCGATGAAGCATCATTTGAAATTCTGGGTGGCGCTGACGCTGTGCGTCACGCTCGCGCTGGGCGCGGCAATGCCTTCGCTGGCGGAGGCGGACAACGCGGATGCCTGGGCGATCTACCAACAGGCATACGAGGCCGACACCGCCGGGGACCTGGAAAAGGCGACCGAACTGTTGATCGAGGCCGCCGACATGGGCCTCGCCGAGGCGCAGTACACGCTGGCCGGCCGCTACTTCGACGGAACCGGCGTGCCGCAGGACTACGACCGCGCGCGCGAGCTGTACGAGGCCGCGGTGGCGCAGGGCTTGGCGGTGGCGCAGCGCGAGCTGGGCTACATGTACTTGTGGGGCGAGGGCGTGGAACAGGACTACGACTGCGCGCGCGAGCTCCTCGAAGCCGCGGCGGAGCAGGGCAACGCCTTTGCCCAGTGCGACCTGGGCCTCATGTACGAGCGGGGTTTCGGCGTGGAGCAGGACTACGATCGCGCGGTGGAGCTGTACCGGGCCTCGGCGGAGCAGGGCGACGAGACCTCCCAGAACAACCTCGCCGTATGCTACTTCAACGGCTGGGGCGTGGAGCGCGATCTCGTCGCATCGCTGGAATGGGCCCGCAAGTCGGCGGAGGGCGGCGACGCTAACGGCATGGAGTTCGTGGGCGAATTCTGCGAGGAGGGCTATGGCGTGGAGGAGATCGACTATGCCGAGGCTGTCTCCTGGTATGAACAGGCCGCGGAGCAGGGCATGGTGGAGGCCAAGTACCGCCTGGCCCGGCTGCTCGAAGCAGGCAAGGGCGTGGAACAGGACGAGGCCCGGGCGGACGAACTCTACGCCCAGGTGCTGGAGGAAGTCCAGGCGATGGGCGACGAGGCGGATCCGGTGCTGCTGCGCATACTGGGCGAGATGTACCTCCTCGGCCGGGGTGTGGAGCAGGACGAGGCCCGGGCCGCCGAGCTGCTTTCGAAGGCCTCGGACGCGGGCGAGATGAGGGCTCCGGCCCTGCTGGGGCAGATGTACCTCTCCGGTTCGGGCGTGGAGCAGGACTATGAAAAGGCTTTGGAGCTGTTCACTCTGGGCGCGGAGCGGCACGACGCCCACGCGATGCTCCAGCTGGGCCTGATGTATGAGCACGGCGAGGGCGTGGAAAGGGACGACGACAAGGCCGTGGAGTATTACACCCAGGCGGCGGAACTGGGCAACGAGGATGCTGTCCAGCTGCTGGAGCAGATCAACGAAGAGTAAGCAGGGGGAGTACATAAGCTGTTCTGCGGGACACCGGCTTTGACCAGGTCTTTCTGGCCTGAAAAATTATTTGCTCCTCCTTCGGCCCTTTCGACCGGTTGGGACGTATAAAGAAACAGAGAAACAGAGAGACGACGCGCACGCGCGTTTCAATAATAAAATCTGAAAAAGAGAAAGAACGATGAACGAAGAGATGATCGCGAAGCTGAAAGAGGCCAAGTCCGTGGAGGACATCGTTGCCATCGCGAAGGAGTATGGCAAGGAAGTTACGCTGGAGCAGGCTCAAGAGTTGCTGGATCGCATGAAGGGCGCTGCCAACGGCGAGTTGTCCAGCGAGGATCTGGACGCCGTTGTCGGCGATGGCATCATCGACACCGTCAAGGAATGGTTCGGCAGCCTGTTCGGCAAATAATTCCATACCCTACACAGCAAGAGACTCCCCCGTTCGAGGGAGCCTCTTCGCGCTTCCTGAGGGGAAAAGAGGATGGTTGGCCTGCGGGCGGGGACGTACAGATGGATCTTTATCTGCACAGCTTGGCATAACGTGTACGGATTGTTTCTCAGCGAAACTTCTTCTTCCGGAGAAAAGACTTTTGAACATATTTGACGGAGTTAGCGCCCATATTTTTCCTTGAATCACCACAGACATTATGCTATAATTTATACATAGAATGAATAATTGGTATAATGGGAAAAGATGCCGGGTCGAATATGGCCGCTTTCCAGAGGAGCAAGGGGGCTGACTTGTGAAATTCGCGTCCCTCACGTCTCAGACGGAGGAAAAAACCTTTCTGCAATCAGAATATGCGCAAGCCTATTCTGTTGGCAAGTTGCGCCTCGGTCAGGAGCGCCTCTATTTTCACGCCGGACTCCGGACGTATTACATCTCCTATTGCGACATTCAAAGATATTTTCGCCGCGTGACCCAGGTCCCGGCGAAGCTTTGCTGCGGCCGCGGAAACTTCGAGATCGAGAGCCTGGTGATCTGCGATGGCGAGCGAGAGCTCGCCCAGATCGAACTGCCCGGCGCGCGCGCGGCGAAGGCCGTGATGGAGCGCATGGCCCAGCTCGCGCCGGAGGCTGCGGTGGGGCCCTTGCGCAAGGCTTCCGAGGACCAGCAGACCTGATATGGATGAAGGAGGTCGCCGCATGACGCCGGCAGACGTGCTCAACACCCTGCTCAAATCGTATCAGCGGTACTACAACGTTCAGGCCGAGGGCATCGAGCCGCCCTTCGTGGCGGAGGCGGTATTCCACAGCCACGACGAGCAATACTTCCTGACGAAGCGCGCGAAGCTGTCCGAATCGGAGGATCACGAGTACGTGTACTTCGCCACGGGCGGCGACATGGGACTGGCGGAGGTTCAGGCACTCGTGGAGCGCGCCTGGACGCTGGGCGAGGCCCGGGTGCAGCCCCATGCCAACCACCGCAGCACGAACATCGCGCTGGTGCTGCTGGTCGAGCGCATCTCCGAGGAGGCCAGGCGCTACCTGCGCTCGGTTCGCTACTCCCGGAACTATCGCTTCCTGCTGCACGGCTGGAGCAGCTTTCGTTTGATTGCATTAGAGACTACCAGCGGGGCTCTGACCTGGAACAGGCGGGGGCGGGATCTGGCAAAGCTCTTTCGCAATATACACCTTTAGAGGGAGAAGAAAGGGGAAATCTCAATGACTGCAATTCTCATCATCGCCGCCGCCATTGTCCTGCTGGTGCTGGGCTATAGCTACTATGGCTCCTGGCTCGCAAAGCAGTGGGGCATCGACCCCAGCCGCAAGACCCCGGCCGTCGAGTTTGAGGACGGCGTGGACTACGTCGCCGCCAAGCCCGCCGTGCTGATGGGCCACCACTTCTCGTCCATCGCGGGCGCGGGCCCGATCAACGGCCCGATTCAGGCCTCCGTGTTCGGCTGGCTGCCGGTGTTCCTCTGGTGCGTCATCGGCGGCATCTTCTTCGGCGGCCTGCAGGACTTCGGCTCCCTGTTCGCCTCCATCCGCCACGGCGGCAAGTCCGTGGGCGAGATCATTCAGGACTCCATGGGCGACCGCGCCAAGAAGCTGTTCATCATCTTCGCGCTACTGGTGCTGATCCTGGTCATTGCGTCCTTCGTCAACGTCGTCGCGGGCACCTTCGCCTCCACGAACCCTCTGGGCTTCACGGCTGAGCCGACCGGCAATGAAACCACCGCCATCGTGTCGCTGGGCTTCATCCTGCTGGCCATCATCTACGGCCTGCTGACCAACCGCGCGGGCCTGAAGACGCTGCCGGCCACCGTCATCGGCATCCTGGCCATTGTGGCCATGCTGATCTTCGGCCTGAACACCGGCTTTGCCATGGGCCGCACCGCTTGGATCGTGTTCATCGGCGCTTACATCACCATCGCCTCGCTGGTTCCGGTCTGGATCCTGCTCCAGCCCCGCGACTACCTGTCCAGCTTCCTGCTCTACGCGATGATGATCGTCGCGCTGCTGGGCATCGTGTTCTCCGCGTTCGCCGGCACCGCCCACTTCGAGATCCCGATGTTCACCGGCTGGACCACCAGCATCGGCACGCTGTTCCCGGCGCTGTTCATCACCGTCGCCTGCGGCGCCTGCTCCGGCTTCCACAGCCTGATCTCCACCGGCACCAGCTCCAAGCAGCTGGCCAATGAGGCCGACGCCAAGCCCATCGGCTACGGCTCCATGCTGATCGAGTCCGCGCTGGGCATCATCTCGCTGATCGCCGTCGGTATGGTGTTCACCAAGTACACCAGCGGCGAGTTCGGCTCCCCGGCCGTGGCCTTCGCCACCGGCATCGCCACCATGTTCGGCGAGGGCTCCCCGATATACGGCACGATCTACGCCATGCTGACGCTGGCTGTGTCCGTGTTCGCGCTGACAAGCCTGGACACCGGTACCCGCCTGAGCCGCTTCATGTTCTCCGAGCTGTTCCTGAAGGAGGGCGAGGCCTCCTACAAGGATGCCACCGGCATCCGCCGCTTCCTGGCCTACCCGCTCACCGGCACCCTGCTGATGGTCGTCATCGGCTGCGTACTGGGCGGCCTGAGCCTGAGCCAGATCTGGGGCCTGTTCGGCGCCGCCAACCAGCTGCTCGCCGGCATCGCGCTGATGGCCGTGTGCGCCTGGCTGGGCAACGTGGGCAAGAACAACAAGATGTTCTACATTCCGATGGCTTTCATGCTGATTGCCACCATCACCAGCCTGTGCATGACCGTCTCCGCGAAGGTCGGCATGGTCGGCGCGGGCACCGCCGCCTGGGGCGATTGGTTCCAGCTGCTCTTCGCCGCCGCGATGGTCATCCTGGCGCTGATCCTCGTGGTCGAAGGCATCCAGACCTTCTTCAAGACCTCCAAGAAAAAGGCGTAAGCGCCACTGACGCAGAGAAGCCTCGGGTCGGAAAACCGATGATGTAGTAAAAGATGGTAGGCACTTTTGTGACTACCATCTTTGTGTTAAAATAAGGGGCAAGAGGTGAGGAACATGGCAAGGAAGTATACAAGCGTAAACGTTGACAGGTTTAAGTTTTTTCTTAAAACGCCAGATAGTTAAATGAGAACAAGCAGCGGAGGCATCCGATGTTCGCATGTTTACATCATAGTATGCCGGACGGGCGAAGTCAAGGGCGGCGCGAAGCGCCGTTCATCGCAGCGCCCGCAGGGCATGCAGACCCTTGAATTCGTCCGGCCAGTATGCGATTCTTCCGGCTTGTTTGGCAGGCCGGAATTCCGTTTAATCCTCAATCCAGCAGTCGGTCCCCGTAGAAGATGTTTAGTTGAGCGTGAATTCTGGCCCAATCCTGTCGCCTGCCGGTCCATTTGGCCGTAATGTCGATCATCATCAGGTACAGCATTTTCAACAAGATGTCGTCCGTCGGGAAGACCGACTTGGATTTAGTTACCTTCTGTAGCTGCCGGTTAAAACCTTCGATGGCATTGGTCGTGTAGATCAGCCGTCGCACCTCCTCCGGAAACTTGAAATAGGTGCTCAGATTGCCCCATTTCTCCCCCCTGGATTTCGATATCTTCGGATACTTCTTGTCCCACTTCCCGGCAAAATCCTCCAGCGCGTCCAGGGTGGAAGGCCCGTCCACAGCGGCGTATACACGCTTCAGGTCCGCCATGAGTTCCTTCAAGTCCTTATAGGAGACGTACTTGCTGGAATTCCTTAGCTGGTGGACGATGCAGTTCAGGATGTTCGTCTTTGGATAGGCTGCCGCGATGGCCTGGCTGACGCTCGTCTGTTTTTTCTGAATCAGCTGCGGCTCAAAATCGCCCTTGGGATCCCGCGACGTCTCGATCTCCCCGTAGCTCGTCTTCAGCTTCTTCGAGCTGTGCCCGTTTCGACTGTTGTCCGTGGTCTTGTTTCGGTAGTCGTACTTGCCGTAGCCGAGTTCCCCGTCCAGTTCGGCCTCCAACCTGTTCTCTATGAGTTCCCTGATAGTTTCCTTAAACCGTTCGTGGATGTCGTCCATGCTTCCTACGTTCGCCAGCTGTAGCAACTCACGAATCTTCTCTCGCCTAGCCTGCTCTTCCGGACTCCAGTCTCTCTTTCGTGCCATCTTATATCCTCCTTTGCTGTTTTTATTCTACACTGCTTTGGAGGTTTAGACATAATTTGGGAGAGTTTCTCCAAGTATTCTGTAAGCGTGGGTAGATCATGTTCTCTTATATGATTAACTATGGGATACTCCCCTTTCCCACTTGTTCACGGCGGAAGGGGTCACGCCCAGCGCGCCCGCCACCTGCTCCTGTGTCATTCCCAGCGCGCGGCGGCGCTCCTGAATCACGCGGTTGATTTGCATGATGATTCCTCCTCGAATGGAAATTCGCAGGGGCTCCTGACGAGAATATTATACCGCGCCGCGCCCGGACGCGCAATTGAACGCTTCTTTATTTCCGGGATAGAAAAATAACCGCGGATTAAAAGGGCCGCCCCCTCCAAACGGAGGAAGCGGCCAAATTTCGCGATTCCTATTTCGACGAATGAAATACCATCACGCCGAAGGGCGGCAGTTTGCGTTCGCCACTCATCGTTTCGCCCGAGAGCAGTTCCGGCATCGGAACCTTCACGCGGATCGCCGCTTCCGTCCGGGCGTAGTTGAGCACGAACAGGTAGTCGCCGCGCGCGGCCAGCTCGCAGGAATCGGGCAGTTCCAGCAGATTGCCGCAGGGTTCGCCGAAGCCGAGCTTTTTCAGCATCGCCGCCCCCGAAGCCTCCGAGAGCGCCGCGCCATAGTACCAGATGCGCCCCGCGCCGACGGCGCGCGATACCACGGCGGGCTTTCCCGCGTAGTAGTTGGCGCTGTACGTCGCCTCCATGCGCGCGTCGTCGCGCGTCACATCCAGTATATCGTTGAACAGCGGCATGTCGAGCGCCTCGCCGTCCATCACGGCCGCGCCGGGCTCGTCGTGGGGGCCGACGAAGGTGTAATCCGAGATTCGTATGCCGCAGAGCTCCGCGGCGCGGAAGCCCATCGGCCGCATCGGGCAGCGCCCCCAGCGGTCCTTGTAGCCGGTGCGCGCGCAGAACATCAGCTGTCCGCCGCCGCGCGCGTATGCTTCCAGCTTGTCCGCGACGGAGTCCTCCAGGATCGCGGCGTGCGGATAGATCAGCAGCGCGTACTTCGAGAGATCCGCGACGGTGGTTTCCTCGTTGAGGTAGAGAAAGTCCATCGGCTCGTGCAAATCCTGCGCCGCGCGGAACATGCCGTCCATGCTGTGCCTGTGCGCGCGGCCGTGCCAGCGGTCGCAGGCGGCGTCCCACTCGTTGTCGTAATCCAGCACATAGGCGACGCGCGCGCGGTAGGGGGCCTGCGCCGCCTCCGCGAGCTTTTTGAAGTCGTCGCGCACCTGGCGCAGCTCCGCCAGGCGGCGGTTTTCCAGGTTGTCGTAATCGTTCAGGCCGTGCCAGTAGATTTCAGTGCCGCAGGGAGCGTTGCGCCAGCGGAAATAGCTGATGAAGTTCGCGCCGTGGGCCACGCTCTGCATCGTCCACAGCCGCATCTGGCCGGGGCGGGGCATGGGGGATTCCATGCGGCCCGTCCACCCGTTCGCGCCCGCCTGCTGCTCCATGATGCCGAAGGACGACGAGTGGGCGCGCGTCAGGCTCAGGTTGCGGCTCCACTTGCGATCGGGATATTTGTCCTGCTTCGCCGGCTCCTGGTACATGTCCAGCGCGAAGTTCGGATAGCTGTCGTAGCACAGGAAGTCCAGATCGCCGCCGATCAGTCGCTCATAGTCCAGATTGTCGAAGATGCCGTTGGTGGTGATGAACGCATCCCCGATGCGCGGGCGCAGGATCTCGCACTGCATCCGGCAGAAGCGCACGGCGCTCTCGGAGAAGAAGCGCTTCTCTTCAAGTAGCAGGTGCGGGTTGTACTGATCGTGGATCGTCGGCCGGCGCAGGTGCAGTTGCGACCAATCCGTGTAGATCTGGCTCCAAACCACGCCGCCCATCTTGTCGTTCAAATTTTCAAGGGTTTTGAAGCGCTCGCGCATGTAGGCGCGGAAGGCGCGGTGATCCGCTTCCGAGTAAAACTCGTTCGTCTCACAGTTCAGCTCATTGTCGATCTGCCAGCCCACGACGGCCGGATGACGGCCGAAGTGGTCGCCCATCTGGCGCACAATGCGTGCGCAGAGTTCGCGATACTTTTCGGAATTGTAGTTGTAGTGCCGCCGCAGGCCGTGGCGGTAGGGCACGCCATCCACGCGCGCGTTGAGCACTTCGGGATACTTTTCCGTCAGCCAGATGGGCGGCGTCGCCGTGGGGGTGCCCATGATCACGCGCATCCCCTGCGCCTCCGCCAGCGCCAGGAAGCGGTCGAAGAGGGAGAAGTCGAACCGCCCCTCCTCGGGTTCAAACAGCGCCCAGGCGAACTCGCCGACGCGCACGGTTCGAATGCCGCACGCCTTCATGCGCGCGAGGTCGTCCTCCCAGATGGACTCCGGCCAATGCTCCGGATAGTAGCATACGCCCAACTGCAATTGATCCAGCATCGCTTTTCCCTCCGTACGTTTGTCGCGCCGGTCGCGCGTTCCGCGAACAGTATACCATCGAACAGGGGAGGATTCAAGCCATACGAGGGTTAAAAAACCGCCCTTCGTGTAGGTTTGTCAAACATCTTGGACAAGAAAGGCAAGTAAAGATTCCTGCGGGGAGAGCCAATTGAGTGGACGCATCGGCATGGAGTTGGAGCGGCGTTGATGGACGGCGAGCTGGGAGCGGAAGTCGGCGAGGGAATAGAAGCGATGGGTATCATAAAAACGCTTCTGATCCTCGCGATGGCTGCGCTCCACCTTGCCGTTGTGCCTTGGTGTGTAAGGGCGGATCAGCTTGTG
>CANQEW010000035.1 GCA_947596085.1 uncultured Clostridia bacterium | reverse complement strand
AACAATCCCCTGAAATCCACCTCGTGAACGACGCCCTTGATGTAGGGCAGGCGGATCTGAAACGAGTGATGGAGATGGCCTTCGGAGGGATCAAGTTTCCGCGCCAGTTCCGGTGAAATCAAGCCCTCGCCGTCAAACTCCAGAACTTCTATATCCGCTATCTTCTCTACCCGATGGTACTTTCGCACGGGCGCATCCGAGCCGTCGTCCTCGACGGTGACGACAGGGACATCCTTCACGACGCTTCGAGGATTCTCTATGACGGCGATCCGGTTCGGGAAAAGCAGCTCTGAATCGCCGCATCTTCTGCCCGAGGTAAAGAGCAGGGCATTGTAGGCATACAGCTTGGACAGCTGGCAGTTGCCGATTGTCATGCCTAGCAACATGCGCTCCCGCAGCGCGTCATATACGTCCTCCCGGACGAAGGAGATGCGAGAGTTGCGACTCATGCTGGCAGAGCGTTCAAAGGCGAGGTATCTGCTTTCTCCCCTGCCGAAATGCAGATGGATGCCCTCCGGGCGGAACATGTATTCCGCCTTTTCCTGTGCCTCCAACACCTTTCCAACGGGGCTGCGGTCAAAAATTCCGGAGAAATCAATGTATACGAACACGTCCCGCAGTTGATCCGAGACGCCGGCAAAGGGTGCGTTGAATCCGAGTATCCGCATCGCCTGATAGAAGATCGGACAGTCGTCCTGCCGGGTTTCTTCGAGGAAGCATTCCTTCGACGGTTCGGTTGCATCAAAGGAAAAGCGATAGCCGTCCTCTATTTTAATCGCCGCCGACAGGATGCTGTGCGCGGATATTTCATAGATTGTGTATTTGAGTGCTCTCATTCCGTTTCCTTGCGCTTGTTTTTTCCATATTCAGTATACATGCGAAAGGCCAGTGAATCAACAGAAATCACAAATGAAATATAATTTAATAACTGCCCCCACAATTTTCCTCGCCTTCCCTCTCCAAATTGTGCGGCAGTTTGAGATAAACCCAATTCAATCAAAGGAGGAGTGTATCTGAAGAATTACAACAATGTGCGCATCATCGGAATCGACCACGGCTATGGCAACATCAAGACGGCGAACGATTGCTTCCCTGCAGGTATACTGCAAATTGGCAGTAGTATGTCCCTTGTCGAAGACCTGCTCGTCTATGCGAACTGCTACTACACAATCGGCGTTGGCCACAAGGAATTCCTCGCGGACAAATTCGACGACAACGATTATTACGTCCTCACTCTCGCGGCCATTGCCATGGAACTGCGCCGGGAATCCCTCACGCGAGCAAATGTGCTGCTGGCGGTTGGTTTGCCCCTGACTTGGGTGAGCGAACAAAAGACGGCGTTCCGGAAATACCTGCTGCAAAATGAAGAGGTGGAATTCACCTTTCGGAGGGTCGCCTATCATGTCCGCTTTGTGGGATGCGAGGTCTATCCGCAAGGCTTTGCGGCCATCGCGCAGGAGTTGCACAAGTTTAGCGGTGCCCACATGCTCTGCGACATCGGCAACGGTACGATGAACATTCTGCACATCTTCAACCGGAAGCCGGATGTGCGGCGGATGTTCACCGAGAAGTATGGCACCCAGCAATGCGCGTTGGCCGTTCGGGAACATATGATGCGGAAGTACCATGCTGAATTGGACGACAACCTCATTCATACTGTCCTGCGCTGCGGCAACGCGGATATTTCTCTGGACTACATCTTTGCGATTGCAGGCGTAGCCAAAGAATACACGGAAGGCATCTTTCGCAGGCTTCGGGAGAGGGGATATGATTCCAACCAGATGCGGCTGTATGTGGTCGGCGGGGGAAGCTGTCTGGTTCAGAACTTCGGGACTTACGACAAGGAGCGCGTCACAATCCGCAGCGACGTTTGCGCGATGGCGAAGGGGTATGAGTACATGGCGGAGCTTTCCCGCAGAAAGGACACGCGCGCATGATGGAGAGGCGATTGAACCTTCGCTTCAATCTTGCGCGCGAACAGGATCGCAGGGCGTGGGAATACCTGCAAAGCCGCAATGCGGATGTAGCCGACAGCGATGGTGCGCACAAGTCAAAGAATCGGTTCATCATTCAGGCGCTCAATGCCTGTGCAGAGAACGAAACCAGGAAGAATGATGAAACGGCTTTTATTGACCGCATCATACAAGAGCTGAGGAAGGAGCTGCGCTCGTTCGATAGAACGGGCATCCACCACACGAATGAGGTTGTTCCCCCACAGCCAGTACAGGAGGCAGACGAACAGGAGCGGGCGGAGGCAGAGGAGAATCTGCGATGCTTCCTCGATTTATTCTGATGTGCCAATGACAGTAAAAAATGGCACGGAGAAAACCACGTCCTCGCACAATGCGGGTGCCAAACCCGCTCAAAACCGGCACGGAAAGATATAAGGCGCAAACAATCCGTGCCGGTTTTGATTGCATATCGTGCCAGAATTAAGGTATAGAGCAAGGAGATGATCACCAGGAACAGCTATATGATTCCAAAAAGCAGCGGGCGAATGACCCGCAGAATTGGCTCCACGACGTACAAGGTCAGCGTTTTCTTCGACGGCCACAGCCAGGAGACGATGGAAGAAAAGATTCTCCGCATGGTCGAAAACGACGCGCTGGCGCGGAGCGGAGCGCAGCACCCGGCGAGCGGCATAATGCAACTTGAACCGCTTGCGAAACGACGGCGGTCATGTTATAATGAAACCGCCACAAATGAGCCGTGCAGTCTGGAAGGAGTTCAGGAATGAGCAACAGACAGGCAGAGAAGATCACGGCACTATACGAAAGATTGTCGCGCGACGACGAACAGTTGGGCGACAGCAACAGCATCGTCAACCAGAAGCGGATGCTGGAGGAGTACGCAGAGAAGAACGGCTATCCGAATTGCCGGCACTACACGGACGACGGCTGGTCGGGCGGCAACTTCGAGCGCCCCGCATGGAAGCAACTGCTGGCGGGGATCGAGGCCGGAGAGATCGGCGCGGTGCTGGTGAAGGACATGAGCCGCGTGGGGCGCGACTATTTACAGGTCGGGTTCTACACGGAGGTGCTGTTCCGGCAGCACGGAATCCATTTCATCGCGATTGCGAACGGAATCGACAGCGAAAACCAGAATAGCGGCGAGTTTGCCCCGTTCCCGAACATCATGAACGAGTGGTACTTGCGGGACTGCAGCCGGAAGATCAAGGCATCCTTTCGCACGAAGGGAATGTCGGGGAAGCCGTTGACTGCCCATGCGATCTATGGCTATCGCAAGGACCCGGAGGACAAGAACCATTGGCTGATTGATGAGGAAGCGGCCAGTGTGGTTCGCCGCATCTATCAGCTTTGCATCGAAGGGAACGGGCCGGGTGTGATTGCGAATATCCTGCGCGAGGAAAAGATTGAGAGGCCGTCCGTGTATCTTGCAAAGCGGGGCTGCGGGACGCACAAGGACAATGCGGATATGAGTGAGCCGTACTGTTGGAAGGCGGTCACAGTGCAGAGCATCCTGTCGAAGCCGGAGTACATGGGGCATACGGTCAACTTCCGCACGTACAAGGATTCGTACAAGGACAAGCAGCAAAAGTGGCGAGCGAAGGAAGATTGGGCGATCTTCGAGCACACGCACGAGGCGATCATCGACGCGAAGACGTGGGAGTTGGCACAGAAACTGTGTGAGGTAAAGCATCGGACGGATACAGTGGGCGAGGCGAATCCTCTAACAGGGCTGGTATATTGCGCGGACTGCGGCGCGCGGATGTACAACCACCGGCACATTGGCAGGACGGACTACTACGATTGCAGCACGTATTACCGCACGATGCACAACGTACATCGAAAGTGCAGTTCGCACTACGTTACGAGCAAGGCGCTGCGGATTCTGGTGTTGGAAGCGATTCGTGCAGTGAGCGGCTACGCGATTTCCAACGAGGAGGAATTTGTCCAACGCGTGCGGGCGGCATCGGAGATCCGGCAAGCGGAGGAAGCGAAGGAGTTGAAACGCAAGATTGCCCGCCAGCAGCGGCGCAGCGCGGAGCTGGACGTGCTGATTCGCAAGCTGTACGAATCCTATGCCAAGGGAGACCTGATGGAAAAGCGGTTCAAGCTGTTGTCCGGCGACTATGAGCGAGAGCAGGAGGAATTGGAAGCGGCTGTTTCGCAGGGCGAACAGGAGCTGGCGAAGTACGAGGCAGACGAGGAGCGCGTGGAACAGTTTCTGGAATTGGCAAAGCGGTACACGGACTTCACTGAATTGACGACGCCGATGTTGAATGAGTTTGTGGAGAAGATCGTGGTGCATGCGCCTGACAGGAGCACGGGCGAGCGCGTGCAGGAGATCGAGATTCACTTCAAATTCATCGGCAGGTTCGATTTGCCGGAGGCAGAATTGACGCCGGAGGAGAAGGCGCAGCAAGAGAAAGAACAGGCGCGGCGGGAGTACTACCGGAAAAAGAGCAAGGAGCGATACGAACGCAAGAAGCGCGAGCAAATGCAGATCGCGGCGCAGAGCTGACACAAGGACAGAACAATATAAGAGGCAATCAAGAGCGGCTCGTGGGAGGAATCCCGCGAGCCGCCTTTTGCTGTCAAACGAAAAACAGAATCAGGAGGGAAACGATTGACGGAAAACGAGAAGAAACTGATGCAGGCGAAGCATCGACTCGAGGAGGCTCAGGCACGCGACCGGGTGCGGGAACGAAAGCTGAGGACGAGGCGATTGATTCAGGAAGGTGCGATTTTGGAGAAGGTTTTGCCAGGAGTGACTGATGTGGAGCTTGGAGAATTGGAGGGATTTTTGCGGTCGAGACTATGCGGATGATTAGAAAACACTGGATTCAGAGGATGGGGGTTCCGGGAAACCGGGGCTTCCTTTTCTTTTCCCTGTGAAGGGCGCACTTACTCACCACCCGCAAGCGGGCGGTGGTACTGCCTGCGGCAGTCGTGCGCTCTCCGAGGGGGCAATGCGGGTTCTGCGGAACCCTCGCGCCGCCGAGCGAAAAAGGAATGTGCTACGCCCGCGCACATTCCTTTTTCGCCCGGCGGCGCATGCTTTCGACTGTGCGCAGTCGAAAGCATGGGTACGGGAGCTGGGTTACGACGAGGCAGAAAACGACAGAACGAAGGAAAGGAGAAATACGGTCGGATGGCAATCTATCATTTGAGCACGACGATCATCACCCGCAGCACAGGGCGGACGGCGATTGGAGCGGCCGCTTACATGAGCTGTTCAGAGATCACGAGTGAGTACGATGGGATTCATCACAACTATACGAGAAAGCAAGGACTCGTCTTTGAACGGATATTTCTGCCCGACTGTGCACCGGCGGCATGGGCGGATCGGGCGACACTATGGAACGCGGTGGAGAAGGCAGAAAAGGCGAAGGACAGTCGATTGGCGAGGCTGGTCATACTGGCACTTCCCGTTGAACTGAACCGGGAGCAGCAGATACAGCTGCTCTCGAAATATGTTGAGGAAAGCTTTGTGGAGCAGGGCATGTGCGCAGATGCTTGTATCCATGATACGGACGGCCACAATCCACATGCCCACATCATGTTGACGGTGCGCCCGCTGAACCCGGACGGTACGTGGCAGAAGAAGACGGAAAAGGAGTACCTCTGCGCGAGGGATGGCGAGGAGTGCGGCTTCACGGCAGCCGAATTTGTGCAGGCGCAACAGGAGGGGTGGGAGAAGCAATATCCGTATCAGGTTGGGAAGAAGAAGGTATACATGACGTCATCCGAGGCACAAGAGAAAAATCTCGTGCGCGCATCCAAGAATCCGAAGTGCACGCGTTATGGGCGACAGAATCCGATCTCAGAGAGGTGGAACAGCGAGGAGCAGCTTCTGGCGTGGCGCGAAGCGTGGGCTACCGCGGCGAATCAGGCGTTGGAGCAAAACAGAAGAGAGGAGCGCATCGACCACAGAAGCCACGCGGCGAGAGGATTGGACGAGCAGCCGACGATTCACGAAGGCGTGGAAGCGCAGGCAATGGAGCGGAAAGGCTTTGTCTCGGATCGCTGCGAACTGAACCGGCAGATACGGAGGGACAATGTGCTGCTGCGGGAACTGAAGGTATTGGTTGCAAGCCTTGTTGAGGCGGCAAAGAACGCCATTTCGATTCTAGCGGAGAAATTGGCGGCGATCTGGCAGCGGATGGTGGAGCTGGAATACTTGAATTTGGAGCTGGTTGACGAGCAGGCACAGGTGCGCGCAGAACTAAAGCCGGTTTTGAATCTGTACAACGAATACATGCGAATCGAACAAGAAATCGGCTACAAGAAGATGGAACTTTCCGGACTACAAGAACAGCGCAAGAAATTGCCGATTACAGAGTTGGGCAGGCGACGCAAGCTGGGACAGGAAATCGACGCGAAGAAGGAAGAAATCCAAAGCTGGGAGAGAAACAAAGCCTATTTCTACCGAGCACACAGCGATCTGGATGAAGAGAAGATGCGCGGCATAGAAAAGCAAGTACAGGCTGGAAGCAAACGGCTTGAGGTTTTGATCGGTACCAAACGGAACAACCAAGGCATCCTGCAAAAGCTGGAAACGCAGTATCAGGAAGCGATGCAAGGAGCGGATATTCCGAATCATGACGACTTCAAAGAGGCACTCATCCATCTGCGCGAGGAGAAACGGGAACAACTGGCGCAGAGACTAAATGCGCAAATTGGCACACGGTTCATGGCATTCCACTTCACCGAAGCAATTCAGAAGGTGGCCGTTCGCTTGGGTGAAATCGTATCAAGGGAAAGGAAAGAAACGGGACGTGCCTCTGTGATCGATGTTCTGAAGGATATTTCCAATCAATACCATAGAGAAAATCCAAGACGCCGCAAAGGAGAAGAAAAAACTGTTGTTTGGAAACGAGAAAAACGTTGATGGGTGATTGGCTTTCTCTGTCAGATTAGATAAATGTATTTAAATTGCCACGCTGTTTTCTCTGTTTCCAGAATGGAAATAGGGGCAAATTGCGAAAGAATTGATTGCAATGTCTTTCTTCGTTAGAATTAGAACATCGAGAATAACGAAGGGGGATACCCAAGTGAAGAAACTGTTTCTGATTTTCCTACTCGTACTCAGCATGGTCGTACCGACGGCTGTCGTAGCGGAAGGGGCGGATTTCACGGCTGTGCTCGCTGAGGCTGGCCAGAGCGAGCAGGGCTTTGTCGCCATCCTGACCGCGGATGGAACGGTTTACAACGAAGTCGCCGTCGAGAGCTTCAACACGCTCATCCAAGCCAACGAAATCCCAGAGGATGCGGATTTTGCTCGAATCTGCGTCGTTCCCGACAATGGCAATGCGTACCCCTACCTCTACCCGGACGGGGACTGGAAGATCGAAATCTGCGAGGATGAGATTCCCGCCTGGTACACGGCGGAGACGGAGGCCGCCGTGCTGAGCGCCTTTGAAGCGTGGAAGTCGGAAGTCTACTCCATCTTCGATCCGTCGGTCATTCTCTCCCTGGTCAATCCGCAGACCATTGAAGTCACCGAAGCGGATGTGACAGATGATATTCAGGCGACTCTGGATAAGTGGGCGGACGTGGACAGCAACTGGATGGTGTGCTATGTGCGCAACTCCGTTCCCACGACAACACAGGCCGCTGTCGGCAAGTCCATCGCGGACGATGCCTGGAACTACGTCGTGAACATGATCTGGACGCAGACCGGAGAGGATCTGGCCGGCCATTCCCAGGTGGATCTGCTGGCGGCCTACGTGGGCAGCGCGTTCCCCGGCATTTCCGAGTGGGAGGGTTACTTTGGCGCCGAGACCGGCTATCCGTTTGCGGAGGGCGCGAAGCTGCTCAGCTCTGGTTTCCTGTACTTCAATGGTCTGGTCTCCGCGAAGCAGGTCAAGGAATTTGATGACAACTACGCTCCCGAACAGTACAAGGATCTGACGGTGCTTGCGAATGTGAATGTCAGCGACACGGGCAGCGCGTTCGCCTGCCTCGTGGACGAGGAAGGCAATGCGTACTGGTCGATGGGCACCGACTATGTGAGCGGACTGCTGACCGAGTTCGGCAAGGATGCCGCGGAGGTCGTCCAGCTCAATGTCGGTCCGAAGCAAGAAAATGGTCAGCAGAACATCGGCACGACGCACGTTGCCGTCGGCTGGTCAGATCTGGGCAACGGATACTTCTCCACCGGCGAGTGGGAAGAGACGACAGATGCGATGCCCGCTTTCTGCGCCGCGGATGGCTCGGCTACCTGGAAGATGAATGAAGATGGCAGCATCGAGCCTGCGGGAGAGGATATGTCCGTGGCAGGTGCGACCGTGAATCCCGGCAAGTACAGCTATGTAGACGGCGACGTCACCTGGGAGGTCATGATAGCCGGAAACGGCAACACCCAGCTCACCGAGATCACCGCGGAGGATCTGGCGGCGCAGGCGGAGGCCCCGGAAGAGGAGCGCTCCACGTATTTCAACACGCCCGCGCCTCGCACCGAAGTCAAGGTGATTGGCCCCGCGCCCGCCTGGTATGACGCGAACAAGGAGACCTATGATGAAGCCGCGAGGGTCGCCTATGCCGATTGGCAGAACCAGATTCTCGAAATGGTCGATGTGGACGCGCTGAACGAGACGCTCAAGGGCATGGGCATGGACTATGCGACGCCGCTGACGGATGAGATCATGGAGGATTTCGTCGAGTGGGTGCGCATCTGGAACGAGGATGCCATCGCGGGCAGCATCAATATTGGCATCAGCACGATGGGGTACAAGGCGGTTGGTCCGTCCATCTGGAATGAGATGGACAACACGGTGCTCGCAAACTACAAGAGCATGGATCATGAAGGTTGCCCTGGCCCGACCACCAGCACGTTCATAGCCGCCTATGCGCTGGAGCACTACGGCAAGGTGATCGACGCCGCGACGGACGATTACATGGGCTCCACGATGAACGATGTCTACTCCGCACACGTTGGCAGCTTCATCAGGAATCTGTTTGACGATGAGGATGGCAACTACAAGTATCAGGTGGCGCACGATCTGTGGGAGGCCGGTTGCATTCCCTTCTTTGACGGCGAATACTGGTATCTCGTCAGCGGCCCGGACTTCGATCCCGATGGCAATCCCGCCGTCGAGGTGATCTACTCCGCTACGCCCGCTGAGATCCTGGCGGAATAACCACAGAAGCAAGACAAATCTCGCCCCGCCATTCCGATTCAAGGAATGGCGGGGCAAGTTCTTTCGTAAATGGGAAGCTGTCAGCCTTGCCGACTTTACTGACTGCAACACTCCACCATGTAGTGCAAGAAATCCTTGGCGCTGTGGGAGGTGACGCGGCGGGGGTAGAGCATGTAGAGGTAGGTGCGGACGGTCGGGCTGATGTCCACCAGGACGAGGTCCGTCGCGGTCGATGTGTCGGGGATGTGCATGCGGTTCAGAACCGCAATTCCCATTCCCTTTTGCACATAGTGGAGCACGGTCGAGGTGAAATGGGATTCGGCGATGATGTTGGGCTTGAAGTTCTGCTGGGCGCAGATCTCCATGAACTTGCGCGTCTCGTCGTGGGGCGTACTGACGTGATTGGAATGGAGCACAAAGCGCTCGTTCGCAAGCTGAGAGAGCGTAACGCTGCTGCTGTTCGCCAGGGGATGATCCTTCTTCATGACGACGGCCAGGTGATCCGTGCGGAAGATCATCTTGCTGAACGGGGTATTCTCCGCGTCCGCTTCGCTCACAAACGCGAAATCGCACTTCTTGTTCGCAAGCATCTCCGCGGCCTTGTAGCTCTCCACGGCGCTGAGGGCGTGTTGGGGATAGTTCAGCGAGAAATCCGCGAGAATGTTCACCACGCCGTATTGACCCAGCAGGGGATCGTAGGCGATGGTAATGGAACCCTCCTCCTGCGCGTTCATCTCCTGCAGCGCGGCCACGCCCTCGTTATATGTGGCCAGGATCTGGCGGGCGTAGGGGTAGAATCGCTGGCTGTACTCGTTGAGTTGGACGGAACGCTGGGACCGGTCGAACATGGTGATGTTCAGTTCTTCCTCCAGTTTGTGGATGTGCTTGGTGAGCGCGGATTGGGAGAGATTCATCAGCTCCGCAGTCTGCTGAAAGCTGCATGTCTCCACCAATTTGACAAATTCGGCAAGTATGCTGATCTCCATAGGCTTCCCTTTCTGCAAGTGCGTCGTTTGTCCTTTGTGCAGATTCAACCGGTTCTTCTCTCCTGCTTCTATTGTACCACATAATTTACAAAATTGCATGTGCCATTTTTATGATATGAGGGACGATTATTTCCAAACAGGAAACTGTGAGTATAACAATGGAATTGATTTACCAGTGATTCTATTCTATGATTTAGCCAACGGGAAACCCAATACAACAAAGGAGGAAACCCCATGAAACATTTTCTTGCTCTTCTGCTTGCCCTGATGATGGCACTGACGATGGTCGGCCCCGCCAGCGCGGAGACCGCCGGTTCCACCGTGACCGTGGCCGTTGATGACGACTCCTTCACCGTTGGCCCCTGGGGCGGCGACGGCGCCGTGCGCGACTGGACCGAAGCTACCATGTGGACGCATCTGTGCAACCGTCCCTTCATTGGCGCCGCCCTCGAAGCCGGCGAGCTGGAAATGGTTGCCGCCAAGAGCGTGACCAAGGTGGATGACACGACCTACGATGTGGAGATCTTCGACAACATCGTGGACAGCAAGGGCAACGCCATCACCGCCGCCGACGTGGTGTTCAGCTATACCAAGCTGGCCGAGCTGGGCTACGTGTCCGAGATCGGCGTCTACTTCGATTCCGCGGAAGCGACCGGCGACTACACCCTGACCCTGCACCTGAAGAACGGCACCGAGGGCGCGATCGAAGAGATGCTGTGCCGCTGCTCCATCGCCAACCAGGCTTGGTACGAGGGCGCGTCCCAGGACGAGATCGAGAGCAGCCCCGCCTGCACCGGCCCCTACGCCGTGACCGCCGTCGAGACTGCCTCCTCCATCACCATGACCGCCAGGCAGGACTACTGGAAGACCGAGAACCTGGCCTCCGTCGAACAGCAGAACGTGGATACGATCATCATCCGCTGCATCACCGAGGCGTCCATGCGCTCCATCGCGCTGGAGAACGGCGAGGTTGACATGGCGGAGGTCGCCGCGACGGACGTGAGCCGCTTCGAGGAGAACGATGCCTACAACATCACGAACTACAACAACGCCATGTCTCAGTACCTGATCTTCAACACCAGCGAGAACTCCGTCTGCGCCGACGAGAACGTCCGCAAGGCCATCGCCTACGCCTTCGACTCCATGACCATGCTGATGGGCGGCGGCTCCGACGCGGGCATCGTCAGCTACGACGTCGCTCCGAACCTGGCTCCCGACTACGTGCAGGAGTGGGATACCGAGGAATACTTCCCCTGGAATCCGGAGGTTGCGGCGCAGTATCTGGCCGACGCGGGCTACGCTCCGGGCGAGCTGACCGTGCGCATCCTGGTGACCGCGCAGGCTCCGCAGGGCCCCTATCAGGCCATGCAGGCCATGCTGATGCAGTCCGGCATCAACCTGGAGATCTGCGCCTATGACCGCGCGCTCCGCCAGACCTATCAGGACGATCCCACCGCTTGGGACATCGCCGAGTATTCCGACTCCATCTCCGACTTCACGACCCACTTCTGGAACGACCTGTTCTCTGAGAACAACTACGGTGAGAACGGCACCCAGGGCTTCACGGTCGATCCGACCCTGCAGGAGCTGCTGGTCGCCGCCAACGCGGATCGCAGCGAGGAGAACATGAACGCCTTCCACGACTACGTGGCGGAGCACTGCTACATGATTGGCCTGTACACCGAGATCCGCTCCATCGTGACTACGTCGAACATCACCGACGTCTGCCTGCAGAAGCTCAACCCCGTGCTCAACGCGATGACCTTCGCGTAAGCCGAGCCACAGCATCCAAACGGGACTGCTTCGACCGGCGGAAGACGAGCTTTTCGCCTTCCGCCGGTTTTTCTACCCGAAGGGTCGGAAAAGCAAAGTGAGGAGATACACATGGTCAAATACGTCATTAAGCGATTGCTCATCATGATACCGCTGCTGCTGGCGGTGGGCATCATCATGTTCACTCTGATGAACTTCGTTCCGGGCGACCCTGCTCAGCTCGCGCTCGGTTCGGGTGTGCATACGCAGGAGGAGATCGAACTCAAGCGCGAAGCGATGGGCCTCAACCGGCCGTTCGTCGTTCGCCTCGGAGAGTACGTGGGAAATATCTTCCTCCATTTCGATTTTGGAACCAGTCTGACCAGCGGAACGGAAATCAAATACGAGCTGATGACCCGCTTCCCGTACACCTTCTACATCGCGGTGTTCAGTATCATACTGACCATTGTGGTGGGCCTGCCGTTGGGCATCTATACAGCGGTGCACGCCAACAGCTTTGGCGACAAGGTCTCCCTGTTCACGACGCTGCTGTTTGACTGCATGCCCAGCTTCTGGACGGCGCTACTGTTGGTGCTGCTGTTCTCATTGAAGCTCGGGTGGCTGCCGTCCTCGGGCGCGTCGGGCTGGAAGCACTTCATACTGCCGGTCATCGCCAACTCCCTGGGCGGTTTGGCGGGCTTCACCCGGCAGGTGCGCGCCAGCATGTTGGAGGTCATTCGTTCCGATTACATCACCACCGCGCGCTCCAAGGGACTCAAGGAAAACACCGTCGTCTACAACCACGCCCTGCCCAACGCGCTGATCCCCATCCTGACCGTCATCGGTATGCGCTTCGGCAGCATGTTGGGCGGCGCGACCATCGTCGAGGTCGTATTCTCGATCCCCGGAATCGGCCAGTACCTGGTCAACGCCATCAACGGCCGCGACTACAACGCCTGCACCGGCGGCATCATCTTCATTGCGTTCACGTTCTCCGTAATCATGCTGCTTACGGATCTGCTCTACGCATGGGTCGATCCGCGCATCAAGGCGCAGTACGCCTCGTCCAGCAAGAGAAAGAAGGTGGCAGCAAATGCCTGAAGAGATTCTCAATGAGATCGTGGAACCTCAGGAGCGAGATCATGACCATGAGCGCAACGGGAAGCATGGCCACGGGAAGCGCGGCCACGGACATCGTCACGGCAAGCCGAAGGAGAGCGTAAAGCCGGGTTCGCTCAAGTACGTCTGGAGGAGCGTCTCTCACAACAAGGGCGCGGTGGCCGGAATGGTCATGCTCGCGGCGATCGTCATACTCTGCGTGCTCTCTCCGTACATCTGCCGCTACGGCTACGCGGACTTCAACATCACGGAGTGGTATCAGACCCCGAACTGGAATCACCTGCTGGGAACGGATCAGATGGGGCGCGACCTGCTCTCCCGCGTGCTCTATGGCGCGCGCTACACGCTGGTCATCGGCATCACCGCCACGGCCATGTCTGCCGTGCTGGGCATCCTGCTCGGCGCGGTGGCCGGATACTTCGGCGGCTTCGTGGATTCCTGCGTGATGCGCTTCCTGGATCTGTTTCAAGCCTTCCCGACGCTGGTACTGGCGATGGCCTTCTGCGCGGTCTTTGGAACCGGCGTGGACAAGTGCATCCTGGCGCTGGGCATCACGGGCATACCAGGCTTCGCTCGATTGATGCGCGCCAACATACTGCGCATTGCCAATATGGAATACATCGAAGCGGCGCGCACGATCAACTGCCCCACGTGGAAGACGATCCTCCGGCACATCATCCCGAACTCCGTCTCTCCGGTCATCGTGGAGATCGCCATGACCATCAGCCGCAACGGCCTGACCTCTTCGTCGCTGAGCTTCCTGGGGCTGGGCGTACAGGCGCCGAAGCCGGAGTGGGGCGCAATGCTGTCGGAGGCGCGCAGCTACATCCGCGACTATCCCCACATGGTCATCGTACCGGGTCTGTTCATCGTGATTACCGTGCTGAGCTTCAACCTGATTGGCGACGCCTTCCGCGATGCGCTCGATCCGACGCTGAAAGACTGATGAGGTGAGCACCATGCAAGACAAAATGAATCAAGCATCGCTGTTTCAGGTAAAAAACCTGACGGTAGAATATCATTCCGGTGATTCCATCATCCACGCGGTCAGCGGCGTGTCCTTCGATTTGCAGCCCGGCGAGACGCTGGGATTGGTGGGCGAGACCGGCGCGGGAAAGACCACCATCGCGCGCGCTTCGCTGCGCATCCTGCCGGAGTATTCCGTGGAGCGCGTCGACGGCGAGATCCTCTACAACGGCGAGGACATACTGAAGATGAACGACGCCCAGCTGCGCAAGCTGCGCGGAGAGCACATCTCCATGATCTTCCAGGACCCGATGACGGCATTGAATCCGGTCAAGACGGTCATGTCCCAGATCGCGGAGGGGTATAAGGAGCACCACAAGTGCACCCAGGCCGAGGCGAACCGGCGCGCCATCGAGATGCTGGAGATGGTGGGCATCGGCGCGGATCGGGCGAATGAGTATCCCCACCAGTTCTCCGGCGGAATGAAGCAGCGCGTGGTCATCGCGCTGGCGCTGGCCTGTTCGCCCAAGGTGCTGATCGCGGACGAGCCGACCACGGCGCTGGATGTGACCATTCAGGCGCAGGTGCTGGATCTGATCAAGGGCCTGCGCAACGAGCTGGGCACGGCGATGATCCTGATCACGCACGATCTGGGCATTGTGGCGGACGTCTGCGACAAGGTGTGCGTGATTTACGCGGGGCGCATCGTGGAGAGCGGCACCAAGGAGGACATCTTCGACCATCCGACGCATCCCTACACCCAGGGATTGTTCGCGGCGCTGCCCGATCTGGAGCACGACGTGCCGCGCCTGAAGCCCATTGAGGGACTTCCGCCCGATCCCTCCCAGGAGCGCCGCTTCTGCGATTTCCTCGACCGCTGTCCCCACCGCTGCCGCGCCTGCAAGGCGTTTGCGAAGGACAGCATGATCGAAGTTTCCCCCGGACATTACTCGCGGTGCTGGCGCACCGGCAGTGAGGAGGCATGACCCATGGCAGCGTTGATTGAAGTCAAGAATCTGAAAAAGTATTTCAAGAGCGCGGCTGGAATGGTGCACGCCGTGGACGACATCTCCTTTGAGATTCAAAAAGGAGAGACGGTCGGACTGGTCGGCGAGAGCGGCTGCGGCAAGTCCACGCTGGGGCGCACGCTGATTCATTTGAACGAGAGCACCGGCGGACAGATCTTCTACGACGGAAGGGATGTGACGACGCTGAACAAGCGTCAGCTCGTGGAGTTCCGCAGGGACGTGCAGATGATCTTTCAGGACCCCTTCTCGTCGCTCGATCCCCGGCAGACGGTGCAGGACATCATCGAGGAACCGCTGCATCTGACCGGCGGCATGAACCGCGAGCAGATCAGGGAGCGCACCCGGGAGCTGATGGACACCGTGGGCATCGAGAAGCGCCTGCGCATGTCCTATCCCCATGAGCTGGACGGCGGCCGCCGTCAGCGCGTCGGCATTGCGCGCGCGCTGGCGCTGAACCCGAAGTTCATCGTCTGTGACGAGCCCGTCTCCGCGCTGGACGTGTCCATTCAGGCGCAGATACTGAATCTGCTGATGGATCTGCAGGATCAGATGGGGCTGACCTATCTGTTCATCACCCACGACATGTCGGTGGTCAAGCACATCTCCAATCAGATCTGCGTCATGTACCTCGGCCAGATGGTGGAGAAGAGCCCCAAGGATGAGCTCTTCGAGCGCCCGCTGCATCCCTACACCAAGGCGCTGCTGTCCGCCATACCCACCACGGACATCCACCATCCCAAGCAGCGCATACTGCTCAAGGGTGAGATCAAATCTCCCATCAATCCCGGCCCCGGCTGCCGCTTCGCTTCTCGCTGCCCCTACGCGGACGAGGGCTGCAAGGCGGGCGTAACTCTGAACGAAGCGCTTCCCGGCCACTTTGTGGCCTGCAACAAGGCAAAGGAGATCAACCTTCTGTGATGGCTTAGATTTGGCGACGGAGGGATAACGGCTATGAAGACTTACAGGCAAGCCTTTGAAGAGGACTACCAGACAGTACAGGAGCCCTGCGACAATCAGCGCGGATGGAGAACCCGCTATGTCTATATTGGAAACTGGCATGTATGGGAGGCACCGCAGGAGCGCATCCGCACTGTAAAGCATCTCGCTGCAATGGCCGAAATCCTCTCCGTCGCCATCTTTCTCCTGGGTGCGCTGGCACAGTCATCGCTCAACTGGAACCGTTGGGTTGGATTGTTCAGCGGACTGGGCCTGGCGGCAATCCTGATCGAGGTCGTAGGCGTGGCGCAGTTCTGCGCCGCGAAGGAGCAGCTCTCCCGGCAATATTTCAATGACATCAACACCAAGCTGAAAATTGCCGCGCCGATTCATGCGATTCTGTTGGCGCTCGCCTCTCTTGCGGCAATCGCGGCGATGCGAGGAGACAGCGTTTCCTGGATGGATGTTGTGGTTCCACTGTGCTTCTTTGCCTCAGCGCTGGCATCCGTTACCGTATTCATGCTCTATCGTTCCCTGCCGCAGGGAATACGGAAGAACGATGCGGCTGGGGCCACGATCACCTCGAACAATCCGTGAGAAATGGTTTCCACTTCGGAAACTGTGGGCGGCGAAACGGATTTGATTGACAGATACTGGTTGATTACAATGAAGATGTAGAAAATCGAACGGATTGGAGGACGGCGCCATGGCAAGGCCCATCAGTGAAGACAAGAAGAACCGAATGCTGAACGAGAAGATCAGCAAACTCGTACCGCAAATGGCTGTTCCGACCATCGTCGCGCAGCTCATCACCACCATCTATAACCTCGTGGATACCTATTTCGTATCTACCTTGGGCACCAACGCCACCGCTGCCGTGGGCGTCAACAACTCCCTGGAGCGCACGATCACGCTGATCGGCTCGCTGATCGGCGCGGGCGCTTGCAGTTACATCGCGCGCCTGCTCGGTGCGAAGCGGGAGGAGGACGCCAACCGCGTGCTCTCTACCTCGTTCTTCACGGGGCTTCTGCTGGGCGTGATCTTCATGATCGTCTGCAAGCTGAGCATTCGGCCGCTGGTCTTCATGCTGGGCGCGACCGAGGAGTGCGTGAACTACTCCATTGACTACGCGACCTACGTGCTCTACGCCGCGCCGTTCATGATCGGCAGCTTCATTTTGAACATGTGCCTGCGCTCGGAGGGCAGCGCCATGTACGCCATGATCGGCATCGGCATCGGCGGCGTATTGAACTGCTTCCTTGATCCGCTGTTCATCTACGTCTTCGGTCTGGGCGTCGCCGGCGCTTCCATGGCCACGGCCATCTCCAAGACCATCAGCTTCCTGATTCTGGTGTATCCTTACTTCCGAAAGCATTGTTCGGTGCAGATCGCAATTCGCAAGATCAAGTTTGTGCTGACCGACATCAAGGAGGTTCTCGCAATCGGTTCTACATCCTTCTTCCGCAGCGCGTTCAGCGTCGTCGCCAACGTGACCATCAACCGCGTCGCGGGCGGCTATTCCACCGCCGCGCTGGCCGCCATCTCCGTTGCCAACCGCGTGATGGATATTCCCTTCGCCGTGATCCTCGGCTTCGGCCAGGGATATCAGCCCATCGCCGGCTTTGGCTGGGGCGCGAAGCAGATGGAGCGCGTGCGCGAGGGCCTGAAATTTGTCATCAAGGTTTCCATCATCGGCGCGGTGATCTTCGGCGCAGTCCTCTGCGTGCTGGCGAGTCCGCTGATTCACATCTTCAATTCTCAGGCGGACGCGGAGGTGTTGCGCCTGGGTGTGATCTCGGTGCGCCTGCAGAGCATATTCCTGTTCTCGCACGCGCTGAACTCCATCATCAATATGTTCTACGCCGGCATCGGCAAGGCGCGCTATGCGCTGCTGATGAGCACGGCGCGCCAGGGCTACGTGTTCATTCCTGTGGCAATCGTCGCACCGCTGCTGCTCAAGGAAGTTGGCGTTGCGAGCGCGCAGGGCATCGCGGATATGATCTGCCTCGCCATTGCGATTCCGTTGGCGTTTAAGGCGTTCAAAATGATCAACGAGGAGGCGAAGAAACTTGCCGCAGAAGCTGTCAAACCGTGAAAACCCGGTGCGCGTGACCTTCCTGCGGGTGGGGGAGCGGGCTCCGGCGCTGATATACGAACCGGAAGGTTTGGATGCACAGCGGCTCACTACGGTGCTCGTAATGCACTCCGATGAGGACTACCTGACCTTTCCCACCGGTCAGGAGCTCGCCAGGCGCGGATTTCGGGTGATGTGCGCCAATGTCCCGGTCAAAGAGGGATTGTTCTTCTCCCAGAACGACAAGCTCAGAACCGTCAAGTCCGCCATCGAGGAGCTGCGCAGGCGCGACAATGTGGGGAATATCGTTCTGATGGGTCATTCGGGCGGCGCAACGCTTCTCACCGCCTACCAGGCGATCGCGGAGAACGGGGCGCAGATCTTCCAGGGGCCGGAGATGATTTATCCCTGCCCGATCAGCGATGCACTGCCTCCCGCCGACGGCGTGATGCTGCTGGATTCCAACTGGGGCAACGCCGCCATGCAGCTGTTCAGCCTCGATCCGGCGATCATCGACGAGGCCAGCGGGCTGCGCCTGAACGCCGACCTCGATCTGTTCAATCCCGCCAACGGCTTCGATCCGGAGGGCTCGCTCTTTCCGGAGGATTTCATCCATCGCTTTCAACAGGCGCAGGGCAAGCGGAACAATGAAATTCTCTGCTACGCCAAGAGCCGCCTGAAGGCGATCGAGGCGGGGCTCGGCGATTACTCCGACGATGAATCGCTGACGATTCCCAGCGCGAACCAGGTGTTTTTCAACAACAAGCTCTTCGCGCAGGACATCCGCCTGATGAGCCACACGAAGCGAGCGCACCTGCTGCTGCACGGCGACGGGACGCGCACGGAGGAGATCGTGCGCTCCGTCCGAGGCCCGGAGAATCCCGTATCACTGACCCACTCGCTGGTGGACGGCGCGCGCATTATGACGGTGCGGAACTATCTCTCCTCCTACGCGGTGCGCACGCTCGACGGCTACGGCTTCGACGACTGCGGCGTCTACGGCATCGACTGGGAGACGACCTACGCCTGTCCTCCCGGAAATGTGCGCCACATTCGCAAGCCGATGCTCGTCATGGGCATGACCGCCGGCTGGGAGTTCCTCGCGGCGGAGACGATCTACGATATGGCCGCCGCCCCGGACAAGACCATCGCCTTTGTGGAGGGCGCGGATCACAAGTTCAACCCCGCGCGCAAATGTGAGGCGCATCCCGGACAATTCGGCGATACCATGCGGACGCTGCATGACTTCGTCGCCGAGTGGCTTACAGAGCGCTTTGAGTCCTAAGAAAGGAGAAGCACAATGTTTGTTGAAGTCGATAAGGAGATCATTCAAACCGACGACCCCACCGTCGTTAAGGTGAGGCAGAAGCTCTTCCCCGAGGAGGAGAAGATGCCACTGGCAAAATACTTTTACAACTACCCGCTGCACTATCCCACGCCCGTCGAGATGCAGATCATCAACAACATGAATCCCATCCCGGTGGAGGACGCCATTGCGCCGGAGAACTTCATGTCGCTGCTCAAGCCCTACGGCTACGACAAGTACGAATTGGGCTACTGCATGTTCCCGGACGGCAGCGGCTACGTGGCGACCTACCGCGTTCGCCCGCCGCACATCACCGCTGAGATGGAGCGCTGGTATCGCAACTGGCGCAACCTGAAGAGCCGGAGCATGGTGCCCGGTCACGGCAATCTGCGCTACAAGATCTGGAATTACGCGGATCACTTCGATCACTACTACGTCAACTGGAAGAACGGCTCCGAGGGCATCCATACCACCGAAAGCCTGGACATGGGGCAGGGCGACCGCATGTACGACACGATTCGCCACGAATTTCCGCTTTCCGATTTCGGCATGACGGACGAGTGGATGGCCGAACTCAAGGCCGCTGGCTGCCAGCTCACCAACCACGGCTCCTATGAGACCTTCGACGAGCCCGGCACGCACCTCTGTCTGAGCTACTCCCGCCCCTGTCCCCAGGGCGGCATTGAGACGCGCAGCCGCGAGTGGATCGGCTGGCGGCCAGAGCATGGGAAGTTGGTGCGCGACGAGAGCACCTTCTGCAGCGAGGAATATTTGAAGAAGGTCGTCATCCATACGCTGGTGGAATGGGAGCATCTGTACACCTTCCTGCCGGAGCTGTACGCGGAGTATCACGATAAGCCCATGGATGCGGATTGATCGGAGGCGAGAATATGCTTACACTTAAGGGAAGAACGATGATCATCACCGGCGGCGCGGGCAACAACGGCACCGCGATCGTCAAGATGGCTCTGAAGAACGGCATGAACGTGGCGCTGATGAGCGGCTTTCATCAGAAGGCGCAGGACGCGATCAAGCGCATACTCACCGAGAATCCGGAGTACGAGGGCCGCGTGATCGGCTTTGCGCAGAATCCCCAGGCCAAGCTGGATTGGAACATGGAGGCCGCGCCGGAGATCTACAAGCCAGATTCCAAGATGGCGGATGTTCACAAGTGGATCTACGATGCCTTTGGTTCCATCGACGTGGTGGTCAACGCGAAGGGCGGCCACGTGCGCTATGACTTCGATCACACCGACAAGACCATCTGGCGGCACTCCATGGAGGTCGTGGAATCCGCATTCGTGAACGTCAAGCTGGCGCTGCCCTACCTGGCGATGAGCAAGGCGCCGCGCATCATCAACATCACCTCCAGCGACGGCCGCCACGGCGGTTGGGCCAACGATCCCTCGTTTGCCGCCGCGCGCGGCGGTCTCGAAGCCCTGACCTACGAAATGGCCAGGGAGCTTGGGCCGAGAGGCATCACCAGCAACATCGTGCTGCTGGGGCACATTGAAGCCGATGTTCCCCCGGAGACCACCCTGGATGACGAGACCCGCGCGCGCCTGTTGGCGGCGACGCCCATCGGTCGCCTCGGCGTGCCCCAGGACGTGCCCAGCGTCGTCGAATTCCTCGCCAGCGAGGAAGCGAGCTTCGTGAACGGCGCGCGCATCGACGTCAACGGCGGCTTTGTCGTGGGCTGAGAAAGGAAGGAAACGATGGAACTGATTACTGAGAACTGTATGCCGCACATCAAAGTGCCTGAGCTTTCCCCGGAGGAATTGACGCTGCCCTATGCCAAGTATTACACCGACTATCCTCTGTATCCGCCCAACCCGCTCCAACAGCAGATCTTGAACGCGGGTCCGATGAAAGTCGAGCAGGCGATTCCCGTGGAAAAGTGGCTGGATTGGCTCAGCCCGAAGGGCTATCCCGAGATCGTTTATGGCTATACGATGATGCCGGACGGCAGCGGCTTTTACATCGAATACTCCACCACCGCCCCCACCTGGCAGGGCGCGTGGAGGCGCTGGTACGGAAAGTGGTACAATCAGCATCCGTCCGAGCTCCCCGAAGGGCGCGGGAATCTGCGCTACAAGATCTGGAATCCGCTGGATCATTGGGATCATCGCTTCGTCAACGGCGTCAACGACAGGGACGGCGTATGGTCTCTGGAAACGCTGGATCTCGGCGCGGGCGGCGATCCGAGCAAGGGGATGCCCGCCGTGTCCCACAACATCGACCTGTTGGAATACGGCCTCGCCCCGCAGAAGAAGGCGGAACTGGAGGCCGCCGACTGCCGCGTGGAGGCGTGCTGGGAGGAGTTCGACGAACCGGGCCACCATTTGGTGCTGCGCTTCTCGCGTCCCTGCCCCCTGGGCGGCCGCGAAAGCATCAACTGCGAGTGGATGGGCTATTGGGCGAAGGACGGACATATCATCCGCGACCCAGACACGCGCGTGGACGAGACCTACCTCAAGAACGTGTTGACGCACAACACCATCGAGCGTGCGCATCTGGCGCAGGTGCTGCCCGACCTCTATGCGGAATTTCACGATAAGCCGCTGGGAGACTAAACGAACAATATTGAGAAGAAGCGAGGAAAGTAAACCATGTCTGAAAACATCACGAACTGCCCCCATTGCAAGGAACATTGCCCCCTGACCAATCCCGGCTGCGGAAAAGGAGAACGCTTCGCCCGGGAACAGCGCGGGGAAACCGTTGTGGAGGAAGGAATCCACAGAAGAGAGCGCGGCGAGCATGAGGGCCATCGCCGTGGCGAGCACGACCCCGAAGGCCGCGGTTCGCGCGAGGAGCGCCGCAGCGAACGCGGCGGGCACCGTCATCACGCCGATGCCGATACGCTGGAGGGGCTGTTCCGCGCCTGCGGGCATAAGCTCCACCACGGCGGCGAAGAAGCCGACGCCATGTTCGACGTATTGACTCTGGAGGAGAGGGAGTATCTCTGGACTATCTTGAAAAAAATCATAGGCCAATAAAGCATATGTTGAGCACTACGTGACTGCTGTGTTCATTTGTAGAGAATCGGTGATTTAGCGCATGGAGTCTGCCCCCCCCCGGAAATCGTCGGGACGCAGGCTCCTTTTATTGTCATTGTCTTTTGCAAACAGATGATGGCTGATCCTATATCATATCACCCGATTCGTTATGCCGCAAGTTGAGCCGCGCTCGCGCAGGATGCCGAATGTCGCTGCGTATGGCCAACACCCGGCACTTTTTTGTGTCAACTATTGACTTTTATCAATTATTGATATATAATTGATTTAATGTTTTGAGCATTTTATGAATGAAAGGAGTGCAGAATTATGAATCATGCCGAACTTCATGCCCTGGATTTAATCATCATCGGCCTGTATTTGGTTGCGATGGTCGTCATTGGAGTCATTGCCGTGCGCCGGATCAAGAACTCCAAGGACTTTTACGACGGCGGCAGATCGTTCGGCCCCATCGTGCTGATGGCAACGGTCTGCGCCACGATTATCGGCGGCAGCGGCCTGATGGGACGCGCCGGGGTCGCCTATTCCAGCGGCTTCAAGGCGATCATGACGGCGCTTCCGTACCTCCTTGGCATGTTCATATTTTCCGGAATATCCGGAAGAATTTCGGACATCGGCGTGCAGTACAACATTGGCTCGATCCCAAGCCTGTTTGAGCGGCGCTTCGGAAGGGAAGCAAAATTGCTCATCGCCGCGCTGATCGCGTTCACGATGATGGGCACGGTGGCCTCCCAGGTGACCGCGGCCGCGACGATCATCAACATGCTCGGCGGTGACATCGGCATCTCCTACGAAGCCGGCGCGCTGATCGCCTGCCTGGTGTTCATGGCCTACACCGCCACCTCCGGCCTGTTCGGCGTCATCTACACGGACGTGATGCAGTTCTACATGCTGCTGCTCTTCGTCTACATCCTGATCCCCATCGCCTCGCTGCGCAGCGCGGGCGGGTTCTCCGGCTTCGCGGCCAACCTCGACCCGAGCCTCGTCAAGCCCTATGTGAACGGCAGCATCCTCGGCGACATCGTCACCTACCTGGTGTTCACGATGGCGGGCGCGGAGATGTGGCAGCGCGCCTTTGCCGCGCGCGACCGCCGGGCGGCGAAGCGCGGCATGTTCCTGGGCACGGCGGTGTACGGCGTGACCATCTTCCTGGTGTTCTTCATGGGCATCGTCGCCCACCAGATCATCGGGGACGATGTGCTCGCGGTCTACGGCACCACGGACGCGGTCGTGCCCGCGCTGGCGATTCGCGTACTGCCCATTGGCCTGACCGGGCTGGCGATGGCGGGCATACTCTCGGTCATCATGTCCACGGCGGACAGCTACTTGCTGGTGTCGGTGCAGACCTGCGTCAACGACATCGGCGCGACCCTGTGCCAGGAGATGAGCGACCGCACCCAGATGCGCCTGAACCGCCTGTTCTCCATACTACTGCCCCTCGGGGCGCTAGTGATCGCGCTGTACATCAAGAACGCCTACAACATCCTGATGTTCGCCTGGAGCTTCTACGCGGCCGCGGCCGGACTGCCCGCCTTCGCCGCGCTGTACTGGAAGAAGGCGACGAAGCAGGGCATCATCGCGGGCATCCTCAGCGGCTTCGCGGTGTGCGTGGGCTGGAAGCTGATCGGCGAGCCCTTCGGCCTCGGCTCCACCGTTCCCGGCACCATCGCCTGCGCCGTCGCCCTCGTGGGCGTCAGTCTCGCCACATACAAGCGCAGCCCCAGCGTGTTCCTCGAACCCACGGCTGCCGGGGCGGCGAAATAATGCCCGCGTCGACCAAATGGTCATTGACTTTTGTAATCCCCGGTGCTATGATTATCTCGGATTTTGCGCAAGGGGTGTTCTTATGGAGCCGCATGAGAGCGACTGGGAAGAGAATTCGCTGCTAGTCGTCCTTCCGCTGATTCAACGATTGATTCTGTCCAGCGTCAATCGAGAGAGGTTCCCATTTACGAAGACACAGTTGAGCATCTTTGCGTTGCTGTGTTCCCGAAGCTCGATGACGATGAAGGAAGTGGCGGGCTACATTTCATCGTCAAAGGAACAGGCGACCCGCGCGGTCGCACCGCTGGTAGACGCGGGTTACGTTGAGCGCTTCGTCGATCCGGCCAACCGAACCCGGATTCACATCCGCCTGACGACGGAGGGCATGGATTTTATGCGCAGCTGCCGGGATGAGATTCTTCGGAACCTCTCGCGCACACTCGAAGAGCGCTACACGCCGGAGGAACAGGCGCAACTGAAGGATAGCGTGAATACAATCGTCACAATTTTGAGCAAGACGTGACGTTCCTTGAAGGTATCGTTTCCATCTGACGAGCGGATTGAATCGTGCTGATTCTGGAATCAAATCGTTAATATGCGATGTACTTGTATCGTATGATATAATCTCCCTGACACAAAAAGTTCCACATGCCTTAAAAGTGCGCATGACATGCGCACTTTTAAGAATTGGTAAAATGTGAGAAACGCCCTTGACAATACCAGTCATATCCTGAATTTTGTGTTCTGCTTTGGCAGCCGGACAGTCCGGGCTTTTTCTTCGGTATCATCCGATTCGTCATAGCCGTCATAAGGAGCGGTGGGATCATGAGGCTTTTGTCTACACCAGGCGTTACAAACCTTGTCCTTGCGGGCAAAAGCAAAGTCCATATTGTCTGTCCACCCGGTATGCCTGGTGACAATGATGGGATTCAGGCCACGTCCCCGCAGTTTTTCCTCCAGCACCGCCAGAGAGCGGATAGCCAGTTTGTTGTCCTCCGCCAGCATATTGATGAAACTCCTGCCGCCATCCGGCCCAAACCAGATCGTATCCCCTGTGAAAAGGTAGCTATCGTCAATGAGATATACCAGATGCCCCCAGGTATGGCCGGGAACCAGAAAACACTCGATTTTTATATCTCCAGTCGTGAAAACCTGACCGTCTTTCAAAAGTTTTTTCTTATTTTCGATTTTCACCATTGGGAGTTTATACAGGCCCCCAAATACCCGGCGACGCTTTTCCCCGGTAAGATAGCGGTTTTCTTCTTCCTCAATGTAAAGAGTGGCGCTTCGGAACAAGCCTTCACTGTCTGTTTCTACGGCTCCCACATGGTCGGTATCCTGATGGGTAATCAAGATGTGCTGGATAGAAGCGGGGTTCAAACCCAGCCAGCCCATTTTTTCTTTTAGACGAGGATAGTTGTAACCTGCGTCGATCATAATGGTGACGCCATCTTTGGTGTAGAAGAAAATATTTGCTACATATTCACGGACACAGCTCACGCGATCGTCAATGCGGCCTGTGTTCAACGGCTTGAATATCTCTTTTCCCCGATAAACAAGGGACATGGATTTTTCTTGAAATTCTGATGCCTGCTTCGACATATTTGTCGCCCCCTATACCTCTTTTAAATCAGAAAATGCTCCTGTCAAATCAGCCAGCCAACACCTACCGCGACAAGGCCAGCAAGCGGGCACATAAACAGCGGCCAGCCGAGCAAATGCTCCGGCAGCGCCAGCATGAGCATCCACTTTTTCAGTCCCCACGCTTCGCATTTCTCTGTGCCTGGAGGTACAAGGCCATGCTTACACACATAGGCGCGGAAAAAAACGTCCAGCCCGATGAGGTCGCCGAAGTTGACGAACAGCATCTCGATATACGCCGTCCAGAACAGCGTCCAGAAGCCGCTGACGCCAGCATTTACGGCACTCAGGGCCATATAGACGATGATCAGCACCTGCATCGGATGCAGCACACCCGCCAGTATGATGAAGTCTCTCCGAGTCAGCTTTGGGGCGGCCTTTCGTATCTCCTTCGGCATCATCTGGGAAAAGGCGGTCGGAGCAATCGTCCACAGCAGGGCAGTGGACACATTGAACACCACGCACATAGCAAGTCCGTCCAGTACGATCCTCGTCCAATTCATCTCACCAGACCTCTTTCCAGAACGCCAGCGTCTTTTCAAAGGCGTCCATGTCGCTCTCCCAGCACTGCTCCGGGTATTTCCGCTCTACCCGAAACATGACCGTGGACCGGGACTTCACCGGGATCAGCATATGACTGGCGTATTTGTAGCCGACGCACTTGAAGGGATGGGCAAAATTTTTCTCCTTCAGCCGCACCTTGATTTTCTCCGCAGACAGTTCGGAGGGCCACATGGCATCATACTCCGGGTAGAGAAGCAGCATCGGGCCGCCGATGTTCTCCACCTTGATCTGCGCCTCCTCCGGGGCATTGAGTACCGCGTCCTCATAGCAGGAGCGTAGGCATACGCTCCGTTCCCGCAGGCTGTCTCGGAGAATGGCGGCCTTGGAGAGCTTCAGCCGGGCCCAAGGCAGATCTTTCCCTCGCCAGCTAAAGGCAGAACACTCCAGCGCCTGTATGCTTTTTTTCTTGATAAAGCCCTGCCCGCAGATGTTCGTTGGGCACACCGCCGTCACACAGGAGATCAGTTCCGGCATCAGGCTCCCGGCCAGCAGCGCCAACTCAGCGCCCATGGAAATTCCCCACAGACCGACCTTTTCAAAGCCTTGCCCGCGCAGCCACAGAACGGCTTCTTCCACCAATTCTACCGGGACTTTTTCAAAGCCATCCGGCAGGCCGGGTTCGTTCCAATAGGCCAGCGCAAGGATGGTCATCCCGCGCTTTACATACTGCTCCGCAACCAGCTTCGTAAGATTGTATATCCCGTCGCTGCCGCCGAACATGATAACGGCCTTTCCCGGATATTCATCCCGCTCCGGCCGATACAATACACCAATGAAGCCGTCCTTTTCCAAAGTAAACTCAGTCGCCGGCGTCAATGTCAGCCGTTCCCGTGCGCGTTCCGTGTTTGTTCTCATGTTTTATTCTCCGGTTCCTATACCACAAGATTCAAGTTTTTCATGGAAATGCACAACGGCGACAGAACAGCTGCTCTGTCGCGTTGGGCTATAAGGAGGTCGTTACTCCGCGAGAGTGCTCCCCAGCGCCTTACACGATGCTACGGCTTCCTCATCCGGGGTTTCATTGCAGATCACCGGATCGCAAACAAGATTCGCGCTTTCCGACCGGCAGGTTTCCTCCCAATTCCGCATCCATTCGCCGTCGCCCCAGCCGTAGGAGCCGAATAGTGCGATCCGTTTGCCTTTGAGCTTTGCCTCACAGGACGAGAACATTGGCGCGAACTCGCTGTCCTCCAATTCTTCGTTTCCCATGGCCGGGCAGCCAAACGCGATGGCATCATAGGCGTCCATATCCCCTGCCTCGAAGGAGTCGGCGGTCAGTAGTTTGACCTCAGCACCCTTTTCCTCCGCACCCGCGGCGACCGCTGCAGCCATTGCCTGCGTGTTTCCCGTTCCGCTCCAATAGACGACTGCAATCTTGCTCATTTCATTTCCACCTTTCTTGTTGTTTTATATCAACCGGCCACAGCTAACCGTTCGATACTCGCTCCTTTTGCATGTTGCGCGCAATAGACGCGCGTACACTTTCTGTACTTTTGAAATACTCTTTGTGCCGCATCTGCATCGCCGTAGACCTTCCAACAACCTACGCACTTACACTTTTCCGCATGATTTTCAATGAAGCCGCTCACATCCTCCGGGGGATAACCGAGGAACAAACCAATCTCATGGGGAAAACTCACTTCCTCCCGAATCCGTTCGATCAACCTCATCACGCATCGTGCCGGTGCGTCCACACAGTAACCCCGCTCGCGCAGTAATTTGCAAGCCATGCGATTGTGGAGATCATTGCACAGACGCTTCGGACGATATAAATAAATTAACGCGCGGCCATTTTCCCGTCGCAACGGAAGTATGCGCAATCCCTTGTCTCCAAGCAGTAGATTCCACTTGCGCAACTGATCTCGCAATTCCTCTGAATCCACATAAGAGCAGCTAAATATATTCCCGGTTTTTAACCCCGCCAACGTCGGAGAGCAATGCCGTATAATCAATTCATCAGACATTTGTAGGCACCTTCATCTTTGTTTGCGATTAGGTTTAACTAACTTCTGGAGTTAAAAAAACAGTTATGTTGGTTCCCATTTCGGTATTTATTGAGTGCAACACATTTTCAAACTCACGTTTATTATCATGCCTGTGTCCCTCTATCGCATTTCATTCTTCAAATCTAAAGTTAGTAATGCCTAACCTCTGACATCATTCTAACATATCACGCCTCCATTTGTCAAGCTAAACCATAAACATAACATTCTTACAAATGTAGGTTTGTCAAACATCTTGGACAAGGAGAGTAAGCAAAGATTCCCGAGGGGAGAGCCAATTGAGGGGACGCA
>CANQEW010000034.1 GCA_947596085.1 uncultured Clostridia bacterium | reverse complement strand
CTAACAGCTTAGGCAACGAGCTGTCCCTCGTCTGTGGCTGGCGGCCACAAACATGGGGCAAATATTATAGTAACAGGGAGGAGAACATCTTGAAGAGAACTTTTAGAATTCTTGCTCTGTTGAGCGCGCTGGCACTGCTGACAGCCGCGATGTGCGCCCCCGCGTTCGCCGAGGGCGAAGCCAGCGCCGAGGGCAAGCGCCTGCGGGCCGGCGTGCGCGCCGACGTCATGGGCTTTGGCTACCTGAATCCGACCACGGGCAAGTACTACGGCCTGGAGATCGACCTGGCGAACGCGCTGGCGGAACGGCTGGGCTACTCCGGCGTGGACTTCGTCACCGTCGTTCCCAACGACCGCGAGGAGAAGCTCGCCAGCGGCGAGGTGGACGTGGTGCTGGCCTGCTACACCATCACCGAGGAGCGCATGGAGGTCGTGGACTTCACCGCGCCCTACTACGACGACTACACCTACATCATCGTGCAGAATTCCACGCTGTTCGACCATCCCGAGCAGCTCAAGGGACTGACGGTGGGCTCCGTCGCGGGCACGAACGTCGACGCGCAGTTCCGCGACAAGATGCGCGAGCTCGGCTTACTCGACGACGAGCCCGTCCAGCCCAACTTCATCTACCGCTTCTCCAACGACTACGCGGATCTCTCCCGCGCGCTGGAGACGGGCCTGGTGGACGCGGTCTGCATGGACGGCTCCATCGCCAAGGCCTACATGAACGACGACCGCAGCTTCTTCAAGGTAACGCTGGGTGAGATGCACTACGGCGCGGCCACGGCCAAGGACAGCGAATTGAGCGCGCCCATGGCGGAGGCCATGCAGGCGCTCCTCGACGATGGCACGGTCGCACGCCTGATCGACAAGTGGAATTGAGGAGGGCGTGCATGTCGAAACGAATCAAGAGAAAATCGCTGGCGATGATCTGCGTCCAGCTGGTGTGCACGATCGCGCTGGGCGCGTTTCTGCTGCTGATCCAGAACAGTCTGTCCGTATCCGCCCAGCAGAAGGCCACGCTGGAAAAGCTGGCGCAGATCGACGAGCTCGCCGCCGCCGCGGACGTCAGCGCCGGACAGGTGCAGACCACCTTCGACGGCATCTATCAGGCCAAGGCCAGGAGCCTGGCCTACATGGTGCAGCAGGAGATCGACCCGGAGCTCGAGCCCGGCGTGATGGAGCAGTACCGCTCGCTCCTGAACGTGGACAACGTGCTGGTGATCCGCCGGGACGGCAGGATCCTCTCCCAGTCCGGTGCGTCGCCGGCTGACTTCCGCCGCTCGCGCTACAACCAGCTCAAGACGGTGTTCGACGACCGGGAGCCCAGCGCGCCCTTCCAGGTGGAGATCGACGGCGTGGCGCGGCGCTACTACGCCGCGTGGATTGACGACGGCCGCATGGCGGTGGTCGAGCAGCGCCCGGAGGAGATGACGCAGCTGCTGGAGGATACCTCCTCCTGGCGGAGCATTTTGGAAAACGTGAGCGTGGGGCTGCACGGCTACGCATTCGCGGTGTCGGCGCAGGACTACACCTTTCTCTACCATCCCGATGCCACTCTAATTGGCCAGGACGCGCTGGACGCAGGCATCGACGTGGAGGCGCTGGAGGAGGGCCGCACCGGCTGGATCGACGTGTACGGCCAGCGGCTGTACGCGGGCGTGACGCAGCTGGGCAACACCTACGTCGTCTGCGCCGTCAGCGAGGACGAGCTCAACTCGGACAACCTCGTCACGGTGGTGATCGTGCTGTTCGTGTTCATCGCGGTGGTGACCATCGTGATCGCCTACGCGATGCTGATGCTCTCCGAGGCCGAGAAGGGCGAAGCGGGCCGAGACGACTACGCCAAGCTCGGCCGGCTGCGCTTCCATAAGAAGACAGCGACGAAGATTTTGACGACCTCGATCATCGGCCTGGCGTGCATACTGGGCATCTCCTTCTACATGCAGACGCTGTTCAATCTCTCGCAGGCCAGCATGTCCAACGCCCAGCACATGAGCGAGGTGCAGTCCTCCGCGGCGCGCTACGCCAGGGACGTGCAGATCCTCACGGAGCGCTACAATCGCGCCTATCTCTCCAAGGCGGAGACCGCGGCCTACGTGCTGGACAAAAGGCCCGAGCTGCGCAATCGTCAGGATCTTGCGGGGCTGAGCGAGGCGCTGGACGTGGAGTACAGCTTCGTGTTCGACGTCAACGGTGTGATGGTCGCCACGGATTCCCCCTACTCCCACTTCACGCTGAGCCAGAATCCGGAGGATCAATCCTACGCCTTCAATTCGCTTCTGCAGGGCGTGCCCTATCTGATTCAGGAGGCGCGCCCCGACGATGTGGAGCACGTCTACCGCCAGTACGTGGGCGTCACGCTGCGCGACGATGCCGGCGACGCGGACGGCTTCGTGCAGATCGCCGTGTATCCGGCGCTGCTGGAGGACGCCGTGAGCAACATGGACATGCGCGCGATTCTGCAGAACATCAAGGTGGGCACGAACGGCTTCGCCTTCTCCACCGACCGCGGCGACGAGAAGAACTTCCTCTACTACCCCGACGAGCGCTACATCGGTCGCAGCGCGCTGGAGCACGGCATGACCGAGGATCAGTTCATCGACGGGGACAGCGGCTACATCAAGCTCGGCCTGGACAAGTACTTCGCCACGGCGATGGAGACCACGGACGAATTCGTCTTCCTGGCGGTACCCAAGGCGGAGCTGGGCGGCAACCGCGTCTACATATCGCTGCTGACCACGGCCTTCTCGCTGGTCTGTCTGGGGCTGATCTGCTTCATGCTCAGCGTCGAGCGCGAGCCCAGCCGCCGCCCGGCGCGGAAGCGCAAGAAGGTCAAGCGCAGCCTCGACCGCGAGCGCATGGTGGACGTGGTGGTGGATGGCGAGGTCAAGAAGACCGAGAGCGCGTTCTCCCGCTGGAGCAACGTCTCCATGAACTGGGGCGAGCGCACGCCCGAGCAGAAGGTATTCGCGATTCTCAGGGCGCTGGTGGTCGCGCTGGCCGCGCTCATCTGCGCGGCGGTGATCTTCAAGGACCGCCTGTTCGACAGCACCTCGGTGTTCCGCTACGTGATCGAGGGCACCTGGAAGCGCACGTTCAACATCTTCTCCGTGACCGCGTGCGTGCTGATTCTGATGGTGGTCATCGCGGCCACCACGGTGCTGCGCGGGCTGCTCAAGCTGCTCTCCCGCAGTCTGGACGCGCGGGGCGACACCGTCTGCCGCCTGCTGAGCAACCTCGTCAAGTACGTCTCGGTGATCGCGGCGGCCTACTACTGCTTCGCCCAGTTCGGCGTGGACACGGCCACGCTGCTGGCCTCGGCGGGCATCCTGTCGCTGGTCATCGGCCTGGGCTCGAAGGATCTCATCACCGACATCCTGGCCGGACTGTTCATCATCTTCGAGGGCGACTTCCGCGTGGGCGACATCGTCACCATCGGCGATTGGCGCGGCACGGTCATCGAGATCGGCGTGCGCACCACCAAGATCGAGGAGCCCAGCAAGAACATCAAGATCTTCAACAACTCCGCCATCTCCGGCGTGATCAACATGACGCGCAAGGAGTCCGTCGCGCTGTGCGAGGTCTCCATTGAGTACGGGGAGAGCCTGGAGCGCGTGGAGGCCATTCTGGCGGAGGAGCTTCCGAAGATCAAGGATCGCCTGCCCGCGATTCTGGACGGACCCTCCTACGGCGGCGTGGTCGCCCTGGCGGACAGCGGCGTGATCATCCGCGTGCTGGCGCAGTGCGCGGAGGGCGACCGGCCGAAGCTCGCCCGCGACCTCAACCGCGAGATCAAGCTGATCTTCGACAGGCACAACATCAACATCCCCTTCCCGCAAGTGGTGCTCAACCAGCCGGTGGACTTCAAGGAGGCCACCGAGTGGCAGCGGCGGCGCGCCGAAGAATACGCCAGGGAGCAGAGCGAAATCACCAAGGACATGGACACGCAAGTCTGAACAAACCCTTAACCGGCAATGGGGCCCCGCGCACGCGGAGCCCCATTTTTCTGCATAATTATGTAAATATCCCGCATAATTCGCGGCTGTGCGCGCATTATTATGTAGGAATTTACACTTCCGACGTTGAATCATAAACATGCGGGATATATAATAAGTCGATATCAAAATGCGGGGAGCGTTGAGAGCATGAATCTGAGCGGAAGGAGCTTTTTGAAGCTCATGGACTTCACCCCGGAGGAGATCGAGGGACTGATCGACCTGGCCGCCGAGCTGAAGCATAAGAAGCACAACCACATTCCCCACGACGAGCTGCGCGGCCGCAACGTGGCGCTGATCTTCGAAAAGACCAGCACGCGCACGCGCTGCAGCTTCGAGGTGGCGGCGCACGATCTGGGCATGGGCGTGACCTATCTCGACCCCTCGGGCTCGCAGATCGGCCACAAGGAGTCCATCGCGGACACCGCGCGGGTGCTGGGCCGGATGTACGACGGCATCGAATACCGCGGCTACGGCCAGGAGATCGTGGAGACGCTCTCGAAGTACGCGGGCGTTCCGGTCTGGAACGGCCTCACCAATGAGTTTCACCCCACCCAGATTCTGGCGGACTTTCTCACCATCCGGGAGCGCTTTGGTAAGTTGAAGGGCGTGAAGCTCGTCTACATGGGCGACGCGCGCTACAACATGGGCAACTCGCTGATGGTGGGCTGCGCGAAGATGGGCCTCAACTTCGTGGCCTGCGCGCCGAAGAAGTACTTCCCCGATCCGGAGCTGATGGAGACCTGCCGGACCATCGCCGCGACGACCGGCGCCACGGTGGACTTCATCGAGGACCCTGCCGAGGCCGTGCGGGACGCGCAGGTCATCTACACCGACGTATGGGTGTCCATGGGCGAGCCGGACGAGGTCTGGGCGGAGCGCATCCGCGACCTCATCGGCTATCAGGTCAATTCGGAGCTTATGGCCCAGGCCGCGCCGGACTGCGTGTTCATGCACTGCCTGCCCGCGTTTCACGATCTGAACACCGCCATCGGGCGCAAGATGTCGAAGATGTTCGGCGTGAACGAGATGGAGGTCACCGACGAGGTGTTCGAATCTCCCGCGTCCATCGTGTTCGACGAGGCCGAGAACCGCATGCACACCATCAAGGCCGTCATGCTGGCCACACTGAGAAAGTAAATATCGAAAGAGGGCACTTCCCATGCGCAAGGCTTACCTGGTTCTGGCCGACGGCTCCATCTACGAGGGACAGGGTTTCGGCGCGGAGGCGGATGCCATCGGCGAGCTGGTGTTCACCACGGGCATGGTCGGCTACATCGAGACGCTGACCGATCCCAGCTACGCCGGACAGATCGTGATGCAGACCTTCCCATTGATCGGCAACTACGGCATCATCGAAGACGACTTCGAGGGAAACGTCCACGCCCGCGGCTACGTGGTGCGCGAGCAGTGCGAGGAGCCGTCCAACTTCCGCAGCCAGTACGCGCTGGACAAGTTTCTTAAAGATCGCGGCATCCCCGGCATCTGCGGTCTGGACACCCGGGCGCTGACGCGAAAGATTCGCGAGCGCGGCGTGATGAACGCGACCATCTGCGCGGAGCCGCCGAAGGATCTGACCGCCGTGCGGGAGTATCTCGTCACCGGCGTGGTGAACGAGGTCACCTGCGCCGCGCCGCAGACCTTCCCCGCCATCGGGGAAACCAGGAAGCGCGTGGCACTGATCGACTACGGCGCGAAGCGCAACATCGCCCGCGAGCTGTGCAAGCGCGGCTGCGAGGTCACGGTCTACCCCGCCTCGGTCGCGGCGGAGGAAATCCTCTCCGGCGGCTACGACGGCGCAATGCTCTCCAACGGTCCCGGCGACCCCAGCGAGAACACCTACTGCATCTCTCAGATCGAAAAGCTGCTGGGCAGCATCCCGCTGTTCGGCATCTGCCTGGGGCATCAGTTGACGGCCCTGGCCGCGGGCGGGCGCTCCGAAAAGATGAAGTACGGCCATCGCGGCGCGAACCAGCCGGTCAGGGAGATCGGCGGCACGCGCACCTACATCACCAGCCAGAACCACGGCTACGCAATCGTTTCCGACTCCATCCGGCGCGGCACGCTGCGCTTCGTCAACGCCAACGATGGCACCTGCGAGGGTATCGACTATCCCGAGCTCAACGCCTTCACCGTGCAGTTCCACCCCGAGGCCTGCTCGGGTCCCCGGGACACGTCCTTTCTGTTCGACCGCTTTATTCAAATGATGGGAGGCGAGTCCGCATGCCGCTGAATCCATCCATCCACAAGGTATTGATGATCGGCTCCGGGCCCATCGTGATCGGCCAGGCCGCCGAGTTCGACTACGCCGGGGCGCAGGCCTGCCGCGTGCTGAAGGCGGCGGGCGTGAACGTGGTGCTGGTCAACTCCAACCCCGCCACCATCATGACCGACAAGGCGCTGGCGGATGAAATCTACCTCGAGCCGCTGACCGTGCCCACGATCAAGCGCATCATCGAGCACGAGAAGCCCGACAGCATGCTGGCGGGTCTGGGCGGCCAGACGGGCCTGACGCTGGCCATGCAGCTCTCGAAGGAGGGCTTTCTGCAGTCCCACGGCGTGAAGCTGATCGGCACCAACGCCGACGCCATCGACAAGGCCGAGGATCGCCAGATGTTCAAGGACACCATGACCGCCATAGGAGAACCGGTGATCCCCTCCGGCATCGCCAACACCGTGCGGGAGGCGCTGGACGTGGCCGAGCGCATCGGATACCCGGTGATCGTGCGCCCGGCGTTCACGCTGGGCGGCGCGGGCGGCGGCGCGGCGGCGAGCGCGGAGGAGCTGCGCGAGATCGCCCGCGTGGGCCTCGACATGTCCCCCATCACTCAGGTGCTGATCGAACGCTCGGTGGCGGGCTGGAAGGAGATCGAGTTCGAAGTCATGCGCGACGGCGTGGGCAACGTGATCGCCGTCTGCTCGATGGAGAACCTCGACCCCGTGGGTGTGCACACCGGCGACTCCATCGTCGTGGCCCCGGCGCTGACGCTCTCGGACAAGGAGTATCAGATGCTGCGCAGCGCGTCGCTGAACATCATCACGGCGCTGGGCATCGTGGGCGGCTGCAACTGCCAGTTCGCGCTGAATCCCGACAGCTTCGAGTACGCGGTGATCGAGGTCAACCCCCGCGTGTCGCGCTCGTCGGCGCTGGCCAGCAAGGCCACCGGCTACCCCATCGCCAAGGTCACCACCCAGATCGCGCTGGGCTACACGCTGGATGAAATCAAGAATGAGATCACCGGCAAGACCTGCGCCTGCTTCGAGCCGACGCTGGACTACGTGGTCGTCAAGCTGCCCAAGTGGCCGTTCGACAAGTTCGCGGGCGCGAGCCGGAAGCTCGGCACCCAGATGAAGGCCACGGGCGAGGTGATGTCCATCGCACCCAGCTTCGAGATGGCCCTGATGAAGGCCGTGCGCGGCGCGGAGATCAAGCTGGACACGCTGAATCTCGCCGACGACAGCGGCGTTCCCGTGGAGGAGCGCCTGTCCCGCGTGGATGACCACCGGCTGTTCACGGTGTTCGAGGCGCTCAAGAGTGGCGTGTCCGTCGACCGCGTCCACGAGATCACGAAGATCGACCGCTGGTTCCTCCGCAAGATCAAGAAGCTGGCCGCCTACGAGCTGCGCATCGCCGGGGGGCTGACCGACGAGGCCTACTTCGAGGGCAAAAAGCTCGGCTATCCGGACGCGGCGCTGGCGCGCCTGTCCGGCCGCAGCGACCTTCCCGCCTGCCGCTCGTCGTTCAAGATGGTGGACACCTGCGGCGCAGAGTTCGACGCGGAGACCCCCTACTTCTACTCCTCCTTCGACAGCGAGTGCGAATCCCGCGCCTTCCCGCGCTCCGGCAAGCCGGTGATCGTGGTGCTGGGCTCGGGCCCGATCCGCATCGGCCAGGGCATCGAGTTCGACTACTCGTCCGTGCACTGCGTCTGGACGCTGAAGAAGCTCGGCTACGACGTGGTCATCGTCAACAACAACCCGGAGACCGTGTCCACCGACTACGATACCGCCGACCGCCTCTACTTCGAGCCGCTGACCGAGGAGGACGTGATGCGCATCCTCGACGCGGAGAAGCCGGTGGGCGTGGTCGTGGCCTTCGGCGGCCAGACGGCCATAAAACTCACTCAGGCACTGGATAAGGCGGGCGTCGCCATCCTTGGCACCTCGGCGGAGGGCATCGACATCGCCGAGGATCGCGAGCGCTTCGACGCGCTCTTGGAGCAGTTCAACATCCGCCGGCCGCGCGGCGCGGGCGTGCGCACGCTCGACGAGGCGCTGACCGAGGCCGAAGCGCTGGGCTATCCGGTGCTGCTGCGCCCCAGCTACGTCATCGGCGGCCAGAACATGACCATCGCCTACCGCAAGGCCGACGTGGAGCGCTACATGGCGCGCATCCTCTCCGGCGGCATCGACAACCCGGTGCTGGTGGACAAGTACATGCCCGGCGTGGAGCTGGAGGTGGACGTGATCTCCGACGGCGAGGACGTGCTCATCCCCGGCGTGATGGAGCACATCGAGCGCGCGGGCGTGCACTCCGGCGACAGCATCGCCGTCTATCCCCCCTACAACATCAACGACCGCATGCTCGAATCCATCGTGCGCAACTCCACGCAGCTGGCGCTGGCACTGGGCACGAAGGGGCTGGTCAACATCCAGTACCTCATCCATCACGGCGAGCTGTACGTGATCGAGGTCAATCCCCGCGCGTCGCGCACGATCCCCTACATCAGCAAGGTTTCCGGCGTGCCGATGGTCGATCTGGCCTCACGGGTCATGATCGGTCAGAAGCTGCGCGGCCTGGGCTACGGCGTGGGCCTGTACAAGAATCCGAGCTACTGCGCGGTGAAGGTGCCGGTGTTCTCCTTCGAGAAGATCACCGACGCGAACAGCTACTTGAGCCCCGAGATGAAGTCCACCGGCGAGGTGCTGGGCATCGGCAAGGACGTGCCCGAGGCACTGTTCAAGGGCCTCGTCAGCGCGAACTTCCACATTCCCGGCCCCGGCGAGGAGACCGGCGTGCTGCTGAGCGTGGACGAGTATGACTATTACGAGATTCTCGGCATCGCCCGCAAGTTCAGCGACCTGGGCTGCCGCCTCTACGCGACCTCGGGCACGGCGGCGGTCATCGCCACGCTGGGCGTTCCGGTGGAGACGGTCTCTGACCTCTCCGACCACGCGGCCATGCGCGGCCTGATCGAGGGCGGCGGCATTCACTACATCATCTACACCGGCGCGCTGCTCGACTCCACCATGGGCGACTACATCGAGCTGCACCGCATGGCGCTCCTTCACGGCATCGCGTGCCTGACGTCGCTCGACACGGCCAACGCGCTGGCGGACATCATCGCCAGCCGCTACAACCAGCTCAACACCGAGCTCGTGGACATCAACCACATGCGCGAAGAGCCGCAGAAGCTGCGCTTCGCCAAGATGCAGTCCACCGGCAACGACTACATCGTCATCGACAACCGCGACGGCGCGGTGGCCTACCCCGGCTCGCTGTGCGTGCGGCTGTGCAGGCCCCACTACGGCGTGGGCGCGGACGGCATCGCGCTGATCGAGAATTCCGAAATCGCCGACGCCAAAATGCGCATGTACAACCGCGACGGCTCCGAGGGGCGCATGGCGGGCAACTGCATCCGCTGCGTGGCGAAGTACCTCTACGACCACGGCATCGTCGGCAAGGAAGAGATCGACATCGAGACCGCCAGCGGCGTGCACCACATGAAGCTCTACACCCGCCAGGGCAAGGTGTCATCCGTGTCGGTGGACATGGGCGCGCCCAGCCTCGACCCGGCGAGCCTGCCCTGCACGCTGCCCGGCGAGCGGGCGCTCGACCGCGAGGTCGCCATCGGCGATATGGACTGCCGCGTCAACTGCGTCTCGATGGGCAATCCCCACTGCGTGGTGTTCACCGACCACGTGGACACGCTGAACCTCAACGCCATCGGCCCGCAGTTTGAAAACGCGCCGATCTTTCCGGAGCGCGTGAACACCGAGTTCGTGCGCGCGGTCAACCCCACGACGCTGCGCATGCGCTGCTTCGAGCGCGGCAGCGGCGAGACCATGGCCTGTGGCACGGGCGCGTGCGCGGCGGTGGTGGCGGCCGTGGAGAACGGTCTGTGCGTGCGGGGCGCGGACGTGAACGTGCATGTGCTCGGCGGCACGCTGCAGGTGCGCTACTCTGAGGACGGTGTGACGCTCCACGGCAGCGCCGAGCTGGTCTACGAAGGCGAACTGGAGTTGTAAGCCGATGTTTTACGGCGCGAAGAACGGGACCGTGGACATAAACGGCTCCCCGATGGACTACGCCCGCTTCGGGCGCGGCGAGGAAACGCTGGTGATCCTGCCCGGCCTCAGCGACGGGCTGCGCACGGTGCGCGGTCGCGCGCGCCGGCTGGCGCTCAGCTACCGCGCGTACGCGAAGCGCTACCGCGTGTACGTGTTCAGCCGCCGGCGCGACCTCCCCGAGGGATACACCACCCGGGACATGGCGCGGGATCAGGCCCAGGCCATGCGCGCGCTCGGCATCGGCCCGGCGAACGTGCTGGGCATCTCCCAGGGCGGCATGATCGCCCAGTATCTGGCCATCGACGCGCCGGAGCTGGTTCGGAAGCTGGTGCTGGCGGTGTCGCTCTGCTGTCCCAACGACACGCTGCGGCAAACCATCCCCCGGCGCATCGAATGGGCGCGCGCGGGCGACTATCATGCCATCGTGGCGGACACCATCGAAAGCTCCTGCTCGCCCGCGCTGCTTCGGCTCGTCCTCCTCGTCTGCCCCCTGCTGGGGCGCTTTGGTTCCCCAAGAGATTTCTCCCGCTTTTTGATTCACGCGGAAGCCTGCCTGAATCACGACAGCCGCGCGGACCTTCCCCGCGTCGCCTGCCCCACGCTGGTCATCGGCGGCGGCAGCGACCGCAACGTGGGCCCCGGCGCCTCGGAGGCGCTGGCCTCCCTCATCCCCGGCAGCGCGCTGCACGTCTATCCGGAACTCGGCCACGCGGCCTTTCTGGAGGCGAAGGACTTCCATCCGCGCGTGCTGGCGTTTTTACAGAAAAATTGACATAAGCGGTCATCGCGACAGGAGCAATCATAGTTGATTGCTCCTGTCGATCTTTATTCAATTCTAGTCCGCCGTCCGCAATCGCTCCACGATGGACGCCTTCGCGATTTTGCGGTAGCAGAGCCAGGGCACCAGCGCCGTGACCGCCAGCAGGGGCGGCGCGGCGAGCGCGATGGGCGTCAGGGTGAAGCGGACGTTGAAGGCGGACAGATTCGCCGTGGCGGCCCGCAGAATCGTCACGTTGACGGCGGCGGCCAGCGCCAGCGCCAGAATAAGGCCCAGCGCCGCATAGCCCAGCCCCTCGGCGATCAGCATCTTCTTCACCTGAACGCCCGTCATGCCCACGGATTGGAGCATGGCGATCTCCTGCCGCCGGGTCAGCACCGAGGTGGTCATGGAGTTGATAAAGTTCAAAATGCCGATCAGCGCCAGCAGGCCGCATAGGGCTCCGCCAACCAGAGTGAACATACGGATGAGGCCCCGGTATTCCTCCTCAAGTGACAGCCGGGAGCGGTAGTCCATGGTTGGGTCCACGTTTTCAGTGTAGTCCCGTAGAAAGTTCTCCGCATCAGCCTTATGCTCATCGTCCACATCAAAGACGGTCATCATTGGCATCCGAGCATCCTCGTTCACGTATTGCAGATACTCCGTCTCCGGCAGAATGATGCGCGTACCGCTGCCCATGGAGCTGCCGCTGTAAAAGGCGCCGGGCAGCTCCACCACCGCCAGCACCCGGTATGTTTTGACAGTGCGGGCCGCTGAATCGTCCCAGTAGCTATACATAGCGCCGTCCACAAGCTCCGTCAGATCGACGCTCATGGTGTCGCCGGGATGATAGAGGCAGTATTTCCCGCCCCACAGTACGGCAGGCGTGATGAACACGCCCTCTCCGGCCCGCCACCGATCCCAGTCAAGCTCCCCCTCCAGGACCGTGAGCTTCCCGGCGGCGTAATCGTCCAGACCATAGACGGCATAGATCATACTGCCGCGAGTGTCGATTGTCCCGTCCATCTGGCCCACGGCCTTCTGATACATATGAGAATTGGCGACGGCCTCGACTTGCCCCGCATCCTGGATGATGGCGGCCAACTCCTCGGTGATGGGCTGATCGGCAAAGCAGCTGTACACGCTGCCCATGCCCTCCAGGCCCTCCAGATTGGCGATGCTCTCCCGCAGCGCGCTGTCCACGGTGGACAGCCGGGAATTTCTGGCCCCCAGGGTGTTGATGACGCCCACATCCGCCACGGCGAAGTCCGTGACCAGGGAGTCGGAGGTGAACTTCTCAAAGTCGAAGCCCCCGGCGAAGGCGGCAACGCTGTTGAGGATCACCAAGCTCAGCGCCAGCGAGAGCGTCACCACAGCCACCTTTTTCTTTCCCCGGCCCAGGTTCTGCCGGGCCATGCGGGCGGGCGTCACGGCACCGGCGCGCCGGGACTTCTTCGCGGAGACGACGGCGTCGCTGTAGCGCAGCGCCTCCATCGGAGAGACCTTCCCGGCGATCCTGGCGGGCTTGCGGCAGCTCGCGAACACCGTCAGCAGGGCGAACGACGCTCCCGCCAGGAAGATGAGGGGACTGGCGCTGTGGACGCTGGTATGGATGCCCAGGGTGGTGTTGCTCAGTATGACGGGAAACAGGGCCGTGCCCAGAAGCCACCCCAGGCCCAGTCCCAGGGAGATGCCCACGGCGGACAGCCGCAGCGCCTTTTTGTACACCAGCCGCCGAAGCTGCTTCGACGTGGCCCCGATGGTCTTCAAGAGCCCGTAGAAGTGGATGTCCTGGACGATGGAGATGTAGAAGATGTTGTAGATGAGCAGGTAACCCGCCGCCAGCACCAGCACCGCCAATCCCAACACCGGCAGGAGGTCGGAGGCCGTGACGCTGGACGCGGAGTAAGCATAATTATAGTGGAACAGCTCCCCCATGCCGTGATCCTCGAAGATTCGCAGAGCGCGGCTCTCCAGCCGCCAGGAATTGGGAAGCGCGAATCCGGCGAATACATAGCCCGTGTTCCCGGCGTCGTCCTCGCCGGCGGAGCTTCCGTGGCGCACCGGGGCGACCTGATCCGCATAGGCGCGGGACAGCCAGGCGTTCTGCCGGAAGCCCACCGCGTCCCCGTCCCAGACGCCGCAGAGGGTGAATATCCGGGCGATGGTTTCGGTATCCGTCTCAAAGGTGAGGGGCACCTGTGTGCCCAGCTCGTCGGAGACCCCCATGGCATTCAGCACCAGGCGGCTGGCGGCGATCTCGTCCTCTGCCTCCGGCATTCGCCCCTCGGTGGGCAGGCAGAACGAGCTCTTCGCGTAATATTCGTCGGCCCAGCGAACCTCCGTGGGGATCTTGGCCAGCGGCCCTTGGCTCGCGAGGCCGATGAAAATGGAATAGCCGCAGCCGGCCCAGCGGTCATCGGCGGCCAAATCTTCATATTCCTCGATGGTGGCGCGCTTGAGCCCCGCGTGGTCGCTCGTGCCCACGGTGCGCATGGCGCTCTGCTCGTAAGCGGCATTCAGATCCATGACCACGGTGAAAAGGCCCGTGAACAGCAGCGCGGCCAGCAGAATCGCCAGGACTGCCACGGCATTCTTCCGGGCCTTCAGGCTCCGGCGGGCCAGATTCTTCACCGCGGCGGAGGTGTTGTTTTCAAAGGGAAACGTCATATCGCCACCCCCTCACCGCACGATTCGCCCATCCTCGATGCGGACGATCCGGTCCGCGGTCTGGGCGATGGATTCGTTGTGAGTGATCATGACCACGGTCTGATCGAACCTGCGGCTGGAGAGCTTCAGCAGACCCAGCACGTCGGCGCTGGTGCGGCTGTCCAGGTTGCCGGTGGGCTCGTCGGCCAGGATCACGGCGGGCTTGGAGATCAGCGCCCGGGCGATGGACACCCGCTGCTGCTGCCCGCCGGAGAGCTGGCCGGGCATGGCCGTGAGCTTTTCCGCCAGGCCGAGGGTGCGTATCACCGCGTCAAAGTACGCCGGATCGACCGCGTCCCCGTCCAGCTCCACGGGCAGCACGATGTTCTCCCGCACGTTCAGCACGGGCACCAGGTTGTAATTCTGGAACACAAAGCCGATGTTGCGGCGGCGAAAGATGGTCAGCTCGTCCGCCGTCTTTTGGGCCAGCTCCTGTCCCCGAACAGCGACGGAGCCGGAGGTGGGCGCGTCCAGTCCGCCCATCATGTGCAGCAGGGTGGACTTGCCGGAGCCGGAGGTGCCCACCACGGCGACAAATTGGCCCTCCTCGATGGAAAGCGTCACGCCGTCCAGCGCCTTTACGACGTTGGGCTCCCGGCCGTAATACTTCTTCAGATCGGTGGTTTGCAGGATCGTCATATACAGTATTCTCCTTTCCGTGATGGGGATATTGTAAATGGAAAATATCACGGAAAAGTCCGCGCGGCGGTGAAAGAACAGCCCGAAATGTCTCAGCGGCCGGATGTTTTAGTCGATCGGCAGGGCGATCGTGAACGTGGAGCCCCGCCCGGGCTCGGACGCCACGGCGATCGTTCCTCCCTGGCGGCCGACGATCTCCCGGGCGAGGTACAGGCCGATGCCCACGCCCGGCGCGTCCCGCGCGTCCTCCCCCCGGTAGAACCGCTGAAAGACGGCGGCCCACTGCGATTCCGGGATGCCCCTTCCCGTGTCGGATACGCGCACCTGCACGCTCATCTCCCAGCGCTCCACGGCAACCGCGATGCTGCCGCCGGGAGGTGTGTACTTCACGGCGTTGTCGAGCACATTGAAGAGCGCCTCCGCCGTCCATTTCGGATCGTGGTTCAGGCGCAGGCTCTCGGAGCAGTCCACCGTCACGGTGAGCCCCTTCCCCTCGGCGGCGTACACGATGCTGCTCATGGCCTGGGCCAGCGTGTCGTACAGGGGCGCGTCCCGCTTCTCCAGCGATATGAGGCCGGTTTCCAGCCGGGAAGTCTTGACCAGCGCGTCCACGAGAAAGCCCAGCTTGTCCGTCTGGGAGTGAATGCCCCGCAGAAACTCCCGGCGCCGCGCGTCCGTCGCGGGCTCCGCGAGGAGCGTATCCACCAGCAGGCGAAGGTTGCTCACCGGCGTCTTTACCTGGTGCGAGATGTCCGACACCAGCTCCTGCAGCTCCCGGCGCTCGAGCTCCACCCTTCGGCGGTCCTCCCGGAAGATGCGGTCGAGCCGGCCCAGACGCTGCTGGATGCGCGCGAGCAGCGTCTCACCGTCGGCGGGCGGAGGAACCGCCCGCCCCGCGATCATCTCGTCCAGCGTCCGGGAGAGCGCGTTCGCGAACTGTTCGAGCCGCCTGGCGAACGCGGCGGTCAGCGTCGCCATCCAGAGCGCAGCGCAGGCGGTCATGGCGGCGCCGAAAATCAGCGCGGACAACTCCCCGCTCAACGCGAACGCAGCGGCGGTGAGGGCCGCCATCGTCAGCGCGTCCAGGAGGAGGAACAGAAGGAAGAGCCGCTTGAACGATGCGCCTTTCACCGCTTCTCCCCTCCCATCCACTGATAGCCCATGCCGTATATGGTCTTGATGTAGGCGCCGCCCGCCGCCTCGATCTTGCCCCGGACGCGGCTGACGGTGGTCGTCAGGGTATGTTCGTCCACGAAATTGCCCCGGCTGTCCCACAGCTTGTCCAGAATCTGCCCGCGGGTCAGCACCTGATTCGGATGGGCGCAGAGCAATTCCACGAGCCGGTATTCCAGATCGGACAGGGCCAGCGGCGCTCCGTTCAGCTCCGCCCGCCGGCCGGCGAAGTCCAGAAAGAGGCGACCGTCGTCATAGGCGCGGCCCCTGGGGCCGTCGCGCTCCAGCATCGCGAACATGGCCTGAATCTTCCGCCGCAGCGCTGCGACCGAAAAGGGCTTGGTGACGTAGTCCACCGCGCCCAGCTCGTAGCCGCGAAGCTGGTCGCTCTCCCGGTCGTTGGCGGTGAGGAAGATGACCAGCGTCTCCGGCCTTTCCGGCTTGACGCGCCGGCACAGATCGTATCCGCTGCCGCCCGGCAGGTTCACGTCCAGCAGAACCAGATCGTATGTGCCTTCGTCCAGGCATTTGGCCGCCGCGTCCGCGCTTTGCGCCGCGGTGACTTCGTACCCGTCCGAGGCGAGATTGTAGGTCAGCGTCCCGTTCAAAAGGGCGTCGTCTTCCACAAGCAATATCCTCTTCATGGCCGCCTCCGTTGGTTGTTCGTTCAGTTTAGCGCGCAAATGTCCCAGAATTGTGACAGGGCGATTTGCATCCCGCGCGAAAAGACAGAGAGAGCCGAAAGGCTCTCTCTGTCTATCGGACGCGATTCAGCGAATCACGATCTTCGCGCCGGGCTTGGCCCACTGGATGATGTTCTTCATCACGGTCTCACTCACGGCGATGCAGCCGGCGGTGGAATCATCCTTCCCCTTGCAGTGCAGGAAGATGCAGCTTCCCTTCCCCGGCTCGCCCGAGGCGTTGTAGTCGATGAACATGCAGTAATCGTACACGCCCTTGTAGTCGATCAGATGCTCGTCGGAGGAGGTGCAGGCGCGGTTCGCGCTGCGCTCGTCCACCAGCTGGTTGTAGTAGGGAGAATCGGAACTGCCGCACCAATAGTGGTGCTCCGTGACCTGGGTGTAGCCCATGTTCGAACCCGGATCGGGCTGGATGCCGAAGGGCTGAATCAGGTTGAATGTGCCGGTGGGCGTCTTGCCGTCCCCCTCGCTCTGCTTGCCGATGCCGTTGCGGCCCACATAGGCGCTGCACGAATAGACCTGCGTCCACGCGCCGAACTGCTTCGAATGGATGCTCAGCGTCGCGCTGCTGCCGCCCTGGTAGTCCACCAGAATGATCTGATCCGTCTCGTTCGCGCAGTCCAGCTGCGCCGCCGCGCTCTGCTTGTCGAGCAATTCGCCGTCCACCACGCTCAGCTGCACGATCATCCGCTGCTTTCCGTAGGCGATACCGATCCGCGTGAAGCCGGCCTCTTTTCCGGTGATCTCGCCCTTCTGGTCGATCCTGGCGACGCTGCCATCCTCCACGTAATACTTCTCCTTGCCCGCGCTGGGGAGCGATGCGCGCTCGCCCACGCGCACGGTCAGCTCCCGGGGCAGCACCACCACGCCGCAGCGCGCCTCCGCGCCCATGTACGAGGCCGTGATGACCGCGCGGCCCGGGGATTTCGCGTCGATGCGGCCCGCAACGGCCGTCGCGACGCTCTCGTCCGAGCTGCTCCAGTCGAGCGCGGAAACGTCAAACTTGCCGAGCTTCTCGCCCAGCGTCACCGAGTCCCCCTCGTAAATCAGGCCGATCCCGGCCAGGCCGCTTCCCTTCGCGGCGAGCGCGCCCGCGGGCAGCGCGCTCAACAACAGCGCGGCGATCAGCGCGCACAGTATCATTCTCTTCATTTCCATCATTCTCCATATAATACAATTTTGTATATATTATATCACGGAAGTATGACAGAAACTTGCGATACTTCGCGCTTTTCTGTGCGCAAAAAGAGCGCCCGCGAACGAGCGCTCTCCGCGAATTCGATTGGAAGAATCAGGCCGACAGCCGCGTGGACTCCAGATCCAGCCTGCGGATGATGTCCTCCTGTATGGCCGGCGAAAGGTCGAGGAAGTTCACGAAGGTGCCGTGAATGCGCATGATATATACGCCGCTGGGCGCATACTTCTTCGGGTTCGCGAGCACCTTGCGCAGCATCTCCGGCGTGGTGACATTCACGTAGAGATAAAACGGCGAGATTCCCTGCATCATCGGGTTGAAGAACAGCGGCTTGATGATGCGGTCGCGGAACTCCACGCCCTTGTCCTCGAAGCTCTCGGAGCGGAAGTAGCCGGGATTCACGCCCATGTGGGAGGCGTAGCCGCCGTTGAACTTGCCGAACGGCAGCCGCATGTTGGACAGCAGGCGGAAGCCCAGCCCATTGTCCGCGCCGCCGGTGAGCGGATCCACGCCGTAATTGAGCATCTCCCGCGCCTTGCGGCCGTCGGGCGTCGCGCCCACCCAGTAGCCGTAGAGCAGGTGCGTGGACGGCGTGGACAGGTCGGGACGGAAGGGATTGCCCAGGTAGTTCTTCTTCGAGGCCACCATCGCGCAGACGCGCTCGGCGATCTCCGCCGCCTCACGATCGACGACCTCCACGTTGTTGCCGAACTTCTGCGCGCTCAGCAGGTACTGCCGCATCTCGGGGTCATGCTCGAAGTCGGTGCGCAGCGCCTCGCAGAGGCGCCCGGCGTCCTGCGGCCGCTCCGCGACGAGATTGTCGATGGCAATGAACGAGTCCGCCACCACGGACAGGCCGTGAATCAAACAGCCGCTGCCGTTGTACTTGGTGCCCTGCCGGTGTACGTCGCGCACGTCCACGCCCGACTCCAGGCCGCCCATCATCGTGGACAAAAACGGCACCTGCAGAATCGAGATCGCCTCGGAGGCCGCGTTCGCGGAGGCGACCATGCGGTCGACGTAGTGTTCGAGGTTTTCATAGAACAGCGGCCGGATGTTCCTGAGCACGTCCAGCTTGCTCGCGCAGCCCTGTTCCGCGTCGGTGCGGCCGAGCTGCTTGCCGGTGATCGTGGATGCGCCACCGCTGAGGGTCAGCTCCAGCACCTTGCCCAGATTGAGCCAGCTGTTGGTGGTGTTGCCGTTGTCCTTGCCCATGATCAGCGGCTCCTGACAGCCCGCGACCGAGTAGTCCTGCAGATCTTCCGGATCGACGCCGGATTCCTCCCGCAGGATCGGGAACAGCGAATCGTCGTTGAACAGCGAGGGCGTGAGGCAGCCCGGCGTGAAGAAGAAGCGGCCCATGCTGCGATAGAGCTCCTCGGGCGTATTCTTGTGCAGCTTCACGGAGAGGATCGGCTGCGGCAGGTTCATGTCGTAGTAGGCGTCCAGGAGCGCGTAGGAGGTCTCGTTGGTCATGTCCTCCCCCTCGTTGGACTTGCCGCCCACGATCAGGTTCTGGGAGATCGCCCAGCTCCGGTCGGCCACGTTGAAGAACACCAGCAGGTGCTTGAGCAGCGCGGCGGCGGTGTCGCGGTCGAGGTTCTCCTTCGCGCGGTAGGGCTCGAAGATGCGGTCGGCGTTGCCCACCGAAAACGCGAAGGGATTCGGCGTCTGCTCCAGACACATGGTCTGCCAGATCAGCACGAAGGACTGAATCGCCTCGTAGAGATTCTCCGCGCCGTACTTCGGCACCTTGCGGAGCGTCGCCTCCATCAGTTCGAAGCGCGCGCGGACGGTCGCGTCCTCCGCCTTCGCCGCCTTCTCATGGGCGATGGCGGCGTAGCGCTCCGCGAGGATCAGGATCGCATCCAGCGAGATGTCCATCGCGCGGTAGTAGTCGGCCTTCTCCGGCGCGGCCTTCGCTGCGTTCTCGCGCAGCTCGGCGCGCGCGCCCTCGACGCCCTTCGCGAGCATCGGCCGCACGTCCGGAATCAGGTGGCCGGTGACCTGCTCGATGAAATAGATCGCCTCGGCGGTGTCGTCGCCCGCGATGTCGTAGGCCCGGCGCAGCGCCTGGGCGTAGGGCGTGTGGTTGTTGTACTCGCGCAGGTCGTCGATGCGCTCCCGGGTGATGTCGCCGATGGGGTCGATATCGCCGAACACCGCCACCGGATCGCAGTAGCCGCAGAAGGAATCCACCGTAAACGCGGGATTGATCAGCGCATAGGAGCGGGCGAAGGCGTCGTCCTGCGTGCCCGCGAAGAGGTTGGAATCGCTGATCCACAGCGGGATGCGCCGCATCACCTCGCACTCGGTCCTGGCGATGCGGACGCAGTCCGGCTCGCCCTGGAACTTCGCGTCGCATTCGCGCTGAATCTCCTTGGCGAGAAACCAGCCCTCCAGATGGTCGGTGGCGCGCTCCTCTCGGAAGCGCTCCTTGGCGAGCGCAGTGATGGCCTCGGCGCTCACGATGTCCTGAATCCTCATGGGAAATGCCCTCCTTATCAAGTCCTCCGATAGCGAAGCCCCGCTTCGATCATATGCTTTCGCATGGCCTCCACGCGCTCGGGCGCCACCCGCGCGCGCTCGTCCATCTTGTACGCCCAGCCGCACTGGCCCCACTTGTCCCTGCCAAACTCATGGTAACGCAAAAGTTCAAAGCTCACGTTGTCCCCGGCGATCTCCCGAAAGAACGCGATGAATCGCACCTCATCCTCCTGGGAATCGTTCACGCCGCCGATCAGCGGCACGCGGATATGCACCATGGGATGCGTCGCGCAGGCCCGGCAAATGTTGCGCCGCACCGCGTTCAGCGGAACGCCCGTCCAGCGGCGGTGCGCCTCGGGATCGCACTGCTTGCAGTCCATGATGAGCTCATCCACATATGGAAACAGCTCCTCCAGCCGGGGATGCGTGCCGTTCGTCTCAATGCAGGTGTGCACGCCCAGCTCGCGCGCGCGGCGCAGCAGCTCCTTCGCGGGCTCGAACTGCATCCCGACCTCGCCGCCCGTGAGCGTGATTCCGCCGCCATCGTAGAAGAACATGCGGCTGCGCTCGATCTCCCCGATCAGCTCGTCCAGCTCGAACTCCTCGCAGGAGAGGCGAATGCCCTTGCCGCGGCGCTCGGTCACGCAGGGCATGTCCGCGCAATCCGCGCAGATTTCGCGGTCCAGCGCGCCGCCTCGAACCGCGCCGCGCGGGCACAACGCCTCCACCAGCCAGTCGGGATCGGTCATCAGCGCGCCCTCCATGGGCATTCCCTCGGGATTCGCGCACCAGGGGCACCTCATGTTGCAGCCCTGCAGGTGGTACACCAGCCGGTTGCCGCTGCCGTCCTGCGAATAGTTGAACCCCCGCTGGAAGATCTTGAGCTTCATGCGTCCTCCTCAGAAGAGCGTGCGGTTGTGTTCATAGATCTCCTTGAACACCGCGAAGCGCTCCTCGTAGAGCTTGTGGTTCTTCATGTCGGGCGCGACGACCTCCGGGCTGTAGCGCACCATGGCCGCGCACGCCTCGCCGAAGTCCGCGAACGCGCCCACGCCCACCGCCGCCGTCAGCGCCGCGCCGGTGCAGGCCTGCTCGTTGCCCGCGTTGGTATAGATCTCCCGGCCGAACACATCCGCCTGGATCTGCTTGAACAGCTGGGAGCGCGCGCCGCCGCCCGAGGCCACGATGCGCTCGGCCTTCACGCCGAGGCCCTCGAAGATTTCCAGCGAGCTGCGCATGCCCAGCACGATGCCCTCCATCGCGCTGCGAATCATGTGCGCGCGGCCGTGCCGCAGCGTCAACCCCAGCCACACGCCCCTGGCATTCGGGTCGTTGCAGGGCGTGCGCTCGCCGCTCAGATACGGCAGAAACAGCAACCCCTCGCTGCCCGCGGGCGCCTCGGCCGCGACGGCGGTCATCTCATCGTAGTTCTTCATATAAAACACCTGGTCCCGCAGCCACTTCAGCGCCACGCCGCCGCTCAGGTGCGCGCCCATCAGCATCCACGTGGAAGCGGGAATGTGGCAGAAGGTGTTGGTGCGGTAGAGCGCGTCGTGACGCGGCGCGTCCAGTATCGCCGCGAGCTGGCAGGCCGTACCGATGTTGGCGGTCAGCGTGCCCGGCGCGATCAGCCCGTTGCCCACGGCCTGCATCGGCGTGTCGCCGCCACCGTAGACGATGGGCGTTCCCGCGCGCAGCCCCGTGGCCGCCGCGCAGGCATGCGTGACCTCCCCCGCCAGCGCAAAGGATTCGCTGCAGGGCGGAAAGATGTCCCGCGGCAGGCCCAGCCGGTCGATGAAATTCCACGCCCAGTTGCGCCCGGCGGTATCGAAAATCGCCGCGCTGGAGGCGTCGCTGGGGTCGGTGCCGTACTCACCGCACATCTTCCAGCGGATGTAGTCCTTCGGCAGCATCACCTTCGCGATTCGCGCAAAGTTCTCCGGCTCATGCTCCTTTACCCACATCAGCGAGGAGATCAAGAATCCCGTGCTCAGCGCGTTCAGGCTGACAGCCTGATACTCCTCCCGGGGAATGACGCGGTGAATCGCCTCGATGGCCGAGGCGCTGCGCTGGTCGGCCCAGATGATGGCGTCGCGAATGGGCCGGCCCTCCCAGTCCACCATCACCAGGCCGTGCATCTGGCCGGAGTAGCCGATTCCGGCGATCTCGCCCGCGTCGATTCCCGCAGCGGCGATCGCCCCGGCGATCACCGCGCGCGCGGCCTCCCAGAGCGCCTCGATGTCCTGCTCGGCGTACTCCGCGCGCGCTTTGCGGATGTCGTAGTCCCGCTGGGCCGAGCCCAGAATGCCGCCCCGCTCGTCCACGAGCAGCGCCTTCACGCTGGAGGTGCCCAGGTCGATTCCCATGAAGCAGCGCACAGCCACAACTCCCCTCATTTTCTACTATCCTTATCATAAAATACAAATTATGTTTTGTCAATCTTTATCTTCGTTTTTATTCGAAAAGAGCGCGCGGAGCCCTGAATGGAAGGCCCCGCGCGCCCCTTCCCGTCCGTCAATCAGGATTGTTCCTCCTGAAACTGGGGAACGCCCTGCCGCCGCGCCTCCGCGATGCGGTAGTCGTCCATCAGCTTAACGCCGCCGGACAGGCTCGTCTGATCGCGGAACACGCTGTTCAGGGCGGTGACCACGTCGTCGCCGCTGTAGCCGATGATCTTGGACGCGGCGGTGGACACGCGCTCGTACTTCGCGATGGATTCGGTGGCCTCGGTCACCATCTTCGATTGAATGTTGGTCGTCTGCCCCTTGAAGCAGTTCACCGTGGAGATCCCGTCGAACGCGGCGTTGTAATTCTCCTCCGACGCGCAGAAATCCAGAAATTCCAGCGCCGCATCCAGCTTCTCGCTGTTCTTGTTGACCATCATCATGTTCAGGTTGCCGCCCTCGTAGGTGCCACCGTCCGCCGTGTTCATGAACACGGGCATCAGCGCGAAGTCCTCCACGGCGTACTTTCCCGGCTTGAAGTCCGTATAGAACCACGTGTCCCAGATGAACACCATGGCCGCCTCGCCGGAACTGAGCATGGGGCTGATCTCGTTCCACCCCGTCGAGAGATAATTCTTCCCGAACCAGCCCCTGTCGGCCGCGTCCGCGATCCATTGGAGCATGTCCATCATCTGCGGGATGTCCGCGTAACGAATCTCGTTGTTGTTGAGCCGCTCCAGCAGCGCCGGATCGTCCGCGAAGATCGGATCCATGGCGAACTGCGGCATCCATGCGCAGCCGTCCCCGGGCCAGCAGATCGGCGTGTAACCCGTCTCGGCGAGCGCCTGGCACAGCATGTCGAATTCCTTCTGCGTGGCGGCCGGCTTCAGGCCCAGCTCGTTGAGCAGCGTGCGATTGTAGTAGCAGCCGGAGACGGAATTTTCCCAGAACGGCAGGCCCAGCAGGTTCCCCGCGCCATCCTGGCAGTAGGCGCGCGCGCCGTCCGTCAAGTCGTCCACCCAGTGCTCGCCGTTCAGATAATAGAAATTGCCGGCGACATCGAAGTTGTTCAGATCCGCGTTGTTAAAGTGCATGAATAGATCCGGCGCGTCGCCGATTTCAAATTTGTGCGCGGCGGCCCTCTCGAATTCGCTGTCCTCGTAAGCGACGACGTTCAGATGATTGCCGGTGGCCGCCTCGTAGCGCTCAAAGACGCTGGTCATGTAGCTCTTTCCGAGGTCGCTCTCCTTCCCGATCAGCGTGAGAGTGATGCCATCCGTTCCCGTCTTTCCGTCCGTCCCGCAGGCCGTCAGAAGAAGCGCCGCCGCGAGCGACAGCAGCGCGCAAAAAGCCCTCTTCATCCGCGATCTCCCCCTTGCTCACGATATGTCCCAATCTCAACGCTAAACGGACGCCGGCTGTTCCCCCGCCGGGCGCAGCAGCTGCCCCACCAGCTTCCGCACGGCGTCCATGTCGATCGGCTTCGCGAGGTGCGCGTTCATTCCGGCGTCCAGCACGTTGCGCACGTCCTCCGCGAAGGTGTTCGCCGTCATGGCGGCGATGGGAATCGTCTCTGCCTCGGGATGCGCGGACGCGCGAATCCGCCGGGTGGCCTCAAAGCCGTTCATCACGGGCATCTGCACGTCCATCAGGATCATATCGTAATATCCAGGTTCGGATCTCTCAAACATCTCCACGCCTTCCAGACCGTTCACCGCCAGCTCGCAGCTCGCGCCCTCAATCGCAAGCATCTCCGTGAGGATTTCCGCGTTCAGCTCGTTATCCTCTACGACGAGGAACCGCCGGCCCTTCATCGCGTCCTCCTCCGGGGCCCCGGCGGGCGCGGCCTCCTCCGCCGAATCGTCGAGCAGGGGCTTGAGCGTCCGCCAGAATGTCGAGGTGAAGAACGGCTTGGGCATGAATGCGTCGATGCCGGCCCGGCGCGCCTCGTCCTCGATCTCGCTCCAATCGTAGGACGTCAGCACCAGTATGGGCACATTTCCGCCCACGCACTCGCGGATCCGGCGCGCGGTTTCGACGCCGTCCATGCCCGGCATCTTCCAGTCGAGCAGGATCACGTGGAAATCCTCGCCGCGCTGGTGCGCCCGCACCGCCAGCTCCACGGCCGCCGCGCCCTCCGTCGCGAAGGACACGTCCACGCCCGTTCCGCGCATCATCTCCCGGATGTCCAGGCAGATATCCTCCTCGTCGTCGGCGACGAGCACGCGCGTGACCTTCTGGCGGAACCACGCGTCCGCCTCCTCCTGCTCCGGCAGCGCGAAGGACAGCTCCACCGTAAATGTGCTTCCGCGGCCGGGGGCGCTCTCCACCTGAATGATGCCGCCCATCAGATCGACCAGATTCTTCGTGATTGCCATGCCCAGACCCGTTCCCTGCACCTTGTTGGTGGTGGAGTTGATCTCCCGGCTGAAGGGAACGAAGATCTGCTTTTGATACTCCTCGCTCATGCCGATGCCGTTGTCTCGCACGGTGAAGCGGAGTTTGGTGAATTGCGGCGACGTGCGCGGGATCTCGCTGACCACGAACTCGATCCTTCCGCCCTCCGGCGTGTACTTGATCGCGTTCGAGAGCAGGTTGATCAAAATCTGGTTCAGGCGCAGCTTGTCGCCCAGCATCTGCTCCGGCGGCGCGCCCTGCACGAACATCTTGAAATCCTGATATTTCGCCCGCGCCTGCGGCAGGAGAATAATATTCAGCTCCTCCATCAGCTGCGGCAGGCTAAAGCGATCCACGTTCAGCGAAGTCTTTCCGCTCTCGATCTTGCTCATGTCCAGCACGTCGTTGATCAGGCTGAGCAGGTGATGACTGGAGGCCGTGATTTTGTGGGTGTACTCCCGCACCTTTTCGGGATGGTCCGCGTCCTTCTCCAGCAGCACCGAGAAGCCCACGATGGCATTCATCGGCGTGCGGATGTCGTGGGACATGTTGGAGAGGAAGTTGCTCTTGGCCTCGTTGGCGCTCCGGGCCGCCGTCAGCGCCTCCTGCAGCTGATGGTTCATTCGCCGCTCCTGCGTGCGGTCGGACAGCACGAAGATGTACTTGCGCACGTCCTGAATGTTCATGTGGTACGCCGTCATGCGGTACCAGCGCCGCTCGCCGGTATTCTGGTGCATGTACTCGCATTCCCACTGCTTGTTCTGATTCACCGAAATCGCCGCGAGCTCCTCCTTGGGGAATACGACGTTAAAATCGACCGCGCATTTCTCCATCACGCGGATGTCCTTCTGCGCCTCCGCCACCGGGATGCCCAGCAGCCGCTCGATGTTGGGGCTGATGTAGTCCACGCTCTGATCCTCGGCGTTGAGCATCAGAAAGATGTCGTCCACGCTGTTGGAGAGCACGTCGAACATGCGCTCCCGGTACTGCAGTTCCATCCGGCTCTTGCGCGACTGGCTGCGGCTGCGCAGCACGATCGGCGCGATCACCATCGCGCCCACCAGCAGGAAGATCACGATCAGCATGATCATCGTAGTCTTCTGCACGGTCAGGAAGCCGGCACTGATGGCGCTCTGCGGCACCGCGCTCAGCAGCATATAGCCCTGATACCCCACCGGCTGATACAGGATGCAGTACCGTACGCCGCCGATCTTGCACTGCAACAGGCCGGAGGATCCGCCCTGCCACGCCTCCCGCAGCTGCGTCAAATCCTCCTCATCCAGATCGGAGGCGGCCCTCAGATAGACGAGGTAATTCTGAAATATGTTTCCGCCCGTCTGCGTGGAGAGCAGCACGACGCCGTCGTCGTGAATCACAAAGCACTTCGCCTTTCCGGCGAAGGCGTCCACGTTCAGGGAATCCGCCAAATCCGCGTTCGTATAGCTGATGGCGATGGCGTCAAAGCCGAAGTCCCGATACGCTCCGCGCTCCACCGGCACGGCGAACACGGTGACCTCCTGGCCGGACGAGAGCGTCTCGCCCGCCATGACCGGCTCCCGGTTCCGCAGCAGGGCGTTCCAACTTTCGCCCATCTCCATGCGGCCCGCATCGCCGTCCAGCGTCATATAGTTTCCATCCGCGGAGATGAAATAGAACTCCGTAAAGCCCCAGTAATCCTGCTCCCGCGCAATCCGATCCGAAACCTCGCCGCTTCGCGCGCCCTCCTCCGCCGCGAGGGAGTCGCCCCAGTCGTTCAGCAAACCCCAATTCCGTTCGACAAAGGCGGCGAACGCGCGATTGACCTGGCCGTAGATTTCACTCAAATGATTGGTGCTGTCCGCATAGATGCGGTGTGAAATGAAGCTGAAATAGATAACGCCAATCAAAATCGCGGCAACCCCGACGATGCACATCAATATTGACGGCAACCATCTCCGATTCCATTTTTTCATAAAGGCCCTGCTCCTCGGCATCAAGGTATATCCCTCTTAAACACGATTCACAATTATATTCCACTATCATTGTAACATGCACTCGGCGAAAAATCAATTGCTACTTTTGATAGAGGTCAGAAGTTCTTGTGTAGGATTACAATACATATTGGAAAGGAGAAGAAGAAAAAGGAGAGGGACTGGACACATCTGTTATAGTTGAAGTTGTGAAACAAAACGAACGGAAGGAGTCCAGACCCTCATGACCAGTATAACACATGTTGTATGTTGTAAAGGGTGATTCACACATCACCCAATACATCACGACTGCGGCTCATTTGTGGCGAATGGTTTTCGGCAGTTGTGGGAAAGGAGGAAGTTTCGTTTCCGGTTCAACTGTCCTCATTCGACCTTGAAAGGAGACCGCTATGGATCAATCCAATCTGGCTCGTTCCCTTGATTTTCCCAGTCCGGCGCTGCTGGATACCCGGCGCTACGAGATCGGGAGGTATGGGCGCTTGCGCCTTGCGTTTCTCAGGGAGAAGCATCCCGACGTCTATACCACGCTCATCTTCACCGGCGAGCTGGGGCCGCGGCTCGTAGAATTTAACGCCGCTTGCCGCGAGAGGGTTCTCTCACTCACCGAGGAGCTGGCGCGGCGGGAGGGCATAACCGAACAGCTCAAGCGCACGGATCAGCTCGCGTGGGTCGGGCAGATGAATAATCTCCGGCACTCTGCCGAGGAGATCGTCTTACGGGATGTGGTTTGCTCCCTCTAATTGAATCGATCCGAAGTGCCGCTGTGCTTCCCGCGCGGCGGCACTCTTGTATTATTCGCCGCGCTCTCGTGCTTTCCTGCATTTCGTACTGCAATATTTTTCATCCGAGGTTTCGGAGATGAACGGCTTCATGCAATTTCTGCACAGCCGCAGCGGGCGCTTGTCGTCCGTCAGGAGGAAGGCGAGCAGCATCTGCAGGGTCAGGGACAGCGAATGGAAGTCCCAGACCAGAACCGGCCGCTCGTCGGTCAATGCGTAGTGGAAGCCGGGAACGGTGCTATCGAAACCTTCCAAAGCCTTGCGATAGACATCTCGCTGCACGGGGTCGATGTTGTCCCTGTCTTCGTAGTAGAAGAAGCAGGTCATGGCGATCAGTGCCCAATCTGTGAATTGTAATTTTAGCCAGTCATATCGCTCGCCGTAGGTTCGCTGGAAGGTCATGACTTGCGATTGGAGGCGGTTCTGAAACGTCAGGAACAACGCCGCCATCGTCGGGTCGTCGATCTCCCAGCTCGATTCTATGCCCTTCTTTTTGAAGCGGGGACGCTCAAAGGGATAGAAATGTGCCAGGTAATCCTCCGTATCCATCGTCTCGGCTTTTATGAAGCGGTTTTTCGGGAGATACACTTTTTCATATTCGATGAACCGGGGCGTGGTGGGAAGCGCAGTCATCATGCCAAGCAGGCCGTATTTGCGGATGAAGTCGAATATGGCTTTGCGCGCCTCAGTTTCCGCATCCTTGCTCATGCAGATGCGCCCGGTGCGAATGGCGTCCAGTACGATTTCTTCCGGGTTTTCCAATGGGTCATAAATCTCAGGCATGGAACTCTCGACGGGCATGATGTATTCCATGCCGTTCGGTGCGGTTTTCCACACGTAGGAGTTATATTTTACCCACGAGGATTGTGCGTTTGTGAATGGATTGTACATATCTGCTACTTCGCCTCCTGCCGCGCTTCGTATTTCCGCATGAAATCCCGCTGGGAGTGCGTGATGGGAATGTTCTTTTGTTTTCGCCGGTTGAGTTCCCGGTACATTTGCCGCTGGAGCTTTCGTCGGATCGTGCCTCGAACCTTGCGGATGTTGCGATCCGTCTGCCCCCGCATCGCGGCCAGCCGCACGCAGCTGTATTGCCGCAGGGCGAGGAAGTACAGCACCAGCTTGTGATCGTCCTTCAGCTTGCCAGCCAGTTCATAGAGCACATCGTCTGTCAGATTCTCGTGCATCAGGTGGGGGCAGTCGAACAGAACTTCGAGAAAGTCGCCGCGCTGTACCCGCTGTACCGCCGGTTCGCTGAGCCAAAGGGGAAAGACGGAACCGCCTTCCGCCCGGTTGTATTCCAGCGGAACCTGCCAGCGGGGGATTTCGTGATAGCGCTCCTTCCGCTCCCGGTTCCGATCCAGGCGATCCCATATCTTGACGACTTCCCGAAAATCTGCCTCGGTTCGTGCGGCATCCTC
>CANQEW010000033.1 GCA_947596085.1 uncultured Clostridia bacterium | reverse complement strand
GCAAGAACTTCGCCGGCTACCAGTACCGCATGCAGGTCTCCCCGCTGGATTGCACCGGCTGCGGCAACTGCGTCGGCATCTGCCCGGTCAACCAGAAGGGCGACAAGACCGCGCTCGAAATGAAGCCGCTAACCACCCAGAAGGCCCAGGAGGCCAACTGGGAATTCGCGCAGAAGCTGCCCGAGTTCAAGGGCGAGCTGAACCTCAAGCTGGTCAAGGACAGCCAGTTCAAGAAGCCGCTGTTCGAGTTCTCCGGCGCCTGCGCGGGCTGCGGCGAGACTCCGTACGTGAAGCTCGTCACCCAGCTGTTCGGCGACCGCATGATCGTGGCCAACGCCACCGGCTGCTCCTCCATCTACGGCGGCTCCGCGCCGACCTGCCCGTACACCGTCAACGAGGACGGCCACGGCCCGGCCTGGGCGAACAGCCTGTTCGAGGACAACGCCGAGTTCGGCTTCGGCATGAACCTGGGCATCACCCAGCGCCGCGAGAAGCTGGCCGACAACGTGCGCGCGCTGCTCGACAGCGACCACTCCGCCGAGGTCAAGGCCGCCGCGGAAGCCTGGCTGGCCGCGATGAAGGACGCCAAGGCCTCCAAGGAGACCGGCGAGGCGCTGGTGAAGCTGATCGAGAACGCCGACTGCGACACCTGCAAGGCGATTCTGGCCGACAAGGATCTGCTGACCAAGAAGTCCTTCTGGATCTTCGGCGGCGACGGCTGGGCCTACGACATCGGCTACGGCGGACTGGATCACGTGCTGGCCCAGGGCCAGGACGTCAACGTCCTCGTGCTCGACACTGAAGTGTATTCCAACACCGGCGGACAGGCCTCCAAGTCCTCCCCGCACGCCGCCGTCGCGAAGTTCGCGGCCGCCGGCAAGCGCACCAAGAAGAAGGATCTGGGCATGATGGCCATCTCCTACGGCTACGTGTACGTGGCGCAGGTCGCCATGTCCGACCCGGCGCAGGTGCTCAAGGCCATGACCGAGGCCGAGGCCTACGATGGCCCGTCCCTGATCATCGCCTACGCGCCCTGCATCAACCACGGCATCCGCATGGATCAGGCGCAGGCCGAGATCAAGAAGGCCGTGGCCGCAGGCTACTGGCAGACCTACCGCTACAACCCGGCCGCCGAGGGCAAGAAGTTCACGCTGGATTCCAAGGATCCCACCGAGGACTATCAGACCTTCATCAAGGGCGAAACCCGCTACTCCGCGCTGCTGCGCCAGTTCCCGGACATCGCTCCCGAACTGTTCGACGAGGCTCAGAAGGACGCCGCCGCGCGCCTCGAGTCCTACAAGCGCCTGGCCGACTAAACGAACGCCGGCGGACACACCGAAAACGACCGGACTCCTGCCCCACGAATTCAGGGGCAGGAGTCCCTTTTTTTGATCGGAGCGCTCGCATTGACCTGAGCGATCTCTTTATGCCTTATGATAAAAGGCGCAAGGAGCTACTTTCCGTAGTGCGCCGCGACCTTTTTGAGGTTTTCGATGATCGGCAGGTGCTGGGGACAGACACCCTCACACTGTCCACAGGCGATGCAGTCGCCCGCCTTGCCGAACTTCGCGTTGAGAATCTCATAATTGGTGAAATTGACCGTCCAGCCCTTCTCCTCGAGTCGCTCGCGCATGTCCTCGTTGTAGAGGGAGAAGTATTGCGGTATGGCGATGTGCTGGGGACAGCCCTCGGTGCAATAAGAACAGCCTGTGCAGGGAATGGCGATCTGTGCGTTGATGATGTCCGCCACCTGGTGGCAGACGGCCTTCTCCTCCTCCGTCAATGGCTGGAAATTCTCCATGTAGCTCAGGTTGTCCTCCATCTGCGCCACATTGGACATGCCCGAGAGCACCACCATCACGTTCGGCAGACTCGCCGCGAAGCGGATCGCCCAGCTCGGAACGGACATCGCGGGATTGACGCCCTTGAACAACTTCTCCGCCGCTTCGGGCACCTGGGCCAGCGTGCCGCCCTTGCAGGGTTCCATCACGATCACGGGCTTGCCGTGCTTCGTGGCCATCTCGTAGCAGGCGCGAGAGCGCACCCACTCGCTCTCCCAGTCGAGGTAGTTGACCTGCAGCTGCACGAATTCCATCTCCGGATGCTTCGTCAATATCTCGTCCAGCAGCTCCGGCGTATCGTGGAAGGAGAAGCCCGCGTGCTTCACCAGTCCCCGCGCCTTCTTGTCCAGCAGCCAGTTGAAGCACTCGAGCCGCTCGTACTTGGGCAGCATGGCGGCTTCGATGCCGTGGAGCAGGTAGTAATCGAAGTAGCCCGCGCCGGTCTTTTCCAGTTGCGCGTTGAAGATCTTGTCCCGATCCTCGAGGGATTCGATGAAGCCTGCGTGGAGCTTGGTGGCAAGCGTGAAGCTGTCGCGGGGATGGCGGTCCACCAGCGCGGTCTTCGCCACACTCTCGCTCGCGAAAGCATTGTACATCCAGGCGGTATCAAAGTAGGTGAAGCCCTTCTCCAGGAACAGATCCACCATGCGCTCGACCTGCTCCACATCCACGGCGGCCGGATTGGCCTTGTCCGTCGTGGGCAGGCGCATCAGCCCAAAGCCAAGTTTCTTCATTGCGATTTTCCTCCTTTGGAACGATTCAGTTGGGACGATTCGGTCGTCTGGTATCAAAAGTACCGCTTTGCTTACTTTATCACACGCAGGTAAAGACTTTTCGCGGTTATACGGAAGAATCGTCGCCCAGCGTGAACACCGCCGTGACGCTGCCGCCGCCCAGCGCGGTCTCCCAATCCGTCAGATCGTCGATGTGTCCGATTCGAGTATAAGCCCAGGAGTTACTTCCGTAGAACATCACGATGTTGTGCGCGCTGTAAAACACAATGTCGCCGGGCGCGGTTGTCGTCTGAGTGTCGCTCGCGGTGAGGTGCCGCCCCAGGTCTCCCACCTTTTCGAAGCCGGAGTAGTCGTCCATCTCGATGGTCACCGGCCCCTGCCGCATCATTTCCACGAACTCCGAGACGGCCGGATTGTCTTCCAGCGTCGCCGTAAAGCTGTATTCGCCAATCTGCACGTTCATCTTCAATCCCTCCAATTTCGCGTCAACCGCCTGCGCCGCTTCAGCATAGCAGGCCGGCATGATCGCAAGCGACGCCAAGGCCGCCAACAAGCAAAGAACTCTCTTCAAGCCGCGCGTCCCTCCCCATGAATTCTATAATGAAAGTATAATGCATCCCCCTTCGCCGTGTCAAATCATTCTTGCGTGCCGCGTTGATTTCGGGCGGGCGCAGAGCCGCAAAGGGCGTTTTACTTGACGAAAGCGCATTCGAAGGGTACAATAAACGGTGTGCAATATCCTTTCGGAGGCGATTACAGTGGAGCCCATCCAGCGCGTTCCCGTCATTGTACAGGTGGAGGCCCGCATTCGCGAACTGATCGAGAGCGGGCAATATCTGCCGGGCGAAAAACTGCCCACGGAGAAGGAGCTCTGCCAGCGCCTGGGCGTGGGACGCGGCACGGTACGCGAGGCGTTTCGCCTGCTGCAGGCGCGGGGCTACGTGGAATTGCGGCCGGGACGAGGCGCGTTCGCTTCCGAGCCCGCGCCGGTGGACGAAATGGGCGCGATCGAATGGCTGGTACAGAACGAGCAGCAGCTTCGCGACGCCATCGAGATTCGCCGGGCGCTGGAACCCATGGCCGCCCGCCGCATGGCCGAGCGGGGGGATCAGGCGTCCATCTCCGCGCTGACCGAGCTGCACAAAGAATTTCTGATCGCCGTGGAGAACGACAATGTGGCCCGCATCGCGGAGCTGGACGAGCGCTTCCACAGCGCCGTCGTGGCCGGAAGCGGCAACCGCCTGCTCGTATCCATCATCCAGCAGGTCAATCAGGAGATCAAGACCTTTCGCTCCAAGACCTTCCGCGTGCCGCAAAACATCCGCAACGCCGTCCATCCCCACAGCAGCATTCTGCGCACCATTCAGTCCGGCGACGCCGACGGCGCGGAGGCCGCCATGCGCGCCCATCTGGACAAAGTGCAGGAGGATTTGATGGACAACATCGGCAGTCCCGAGCGCGCGTGCTGATTGGAAGCGGATGATAAAAACGCGCAACCTACTCGGAGAAGTGATACAAATTCGAGCAATATATTTTTCTGTTTTCACTACTTGATTTTCCTTCTGTTATCTGCTAGAATTATGTCAGACATCATACAATATGGTTCGGTTGTGACATCATGGAGCGGAGGCTCCGCTCCTGATTATAAAAAATGAAGGAGGAATTCATCCATGAAAAAGCTTCTCTGCATGATCCTGACCGTAGCCATGGTCCTGTCGCTGGGCTGCTTTGCTTTCGCCGAGACCGAAATCGAGCCCGTGACGCTGGTCGTCTACTCTCCGGGCAACGAGACCTCCGTTCCCACCAAGGCCATCATTGAGTACGCCCGCCTGGTCTCCGAGGCCTCCAACGGCGCCATCACCCTCGACGTGCACCACTCCAACGAGCTGGGCAACGACGCCGAGGCGATCGAGTCTACCCGCATGGGCACCATCGACATCATCTTCGCCGGCACCTCCGGCTTCACCTCCTTCTATGAGCCCGCCAAGGTGCTTGACCTGCCCTTCCTGTTCGACAGCGCGGAGCAGGCCTACGAGGTGACCAACAGCGAGATCGGCGAGAAAATCTTCGCGAACTTCGAGGATTTCGGCCTGGTGTTCCTGTCCGAAGGCGACAACGGCATGCGCCACATCTCCACCACCAACCGTCCGATCAACACCGCTGAGGACGTGAAGGGTCTGAAGATCCGCGTTCCCGAGAGCCAGCTGTACCTGGACGTGTGGACCGCGCTGGGCGCGACCCCCGTGGCTCTAGCCCTGCCCGAGCTGGCTCCGGCCCTCGCCAACGGCACCGCCGAGGCCCAGGACAACGCCACCTACCATCTGGTTGCCAACGCCACCTATGACAGCATCAAGTACTTCTCCAACATCAACTACATGTGGATGGGCTGCACCATGGCCGCCAACGCCGCGACCTGGAACAAGCTGGCTCCCGAAGTTCAGCAGATTCTGAAGGAGCAGGCCGTCGCCGCCGCGAAGTACAGCTTCGATACCATCGCCGAGGACAACGAGACCGCGACCAAGGTCCTGCAGGATGCCGGCGTCGAGTTCAACTTCGAGCCCGACGTGCAGTCCTTCAAGGACGCGCTGGGCGGCGACGAGTACTACGCCCGCTATGCCGGTGAGAGCTGGTTCGATCAGGATCTGCTCGATTCCATCCTGGCGGTCGTGCGCTGATCTTCAACAGAGGCAAATCCGATGGGTGCATAGGCTTCTATGCACCCATCCCTGTAATGGGGGGATTCTATGAAAACCTGCAAGAAAATCACCGAGGGCATCGCCAAGGTCGCTGAGGTGATCGTCATGCTGGCGATCGCCGCGATGGTGGCGGCCATCGTGGTGGAGCTCATTCGCCGCAATTTCTTTAATCAATCCTTCGCCGGAAACGTGCAGCTCTGCGGCATCCTGTTCTTATGGATGGCCTTTATCGGTCTGATCCCGCTCTACTGCAACAACGGCCTGATGCGGCTGGACTTTCTGCTGGCCCGGGCGCGCGGCCCGTTGTATGAAGTTTTGTACTTCATTAACAAGCTGGTCAGCCTGATGCTCGGGGTCGTGATGGTCATCGCGTTCGTGTATCAGTATCCCTTCGTGAGCACGCGCACCTACCAGACCTTCTCGGTGAAGATTCCGTATACGATTCAGTACGTGCCCATGATGATCGCCGGAATCTACATGGCGGTCAAGACCGTGGAGCAGATCGTCGAGCACATTCTGCAGCTGACGGGCAAGCTGCCCAGGGATGGAGAGGAGGAGAGCGCAGCATGACGGTATTCATCGTTGCTTTCATCGTCCTTCTGGTGATCGGCGTGCCGATCAGCATCTCCATCGGCGCTTCCGCCGTGCTGGGCTGCATGTCGCTGGGCTACAACATGGTCGTCATCGGCCAGAAGATGGTCAGCGGCATCGATTCCTTTCTTCTGATCGCCGTGCCGCTGTTCATCCTCGCGGGCAATCTGATGAACGCCAGCAAGCTGACCAAGAAGATGTTCGACACCGCCAAGGAGTTGGTCGGCTGGATTCCCGGCGGCCTGGCTCACGCCAACGTGGTGGCCAGCATCATCTTCGCCGGCATGTCCGGCTCCGCCGTGGCGGACGCGGGCGGCCTGGGCGCCATCGAGATGGAGGCCATGACCACCAACGGCTACGACAAGGAATTCTCCGGCGCGGTCACGGCGGCGAGTTCGGTCATCGGGCCCATCTTCCCGCCGTCGATCCCGCTGATCATCTACGGCAGCGTCGCCAGCGTTCAGGTGGAGCGCCTGTTCATGGGCGGCGTGGTGCCGGGTCTGCTGATGGGCGTATTGCTGATGGTGATGATCCTGATCTTCGCCATCGCGCGCAAGTACGAGCGCCATCCCTTCCACCTGAAGACCTTCGTCAAGCAGTTCCTCTACTCCATCCCCGCGCTGGGCAGCCCGCTGATCATTCTCTCGGGCTTCACGCTCGGGTGGTTCACGCCCACCGAGGCGTCCAGCATCGCGGTCATCTACTCGCTGCTGGTGGCGCTCTTCGTGTATCGCTCGCTGGGCATGAAGGACTTCCTCAAGTGCCTGAAGGATTCGGCCATCTCCTCGGCCAACACGCTGTTCATCATCGGCACCGCCACGCTGTTCACCTATGTGATGGCAATGGAGGGCATCTCCCGCCAGATGGCGGACTTCATCCTGAGCGTCAGCAGCAATCCCAACGTCATTCTGCTGGTGATCAACATCCTGCTGCTCCTGCTGGGCATGGTCATGGAGCCGGGCGCGATCCTGACGCTGATGCTGCCGGTGCTGCTGCCAATCGCCAATGGCCTGGGTCTGAACTTGGTGCACTTCGGCGTGATGGTCGTATTGAACCTGATGATCGGCCAGGTCACCCCGCCCTTCGGCGTGTGCCTGTTCGTGATTTCGGACGTGAACAAGGTGAAGCTGGAAAGGCTGTACAAGTCGATCCTGCCGTTCCTGATTCCGCTGATTCTGACGCTTGCGCTGGTCACGTACATACCGGGCATCGTCACCTGGCTGCCCGATCTTCTGCTGCACTGAGCGGCCGGATCATAACTTCGAGAATAGAGGTGTTTTTCCCATGAACGACAAACTTTTCAGCGTAGAGGGCAAGATCTGCATCGTCACCGGCGGTCTGGGTCAGATCGGCAAGAATTTCGTGCGCGAGCTCAACGAACGCGGCGCGAAGGTGGCCGTCTGGGGCCGCACCGTCAACGACGAGCGCATCGCCAAGACGCTGGGCGAGGGTGCGCTGACCGATCCCAACCTGCGCTTCTACGCGGTGGACATCACCGACAAGGTCCGCGTCAACGAGGTGCTGGACGACATGGAGGCCGCCTGGGGCGACGCTCCCGACGTGCTGGTGAACAACGCCGGCATCGACACCCAGCCCTCCGCACCGCCGGAGGTCTCCGGCCCCTTCGAGAACTTCCCCGAGGAGGTGTTCCGCGAGGTTGTAAACGTGAATCTGGTGGGCACCTTTCTGACCTGCCAGGCCGTGGGCGCGCGGATGGTCGCGGCCGGCAAGGGCGGCTCGATCATCAACATCGGCTCCATCTACGGCATGGTGTCCCCCATTCAGGACATCTATGCCTACAAGGAGAAGCTCACCGGCGTGCCCTTCATCAAGCCCGTGGCCTACTCCGCCGCCAAGTCCGGCGTGTACAACCTGACCCGCTATCTCGCGACCTACTGGGGCAAGAAGGGCATCCGCGTGAACACGCTGACGCCCGCCGGCGTGTGGCGCGACACCCAGGACGCCACCTTCCAGGCCAATTTCTGCGCGCGCATGCCCATGGGCCGCATGTCCCGCGAGGACGAGTACAACGGCGCGCTGATCTTCCTCGCCTCCGAGGCTTCGTCCTTCATGACAGGCTCGAATCTGGTGATCGACGGAGGCTGGACGGCATGGTAAACGCAAAGCAGGCGGACTTCCAACGCCTGTGGTCGGCGCTTTTGACCCCCATGCGGGCGGACGAGAGCGTCAACTATGAGGCGCTGGAGCGCATCGTCGAACTCCAGATTCAGGACGGCGCGGAGGGCTTCTACTGCTGCGGCTCCTCGGGCGAGGCGCTGCTGCTCACCCTGGACGAGCGCAAGCAGGTACTGGAGCATGTGCTGAAGGCGGCGGATGGACGCGTGCCGGTGATCTCCCACGTAGGCACGATCCGCACGGCGGACGCGGTCGATCTGGCGCGCCACGCCATCTCCAGCGGCGCGCTGGCTGTGAGCATGATCCCGCCCTACTACTACAAGTTCTCCATGGACGAGATCATGGGCTACTACGAGGACGTCATTTCCGCGCTGCCCAACGCCCCGGTGATCGTATACAACATTCCACAGTTCACGGGCGTGGAATTCTCCAAGGACAACGCCGGGCGGCTGCTGGCCAATGAGAACATCGTGGGCATCAAGCACACGTCCACCAATCTGTACAGCCTGGAGCGCATCGGCCAGGCGTTCCCCGGCAAGGCGCTGATCAACGGCTTCGACGAGCAGTTCCTGGGCGCGCTGAGCATGGGCTCCTGCGCCACCATCGGCACCACGGTGAACCTGTTCGCGCCGCTGTTCCACAAGGTGCGCGACGCGTACAACGCCGGCGACATGGGACTGGCGCTGCGCTGGCAGCACGCCATCAATCTGCGGGTGGAGGCCACCGTCAAAGTGGGCATCTTCAACGCCATGAAGTATGGTTGGACGCTGCGCGGCGTGGACTGCGGCTTCTGTCGCGCGCCGTTCCGGCCGCTGGACCCGGCGGCCCGCAAGGCTATGGCCGAGCTCATGGCCCTGCCCCTGGAACCGGTGTAACGAAATTCAGCACAAACAGCGCCCCTTCGCGACAATCGCGGAGGGGCGCTTAAATTTACTCTAGAGTGTGTTTCTAAAAGAATGGATGTGCAGATTCGAGCGTATCAGACTGCAATTCAAAGCAGTTTTCCGCAGGCTTGCCGGGGCAAGTCAAGGAAAACTAACGCAGAAATGCAGCCTGATACGCCGAAGATGCGCGTCCAGGATTTTAGAAACACACTCTAAAGGAACAGCTCTTTTCATCGCCGAAATCTTCTGCTATAATTGGAATATACGATACAGAAAGCGGTTTGGAAAATTATGATCGTCTATTGCTTGCTCACATTGGCATTCCTGTGCGCGCACATCCTGCTGTGGGCGCGCGAGAGATACGCGCTCGCCGCGGCCGCCCACGCGCTCGCCTGCGCCTGTCCGCTGCGCGCCGCGTGGATGGGGATGGACTTCAGCCCTTCGTTCACGATGATGTTTCTGGTGGCAAACCTGATCCTCTGCGCGGCGGGGGAGTGGATTGCGCTCATCGGGCTTCGCCCGCATGCGGTGCGAAAGGGCGCGATCCACGCCCTTTCGGGCGCGCTCTTTGCCGCGGGCATGCTGTTTTCCCTCCCGTCGGCTTACATCTACGCGGTGGGCGACGACAAGCTGAGCCTGTGCGTGCGCGGCGCGCTCGTCGCGGGCATACTGGGCGCGGCGGGGATCGCGCTTCTCTGGCGCGGAACGGGGCGGCGCGCGGGATTCCCCGGAGCGATCCTGAACGGGTTTACGTTGAGCGCCGCCTGCTTCGCGCTGGGCTGCGGAACGCGAAGCCCGGCGCTGCTGCCCTATGGCGCGGGGCTGCTTCTGATGACTGTCGCGCGTCAATTCGATGCGCGAGAGGGCGTTCGCGCGACGCTGTTCTGCCTGGGTCTCGTCAGCGCGTCGGTGTTTCCCGTCGCGCCGATGCTGTGAGGAGGTGATCCGCGATGAAGAAGTGGATGTACGCCGCCGCGGGCGCGCTGTGTCTGGCGCTGCTGGTTGCGTTCATGCGGATCGGCCCCTACGGCGTCGCACGGCTGTTCGCGTGGCTCGGACGCGGATCGGATTTTCTGTACGCGTTGGAGGATTACCAGCGGGCGGCGGATGAAGCGGATTTCACCCCCGGCGCGCAGTGGCGCGACACGCAGGGGAATCTCATTCAAGCGCACGGCGGCCAGGTGCAACGCATGCCCGTGCCGGACGGAGTGGGCGGAAAGAAGGAGCAGTACGTCTGGATCGGGGAGGACAAGTCCAACGGCCACTTCGGCAACTGCTTCGCGGTCTACACCTCGGACGATCTGTACACCTGGGAATATCATGGCGATGCACTGCGTTCGATTGAATCCCGGAAACAGCTCGCCGAGGACGACTACTTCGCGGAGCTGTACGCGAGTTGCACCGAGGAGGAATTGGATGAAATCTACCGCTGCATCAACGTTGGCACCGTGATGGAGCGCCCCAAGATGCTCTACTGCGAAGCGACGGATCGCTACGTGATCTGGTTCCACAGCGACGACGCGACGGAAGCAAACCCCTCCTACAACTACGATGTGGGCATGGCGGGCGTGGCGGTGAGCGATTCGCCTTTCGGCCCGTTCCGCTTCCTGCGCAGACAGAGGCTGAGCCGCTGCCCGAAGGGGGAAATCGACTGCTATCCCAGCTCCAAGGGCGAGGCCCGGGACATGAATCTGTTTCGCGACGCGGATGGGACGGGCTACATCGTCTACACCAGCGAGAACAACAAGACGCTCTACATCTCCAAGCTGAGCGAGGACTACACCGGCCTCTGCGCGGAGCCAGAATCGGCGGTGGCTGGGCGTGACTTCGTGCGCCTGTTCCCCGGAGCGATGCGAGAGGCGCCGGTGCTGGCGCACGGAGACGACGGGCGCTACTATCTGATGTCCTCCAGCACGACGGGCTGGATGTCGAACCAGGCGCGGGTTTGGTCGGCGGATTCCATATTCGGCGAGTGGCAAAACGACGGGAACCCCTGCGTGGGCGAGAGCGCGAACGTGACCTTCGATACCCAGAGCACCTGCCTGTTTCAAGCGCCGAACGGCCAGTGGATCTACTTCGGGGATCGCTGGAACCCAACGGATCTCGCGGATTCGCGCTACGTGTGGCTGCCCGCGTCCTTCAAAGGCGGCCGTCTTACGATCTCCTGGGCGGAGCGCTGGCGCTGGGATGCACCGTGACTGCATCCACTTGCTCCGGCAAAAATCAAATCCGACGTACGCATGCCGGATTTGATTGAGCTGGCCTGATGTTTCAATGTTTTTGGATAGACTATGGCCGCGCCCCACATGGGGCGCGGCCATAACTTTGTTTGGATATTACTTCGCCAATTCCTTTTGAACGGCGTCGTATACGTCGGTGATCTCCTTGGAGGGCTCCTTGTCGATCAGGCTCACGACCACATTGACCGCCAGCGCCACCAGGAAGGCCGGGAGCAATTCGTAAATCTTCCACAGACCGCCCAGCGGATTGAGCAGGAACTTCCAGATGAAGATCATCGCGCCGCCCGCAATCATGCCAGCCAGTGCGCCCTTGCCGGTGCTCCTGCGCCAGAACAGCGCCAGCAGCACCACCGGGCCGAACGCCGCGCCGAAGCCCGCCCAGGCGAAGGACACGATCTCAAACACCGAGCTGTTCTGATCCGAAGCGATAAACGCCGCGATGATCGAGATTACCACCACGCTGGCGCGCGCCACGCGCATGGCGGTCTTTTCGGACATCTTGATGTGCAGGAAATCCCGACAGAGGTTTTGGGACGCGCTCGAGGACGCAGCCAGCAGCTGCGAGTCCGCCGTGGACATCGTAGCCGCCAGTATGCCCGCCAGGATCACGCCGCCCACCAGCGCCGCCAGCCAGCCGTGGCTCGCGATCAGATCGGCGATGCGGATGATGATGGTCTCCGCGTCGGAGGCGGTGGTGAAGCTTTCTACCACGCCCACCTTGGACAGCGCGTTGCCCACGATGCCGATCATCAGCGCGGCAGCCATGGAGATGACCACCCACACGCTCGCCACGCGGCGGGACAGCTTCAGCTTCTTCGGATCCTCGATGGCCATGAAGCGAAGCAGGATGTGGGGCATGCCGAAGTAGCCCAGGCCCCAGGCCATCATGGAGAACATGTTCAACACGCCGTAGGAACCAGCGGCGTTAGTGGTCACATCGTAGGTCTGCGCGAAGCTCAGGTAACCCGGCAGGGAGCGGGCGTTCTCCATCACCGCGCCCAGGCCGCCGGCGGTGGTGATGCCGAAGGCGAACACCACGATCAGCGCGATGGTCATGACCACGGACTGGATCAGGTCGGTCATGCTGACCGCCATGAAGCCGCCAAGCACCGTGTAGCAGATGATGACGACCGCGCTGATGAGCATCGCCGTCATGTAATTGACTCCAAACAGGCTCTGGAAGAGCTTGCCGCAGGCCGCGAAGCCCGAAGCGGTGTAGGGCACGAAGAAGATGATGATGACCAGCGCGCCGATGCAGCTCAATATGTTGCGATCATCACCGTAGCGGCGGGAGAAGAAGTCCGGAATGTTGATGGAATTCGTGCGCACGGTGTACGCGCGAATGCGCCGGGCCACGATCAGCCAGTTGAAGTAGGTGCCCACGGCCAGGCCGATGCAGGTCCAGCCCGCGTCCGCCACGCCGGAGATGTAGGCCAATCCCGGCACGCCCAGCAGCAGCCAGGAGGACATGTCCGAAGCTTCCGCGCTCATGGCGGCGGTCAGCGGGCCCAGCTTGCGGCCGCCCAGATAGAAGTCGCCCACGTCCTTGGTGCGGCGGGAATAGAAGTAGCCGATAATGATCATCGCGATCAGATAGAGGGCGATCGCGGCGAGCATCAATACCTTTTCACTCGTCATAGTTTCAACTCCCCAAACAGAATGGGAATATTATAGCATGATTCTCTTTAGAATAAAATACAGGATAGAGTTTGAACTATATTCTATACTTATAATCCAAATATGCTTTATTTTATTGATTTTTATGTATGTGTTTATTAAACTATAATTGGACTTAATAAAATACGAAATATGTAATATTAGTTGATCTTCAGTTAAAAGTTGCGCCTCACGGCGAAGCCGCCTTAGGGCGGCATGGGAGCGGAATCCCCACTGGGGATTCCGGGCATCGGCGATGCTTCGCATCGTCGCTGGCGCCTCACGGCAGGGGTGCCTGCCGGCGGCCCAAAGGGGAATGGGGAGCGTCAAGCGCTCCCCGTTTCCCCTCTGGACACTCCCCTCCCCTTCCTGACCAGGGCTGCGGCCCTGGACCCGGGGCTGGCGTTGTACTTCTTGCGATTGCTTTCGTTATCGGGCCGACGATACCGGCCCTCTGGTGGGCTTGGTTTTTGGGAGACGGCAGAGGTTGATGGTGATGATTCCTTTGTTGCCGCAAAACGGTTTGGGGGGTGCCTTGGCTGCGCCTTCGGCGGGGCTCCGCCCCGGACCCTGGTAAGATGGCGATGAACCTCTCTATGCGCGGTAGTCTCCCATGAACATGGGAAGCATTCTCTGGGCGTATTGTGCCAGGGAATACTCGCCGTTGCAGAGACACCAGTCGTACATCAGGGCGCGCTCGCACAGAGCGTAAGTTTTGACGATGTCATTGACGGAATATTCCGCCTTGAGCTCGCCCTTCTGCTGGCCCTCGGAAATGATCGCGCGCAGCAGGCGGTAATAGATGCGGTTATGGTCGAGCAGGTGTTTCTCTCCGTGGGTGACGAGTTGGCCCGAGATCAGCCGCGCCAGCAAGTCGAGGGAGACGCGATCCTCGATCATGCGAAAGAGCTCGCGGTTCAGGTACATCAGCTTATCGAAGGCGTGCATGTCCGGATCGAGCGTCTCCTTGAGCATGGCGTACTTCTCGTCGAACAGCGACGACAGCGAACCCAACAGCGCATCTTTGCCCTCGAAGTAGTGGTAGAAGCTGCCCTTCGAAGTGCCCGAGCGCTCGATGATCTCCTCGATGGTGGTATCCTCGTAGCCCTGCTCGTAAAACAGCTCCCAGGCTGCATTGATGATCCGTCCCCGGGTGTTGCGTCCATCGCGCCGCGCCATAATATCGCCTCCCGTACAGTCTTTATTATACGGGAGGCGCACTCGTTTTGCAAGGAGAATCAACATTCGCTCGAACGACGCGGAATTCTCAGGGGGCGGTGTCCTTCGCACAAGTCTGAACAGAATCCGGTGTGTACAGCTGCTCTACCAATTGCAGCGCCAGCCTGGATATGCGCCGCATCGCTTTCCCTTTCCACGTTCCATAGATCGCGGCAAATGATCAAAAGTCATGGGCTTTTTCAACCGGCCGCAAGCGTGCCGTTGAGAATTATTGCCCCCGCTGCCGGGCAGTTATAAAACATCTGTTCCACGCCCACGCCCTCTCCGATTACGAACGATTCGCTCGTCTGAATTTCTTCCAGCGCGTTACAGTTAAAAAACATCATGTTCATGCAATTCACCCGCGCCGTATCGAAACCGCGAAGATCGAGGCGCTTCAGGTTATCGGCGAGAAACATGCCTTCCATGTTCATCACCTGCGCGGTATCGAAGCTCGTCACATCCACTTCTTCCAGACCGCCGCAGGCACCGAACATGTAGGACATGTCCTCCACCTGCGAAGTATCGAAGCCGGAGACATCTAACTCCTCCAGGCTCACGCAACTCATGAACATTCCCGCCATGGATTGCACGCGGCTCGTATCGAAGCCTGACAGATCCAACTTGCGCAAACTGATGCACCATTCAAACATGCCCATCATATCGGTGGCTTGTTCCGTATGGAAGCAGCCGTTAAAATTGATTTCCTCCAGAGACATGTAGCCGTAGAAAAGGTAGGAACTGTCCGGGTTTGCCCACACGCCGCCAACCCCCGCAATATAGACGTCGCATAAGCCCCCATCGTACTCCCACCACACTCTCACATCGTCCAGACCGGAATCGGACACATCATAGGAAGACCCCGGCATGTCGCTGAGATCGTCCAAAAAGGTGATGGAGCGCACCGCCCAGCGAGGCAGACCCGTATCCAACACAGTCGCTTCCCCGCTCTCGAAGTCCTCGTCGCTGGGCACGTCCTTCGCCAGCGTTTTGACGTTGGTGCCGGCCATCTCGCTGTCTCCATGCGGGCCGACGACCTCTACGGAGCAGCCGTTGTACATCGCGTTTGTAAAAGCGTCCTCGGCGATGACGAAGCCTTCACCTACGTAAAGCGTGCGAAGATTTTCGCAGCCGTCAAACATATAACTCCAATCCAGCACCTGGGCGGTTTCAAAGCTCGCCAGATTCAGTTCTTCCAAGCTCGTACAATCGCAAAACATTTCTCGCAATTCGTCCGTTTGGGAGGTGTGAAAATTGGACATATCCACGCGCCTCAACTTTTCGCACCCTTCAAACAGAGCGTACATCCGCTCCACGGAGGACGTATCGAAATTGCTGAGATTCAATTCCTCCAAGCTGCCGCAGTCGCCGAACATCCCCGCGATATTCGTTGCGGATGAGGTATCCATCTCGGACACATCCACCCTGCGCAGACTTGCACAATCGTAAAACATGGCGAACATGTCCTTCACAGAGGAGGTATTCAACGGCGTCACGTCGAGCTCCTCCAGCGCCACGCAGTGGCTAAACATCCATTGCATATCCACCACGCGGGAACTGTTCCACCCGCTCAGATCAATCGCGCGAAGCGATTTGCAGTGGTAAAACATTTCCCGCATGCTGACGCACATGTTCGTATCGAAACAGCCGTTGAATTGAATTTCCTCAAGGGAGGAATAATTCCAAAACAGGCGCGCGCTGTTCGGATTCGCCGATACGCCCCCATCGGCGGCGATCACCAGCTCCGCTGCCTGCGACCCGTCTGCGAACCAGGCCATTACACTGGCATCGCCGCGAGCGGAGACATCCCACGCATCCTCCGGCGCCCGACTCAAGTCATCCAAAAAGCGCACGGAGCGAACCACGTCGCGAGGATGAGAACTGCCCAGAACTGTCTCTTCGCCGCCGTCCGCGCAGCGCAAAACGCCCGGTTCGACCGCGCTGCCTTCCACGGCAACGATCTCCGCAGGGCAGTCCGCGAGCACTTTCGCCCACTCCGCTTCTTCCAGTCCGATGAAGCCGTCGCCCACATAGAGCCGCTCGAGCTTCTCACAGCCCGCGAACATCGAATCCACCGCGGCTCCGTCCATGCGTTCGAAGCCGCTCATATCGAGCTCCACCAATATCTCACAGCCTTGAAACATCCGCTCCATCGTCCGCACATTGGAAGTGTCAAAGTGGAAATTTGAAATGTCCCGCAAAAGATTGCATCCCGCAAACATTTCTCTCATATTCGTCGCGGCGGAGGTCTGAAAGCCGGAAAAACTGACAATCATTATCTCTTTGCAGTCTCGGAACATCCCTTCAAAGTTCGTTACGCTGCTCGTATCAAATTCCTCCAAATCCGTATCCAATCGCACGCAACCCGCGAACATCTCGCTCATATCCACGACGTTGGAGGTGTCGATGCCCTCCATATGCAGATACCACAACTCTGGACAGTTTTTGAACATGCAGCGCATGTTTTCGCATGCGCTGGTATCGAAGCTGTCATTAAACGCCACGATCTCCAGCTTGGAAAAATTTTGAAACATACCTGAACAATCTGATGGCGCCCTGACATCGCCTTCGGCGGCAATCACGTACTCATTCTCGACAGGACGCCACGCGCGCACGCTGCGGTCGCCCTGTGCAGAAACGTCCCAGTACCCGTCCGGCGCGGACTCGAGCGTATCCTGAAAATGCAACTTGCGCACGATTGCGGTATCACCCACCGCGTTTTTGATTTTTTCCATCGAAAATACGTTATGGAGCACATCGACAGGCGCTTCGGCCTCGGCGCCCAGAATCAGCAGCGCAAACAGAACGATGATTGAAACGCAGGTGAACCATCTCTTCATTTGAAATTTTCCTCCTCATCATGCCCCTGTTCCTTTGCCTTTGGACGCACAAGTTTGGAAAAATGTTCCTTCTTACCTGCGAGAAATTCGTATTTCTGCATGGAAGAGCGCCCCATGTTCGCGATTGAAGCGCATGTTGATCAAATTCAAAGCCGCCAACTCAACTGACGGCTTGGTCCGGTCCGGCAGAAACCCACCACTTGTGATTGTTCTGGAAGCAGCTGCATTTTTTTCGGTGCTCGTTTCGGAATCCTTTTTGAATCAATCCCGCTCATAATGGAATTGAAAGGGACGCGCTTTTTCAGATGAAAATGGAGCACGGCCCGAGGGCCGCGCTCCTGGAAAACTGGGATTCTTACTTTGCTTTTTGCTTGTCGGTATAGGTGACCACCGCGCGCTGAATCACGATGAACAGCAGCAGCAGCGCGCCCGTGGCGATCTTGCCCCACCACGAATTCAAGTGTCCGTTGAAGGTAATCAGCGCCGGTATGACCGACTTGAGCAGCACGCCGAACATCGTACCGATCATGTAGCCCACGCCGCCCGTCAGCAGCGTGCCGCCGATGACCGCGCAGGAGATGACCTCCAGCTCGCCGCCCTGCAGCGCCATGTTCCAGCCGGACTTGACCACCAGCAGGTAGGCGATGCCCGCCAGCGCGGAGCAGAAGCCGTTGATGGCATACACGGCGACCTTGGTTTTGCCCACCGGCAGGCCCATCAACTTCGCGCTCTGCTCATTGCCGCCAACGGCATATACGTTGCGGCCGAAGCGGGTGTGCTGCAGGATGATCGTGCCGATGATGATCATCACGACGAAGATCAGCACGTTCAGGTTGATGTGCGTCACGGGCTTGATCTTCACCCACTCGCCCTCAGAGAACTTCATCAGCGTGATCTTGAAGCCGGCCAGCTTGTCGATCAGCGGATGCTCGATGGTGATGGACTCGCGGGAGATCAGGCTGCACACGCCGCGCGCCAGGAAGTTTCCGGTCAGCGTGGTGATGAACGGCGGCACGTTCAGGTAGTGAATTGCCGCGCCCATCAGCGTGCCCAGGCCTACGCCGATCACGACGGAGAATAGCATCATGATGACGGGCGAGATGCCCAGTCGCGTGTAGCCGAAGGCCACCAGCATGCCCGTCAGCGAGGCCACCGAGGCCACGGACAGGTCGATGCCGCCGGTGATCAGTACCATGGTCATGCCCACGGCGGAAATGCCATAATAGGCGTTGTCGGTGAAGAAGTTCACGAATGTGCGCAGCGTAGTGAAGCCGACGTCGCCGTAGACGATGGCGCCAAAGGCGTAGATAATCAGGAAGATCGCGATCGTCGCGTACACCATGATATACTTGGGATTCATGATGCGGCTGATCAGCGATTGATTGGAGCCGTGCGACTTTTGACTCATGCCGCGGCACCTCCCTTCACGGTGGACATGGTCGCCTGGGCGCGCGCCTGAGCGCGCTTCGCCATCGCGTTGCGCACCGGTTCGGACTGCAGCACGATGACCACCGCGATGATCAGCGCTTTGAAGGCCATCGTCGCCTCGGCCGCGACGCCGAAGTAGTAGACGAAGGTGACGATCGTGCGGATGATGAGCGAGCCGATGATCGTGCCGGTCAGCGAGAACTTGCCGCCCGACATGGAAGTTCCGCCGATAACGACCGCGAGGATCGCGTCGGTCTCATAGTTCAGGCCCGCGTTGTTGCTGTCGTTGGACATGATGCGGCTGGAATAGATCATGCCGGAAATGCCGGACAGGAAGCCGGTGATCGCGAACACGATCAGTATGACCATCTTGGCGTTGATGCCCGACAGGCGCGCGGCCGAGCGGTTGATGCCCACCGACTCCACGAAGGTGCCGAAGGCCGTCTTGCGCACGAAGAGCATCACCAGCGCCACCACCACGATGGTGATGATGATTGGTGTTGGCAGGAAGAACAGACTGCCCTGCCCGATCCAGCGGAAGGGGGAGTAGAGCGTAGTGAACTGCTTGCCGTTGGTCAGAATCTGCGCCACGCCGCGGCCGCTGACCATCAATATCAGCGTCGCGATGATGGGCTGCAGGCCCAACTGGCCGATCATGACGCCGTTGAACGCGCCCATCAGCAGGCACACCAGCAGCGGCACCACGATGACCACGATCAGCGGATACACGGTGTAGTCACCCGGGGTGCCATATTCCACGGAACTCGGATCCCAGCGCAGCAGCTTCAGCGCGAACGCGCCCGACACCGCCACCAGCGCACCGACGGACAGGTCCGTGCCGCCGAGTGCGATGACCAGCGTCATGCCCATGCCGATGATCGTGATCTCAGCCGAGCGGTTGACAATGTCGATCAGGCTGCCGTAGAGCATGCCCGTGGAGGGCTGGAAACTGATCGAGAAGAAGTCGATGCGGATGTTCAGGCACACCAGCAGGATCAGCAGCTCCGCCACCACCGCCCAGGTGATCTTGGACTTGGCGATGCCCGCCGGAATCGTGAACTTGCCCTGGGCCATCAGCATGAAGACCACGCCTGCGACCACCAACAGAATTGCGTCCACGATGAACGCGACGGCCTGGCGATCCAGGAACGCGCGCGCACCCGCGCCGCCGAAACGGATCACGCCCACGCCCACCAATAGGCAGACGACCGCCAACACAAAGCACAAAATCGACGGAAGGGAACTCTTCTTTTTCATTACGCTCCGACCTCCTCTCCGGCGATGATCTGCAGGATGCGGTTCTGGGTGTTGCCATCAAACGGCCCCACCAGCTCGCCCGCCTTCGCGCCGTCGCGCATGATGACGATGCGGTTCGAGCAGCGGATGACCTCCTCCAACTCGGAGGAGATGAAGATGACCGACACGCCGTCGCCGCACATCTGAATCATCAGTCTCTGAATTTCGGCCTTGGCGCCCACGTCGATGCCGCGGGTCGGCTCGTCCAGGATCAGCAGATCCGGCTGGGTCGCCATCCAGCGTGCCAGTATGACCTTCTGCTGGTTGCCGCCGGAAAGTTCGCCGATCTTCTTTTCGGCGTCCGGCGTGGCGATGGCCAGCGCCTTGATGTACTTATCCGCCAGCTCGTTCTGCTCCTGGCGGGACAGCGGATGCAAAAATCCCTTGCGCGCCTGCACCGCCAGCATGATGTTCTCGCGGATGGACAGATCGCCGATGATGCCATCGCGCTTTCTGTCTTCGGGACAGAAAGCGATGCCGTTCATGATGGCGTCGAAGGGCTTCTTGATGTCCACGGCCTTGCCCTTGATTTCCATCTTGCCCTTGGTGATGTGGTTGGCGCCGAAGATCATCTCCGCGGTCTCGGTGCGGCCCGAGCCCAGCAGTCCGCCGAAGCCCACCAGCTCACCCTGCTTCACCGCGAGGCTGATGTCGTGCACCGCGCCCGGCGCGCCGATGTGGTCGGCGTTGAGCATGGTGCTCGCGTCGGCCTTGACCTCGGAGGGGTGCATATCGAAGATGGCCTCCATATCCTTGCCGATCATCTTGGAGACCAGCTCGAACTTGGTCAGCTCGCCGATGTCGTAGGTGCCCACCAAGTGACCGTTGCGCAGGATGGTCATGCGGTCGGAGATCGCGTAGATCTGGTCGAGGAAGTGGGTGATAAAGATGATGCCCAAGCCCTCGGCCTTGAGGTCGCGCATGACGCTGAAGAGCAGCTGCACCTCGTTCTCGTCCAACGAGGAGGTGGGCTCATCCAGGATCAGCACCTTGGCCTGAATGTCCACGGCGCGGGCGATGGACACCATCTGCTGCACCGCGGTGGAGTAGTAGGACAGCGGGCGCGTGACGTCGATGTCCAAGTGGAAGCGCTTCATCAATTCCTGCGCGCGCTTGTTGATGACCTTGCGCTTAAATTCCTTGCGGCCAACGAAGATATTTTCCGCGACCGTCAGGTTCGGGCAAAGGTTGATCTCCTGGAACACGGTGGAAATGCCCATCGCGATCGCGTTCTGCGGGCTGGTTGGCGAAATTTCCTTGCCGTCGAAGATGATCGTTCCGGCGTCCTTCTTGTTGACGCCGGTCAGACACTTGATCAGCGTGGATTTACCGGCACCGTTTTCGCCCAGGAGTGCGTGCACCTCGCCCGCGCGGAGGAAGAAATCCACGCCGTCCAGCGCCTTGACGCCCGGGAATTGGATCTCAATGCCCCGCATTTCGAGAATGCAGTTATCCGGCAAAATGTTTCCCTCCAAATCTGTGTCAATTGAGGCCCGATGAAAATTGAAAGACAGGGCGGTGAGCCACCGCCCTGTCGCAAGACTACACTATATCAGTGGCAGACCTGTGCGTTGTGCGTGAATTAGTACGCGCGCTCGTCGATGACGTCCGCGGCCTTCACGGAAACGGTACCCTCAACCTGGATGCCGCCGTCCATGTCAAACACGCCCTCATCGGGGTGGACGATCGTCTTGTCGAAGGTCTCGCCGGCCTCCAGCGCCTCGATGGTGGGCACCAGGAACTGGCCGTACAGCGGGTTGCACTCGATGGTGGCGTTCATCTCGCCGGCGACGATCGCCTCGAAGGCGGCCTTAACGGAGTCGCAGCCCACGATAATGATGTCCTTGCCCGGGACCTTACCGGCGGCCTTGATGGCGTCGATCGCGCCCAGCGCCATGTCGTCGTTCTGAGCGATCAGCACGTCGATCTTATCGACGGACTTCAGCCAGCTCTCCATCAGGGCCTGGCCCTCGGCGCGGGTGAAGTTACCGGTGTTCTGGGCGACGACCTTCAGGAAGGGATAGTCCTCCATCGCGGCCAGGTTGCCCTCGGTGCGGCCAACCTGCGCGTCGGCGCCGGTGGTGCCTTCCATGATGGCAACGTTGACGTCCTCGGTGTCACGGCCGATGCTCTTCATGTACTCGCCGACCCACTGCACCTGACGACGGCCCTCGAGCGGGAAGTCACCGCCGAAAGCGGCCACGTAGTCGATCTTGTCCGCGCAGTCCGGGATGCGGTCCAGCAGGATCAGCGGGATCTCCGCCTCGTTGACTTCCGTCAGCACCTCGTCCCAACCGGAGGTCACAACGCCGGTGAAGAGGATGTAATCAACGCCCTGGGTGATGAAATTGCGCAGCGCCTGAATCTGGTTCTCCTGCTTCTGCTGGCCGTCAGAATAGACCAGCTCCCAGCCCTCGTGGCCCTCGATGGCCGCGCAGACGTCGTCGGTGTTGGCGGTACGCCAGTCGGACTCCTGGCCGATCTGGGAGAACGCGATGGTGAGCGCGGACGCATTGGCGGCAAGGCCCATGACCAGCACCAGCGCCAGTACCAGAGTCAACAGTTTCTTCATAGGATTAACCCTCCTTCAATTTTCGGGCATTTGCCCGTCTATTCCATATTATAAATGATAAATGTTTTTAACAAAAGCAAGGCTCTTCTTCACTTTCGGTCGTAATTTTAAGATGTGCGCGGAAGATTTACTTTGCGCGCACATCTATATTGCATTTTATTCTGATTTGTATATTATTTTCCGGTTTCCAGTCGTGCGGAACGGCATTCCCGGCGATAATCCCTGGGAGAAGTGCCTGTATTTTTCTTGAATAACTGGCTGAAATAGTGCGGGTCATTGTAGCCAACGGCATAGGCGACCTCCCCTGTGCGCTGGTCGGTGTCGCGCAAAAGCTCCGCCGCCCGACGCATCCGCAGCGCGGTCAGATACGCGCTGAAGGTTACGCCCATCTCTCGGGAGAACACGGTGCAGAAGTGATTGTTGGACAGCGCCACGCTGGCGGCCACATCCCGCAGCGCCAGATTGGGATCAGCGAAGTGTTCGTCAATGTAGGCACAGGCCTTGCGAACCGCGCCGCCGCGGCGGGTGGGGCTGTGGGAATCCCGAAACTCCAGCGCCCGGGCGACGGCGTCCCGGCACAGCGCGAGCAGCGCATCCGTTCCCCGGTCGAGAATGCCGACGGGTACGGTGTCGGGCAGCGCGCCTCCGCAGTCGCGCACGATGCGCCCCACCGTCAGCAACACGTCCACGCAGAGGTATGTCGCCAGCGCTCCCGAGCGCTCCACGCCCAGCGCTTCCGCCCTGCGCGCGACAATCTCCCCCGCATCCGCGGGCGCGGCGTGGCGAAGCTGCTCCGCCAGCGGCGACAGATCCAGGCTTGGCATATATACCGATTCGCCGTTCAAACCGGGCTTCCCCGCGCCTCGCAGCAGCAGCGCCATCCGCGCCCCGGCGTCGGACAGGGACGCGGGCACGTCCGCCAGCCGCTCCACATCCTTGCCCTGCGCCGCCGCCAGCTCGATTCCAGCGGCGCGCGCCGCTTCGCAGGCCGCCTCGGTCAACGCCTCGGCGCGTCCGCGCAAATCCTCCGGCCCGTCGCCCAGCACCAGCAGCGAGAGGCTGACCCCCCCCCGCCGCCAATACGCAGTGCCGCCGCTCCGGGCGGTCAGGCGATCCATCGCCGCGTAGAGTTCCGCGCGCCCGCGCTCGTCGATCTCCGCCTTCGGGCGCAGCATGATCACCCGGTAGCGCTTCGCGGTCAGGTTCATGCGCATCGCACGGGCAGAGCGCAGCACGGCCTCCGCGTTCCCTCCGGCGTAGAGCTCGTCCAGCATCCGCTCCCGGTAGAAGCGATCCGAAGTGGTCAGATGCCGGCGCAGCTCCTCCTCCCGCTCCCGGCGCAGTCGCTCCTCCCTGAGGTCATTCGCGACGCGCGCAAGCGCCTCCCGCAGCGCCGCCGCGTCCACGGGCTTTGAAAGATACTCCCGCACGCCCAGCGACACGGCCTCCCGGGCGCAGTCAAAGTCCCGGCAGGCGCTGACGATCACGATCCGCGCGTCCGGCAGTTCCCGGCGCACCCGGCGGCACAGCTCCATGCCGTCCATGTAGGGCATGCGAATATCCGTGATGAGCACGTCCGGCCGCGCCTCGCGCAGCATGGATAGCGCCAGCTCGCCGTCGGCGGTTTCCCCCACCGGTTCGAAGCCCAGCTCCGCCCAGGGAACCGCCCCGCGGATCGCTTCCCGCGCGGCGATTTCATCGTCCACGATAAATACTCTGAACATGGCGCCCTCCGTCGGAATTCTTTCTACTATTATAACATAAAGAAATCCACTTTGCAAAGCCGCGCGCGGCCCGCAAGGCGGATCTCGGAAAAAGACCTATATTTTTGATGAAAGATCAGACCGAAAGCGCGCCCATGACCGCCGCCACGTCGCCGCGAATCGTCAGCGTGGCGCGGCCGTCGGCGGGCGTGTCCTCCAAGTTGACGCAGACCAGATCGCGGCCATGGAAGTAATCCAGAAACGACGCGGCGGGTTCCACCGCGAGGCTCGTGCCCGCGACGATCAACAAATCGCAGTTTGAAATCTCCCGGCACGCGCCCATGCAGGTGTACTTGTCCGGGGCCTCGCCATAGAGCACGACGTTCGGCTTGACCACGCCGCCGCACCTCTCGCAGCGCGGCACGCCGGTCGTGCGCAGCAACCAGTTCAGATCGTACTCCCTGCCGCAGTCCATGCAGACGTTTTCGCGCACGCTGCCGTGAATCTCATACACCAGTCGGTTGCCCGCCGCCCGGTGCAGGCCGTCGATGTTCTGGGTCACGATTCCGCGCAGCTTCCCAGCCCGTTCCAGCTCATACAGCTTGCGGTGCGCAGCATTCGGCCGGGCCTCCGGGTGCAGCATGTGGGCGCGGTAAAAGTCGAAGAACATATCCGGATGCAGATAGAAGAAGGATGCGCTGAGCATCATTTCCGGCGTGAGATCGCCGTACTTTTGCTGGTACAGCCCGTCCGAGCCGCGAAAGTCCGGGATGCCGCTGGCGGTGGACACCCCCGCGCCGCCGAAAAAAACGATTCGCTTCGCCCGATCCACCAGCTCCTGCAGGTTCTTCATGCCGATTCCCTCCCCCCTTCATTATCGCACAGCCGGCCGAGATTGACAAGCGCCCCCTTCGCGTGCTAGGATATTTGTGCATCACACAAACGGAGGCCGCCATGAAGCTGCGATCCAACGCCCATTGCCACACCGTCTACTGCGACGGCAAGAACACCCCCGAGGAGATGATTCTCGCCGCCATCGAGCGAGATTTCGTCTCGCTGGGCTTCTCCATTCACGGCTGGACGCCCTATGAGCCCACGCCCGTCACGCTGGAGCGCGAGGCCGACTACCGCGCCGAGTTGCGCCGCCTGCGCGAAAAGTATCGGGGACAGATCGAAATTCTGATCGGAGCGGAGCGGGAATTTCTCTATGAACGCGACTACTCCGCCTACGAGTATTTAATCGACTCGGCGCACTTTCTACTGCGCGACGGCGAATGCCTCTACATCGACTGGTCGCAGGAGCGCACCGCGGACAACGTCGAACGCCACTTCGGCGGCGACTATTACGCCTACTGCCGCGCCTACTTCGAGCAGGAGGCCGAGCTGTGCGCCAAATCCAGCGCGGCGTTCATTGGCCACATCGACCTGGTGAGCAAGTTCAACGAGGGCAACAAGTATTTCGACGAGTCCGATCCCCGCTACCTCGGCCCGGCGCTGGAGGCCGTGGAGACCGCCGTGCGCCGCGGGCTGCCCATTGAGATGAACACGGGCGCGATCTCCCGGGGCTACCGCACCACGCCCTATCCGAACCCCACGCTGTTGAAGCGCATTCGCGAGCTGAACGGCGAGATCATCATCAACAGCGACGCCCACGCCGCGAAGCATCTGGATGTGGGCTTCGATCTCTGCGTGGAGCTCGCCCGCGCCTGCGGTTTCGACCACGTTCTGCGCCTGCGCGCGAGTGGGTTTGAGGAAGTCGGTTTGGAGGATTGAGCGCGCGAAAGCGGCGCGGTCGTTGGACCGCGCCGCTTCTCTATGTCTGGCCGCAATCAGGGCAGCGAAATCACCGGCTCCGCCGCCAAGCCGCGCAGATACGCCGCCAAATCGGTCAACTGCTGCGGGAAGATCAGCAGCGCCGCGACCGTCAGCACGATGATCAACAGCATCAAAATCAGCCACGCGACGCAGAAGCTTCGCTTCGCCTGCGCCTTCGCGAAGATCAAAAACAGGATTAGCGCGATCAGGTTCACGCCCGGTATCGCCAGCAGAATCAGCGTCCCCATCCAATTCCAGACGGAAACCCGCTTGCTTTTTCCACTCTTGCCGCTCTTCTCTGCGCTCGCCATGTTCATGCGCTCCTTTCCGGGAACCCAAGATTATTTCTATATTATATTATACATGTTTCCCCGCGAAGCGTCAAACAAACGCGAAGATTGTAGAAAAAAAGTCACTCCCCCGCGCGTCGTTGTCACAATTCGAACAGCCGCGCGGCGTTGTTCCACAGAATATCCTCCCGCTCCCGGTCGCTGAGCTTCAGGCGCATGAAGCGCTCCAATTCATCCTTCGGAGTCCACATGGGATAGTCCGTTCCGTAAAGCACGTTTTCCACGCCGAAGCGCCGCACCGCTTCCACCGCCCGTTCCGCGGGAAAGGAGTAGAGCGACGACGAGGTATCAATCATCAGTCCGTGCCTCGGCAGCAGTTCCATCGCCTCGTCCCACTCGCTCCAGCCGCCAAAATGGGCGCAGATGAGCTGCAACTTCGGAAAGCGCTCGTGCAGCCGCAGAATGCGCCGGGGTCCGTCGAAATCGTAGCGATAGTCGCCCGCGTGAATCAACAGCGGCAGCCGCCCCGCGAGCGCCTCCATCATCGGAGCCGCGCGGTCGCCGTCCAGCTCGAAACGCTGGATGTCGGGATGCACCTTCACGCCGCGGAAGCCGCGCGCGACGATGCCGTCCACCGCCGCCTGCACATCCTCCATGTCCGGATGAATGGCCGCGAAGGGCACAATGCGATCCGGGTACTGATCCCGCGCGGACAGAATGAAGCTGTTGATGCTCTCCACGTTGTGCGGCGTCAACGCCACCGAGTGTGCCGCGAAGCGCGCCACGCCGCCTTCGTCCATCCGGCGAATGCAATCTGCAAGCGAGCCGTCGCCGCGGATCGCCAAGCCACCGTAAAAATCCCCAATGCTCTTCGAAGCCTTTTTTGCGATTTTGTCCGGATAGATGTGCACGTGAATATCGAATACTTTCATCGTCAAAACTTCCCGCCATCCATAGTCAAAATTATTATATCACACATATATTAAGCGTATATGACAATTTGACATACAATTGAAATAAATTGGATGCGCTGCCAAATTGTTCAGTCTATTGTCACATTGGTTCCCTTTGTTTGTCGAAATTTGGCATTATAATACTGATATAGAATCAATCAAATTTGATTCTTGATTTGTTTTATGTGAGATGGAGGGGTATAAAATGACACGTCTGATCCGCACACTGTTGATCTCCAGCCTGATCCTTGCGCTGGGCATCGCCCCTGCGTTCGCACTGGATATTCCGGCACGGATCAACGATTCCACAGCTCCGATCTACTCCAAGTCCGGCGAATCCGCTTCCCTGGAGGCGGGCACGGGCGTGCACGTCACCGCTCTCAAGGAGGGCTGGGCGCAGATCTCCTACAGGGATCACGTTGGCTACATTCGCACCAAGTATCTCGACCCGAACGAAGGTATCACCGGTTACGTGAAGAAGAGCGCCTATGTCTACAAGTCCGCGTCCACCTCTTCGGAGAAGCGCGGCCCGCTGGCCGTGGGCACGGAGCTCAAGGTCGTCGGCGTGGACGGCGATTTCGCGCTGGTCATCAAGGGCGGCGCGCATGGCTACATCGCCAAGAGCGCGTTGAGCAAGTCGAAGCCCTCCGAGGCTTCCGTCATCGCCTCGAAGGTAGAACTGGTCGACTGGAGCAACGGCAGCAAGCTCTTTCCCAAGGGACACTACTACAATCTGTACGACATCAAGTCCGGCCTCACAGTGCGCGTGTACCGCCTGGGCGGCTCCAAGCACGCCGAGCTGGAACCCGCCACTTCCGAAGACACCGCGAAGCTCCTCTCGATGGGCGGCGGCAAGTTCTCCTGGGACTCCCGTCCGGTGATCCTGTTCACCGGTAGCAAACTCATCGCGGCAGCCATCAACACCATGCCGCACGGCTCCGAATACATCACGGACAACAACTTTGATGGCCAGTTCTGCCTGCACCTGCCCGGCAGCAAGACGCACGGCACCGATGCGGAGAACACGAACCATCAGGCGGCCATCAAATACGCCTACACTTGGGCGCAGTCGAAGGGCTGATTCAATCGTTCAAGTCAAAACCACCAGTTGAACTGGTGTGACCAAGCCCTATAAGGGCATATCTCCTGTGGTCGCCCTCTAAAGAGGGCACCGAATGATCTGGCAACCGCACTCTTGTCTCTGGCAGCCCCCTACTCGGGGGCTGTTCTTTTAGCCTCTCTTCTCTGGCTTACCCGTAAATGGGTCCATTAACTCCTTTATGCTGATTTGGTCGTTTGCTATATCCTCCTCTAGCTGATTCCTTATGTATTCTTTGATCGCATTCTCATACTTCCCTACTGTATCTACGTAGTATCCCCTGCTCCAGAAGTGCCGGTTCGCATGTCGATCAAATATCATTAGGCTACTTCTGCTCTTCAAATATCCCATGTACTGCGCTACACTTCATGTGCGGTGGTATCGCTACCAACATGTGGATATGATCCGGGCAACATTCCGCTTCGATTATCTCTACCCCCTTTCGCTCGCTTAGTTCTCTTAGTATCTTCCCTATGTCCGCTTTCAGTTCCTTGTAGATGATTTGCCGCCGATATTTCGGCGCAAATACGATGTGATACTTGCATCTCCATTTGCTATGTGACAGGTGTTGTCAAGGATGTTTCTCACATTTCACCAAATCTTAAAAGTGTGCATGACATGCACACTTTTTTTAAGACGCTAGAGGGTGGTATTAGGGTCGCCCTTCCCGAAGGGAGCAAGGCCACGTTTGACGAGTACGTGCGCGCCCGCGCTGACCTTTCGGATATGGCCTGCGAGGAGGATTTCATTGCCGGGTATCAGCTTGGTGTGCAGATGATGCTGGCAGGACTGGATGGTAAAATCATCGGAGAATGATTTGAAAAGAAAGTTTTGATGCCTTGTATAGTGGAAGGAGCATTGGTACTACAATAGAAAAATGATGTAGAAACGACAAAGCCGACAGTAGCAACTCTTGTAATTTTCTGCAGGGCGGACACCTTCTGGTTTGGTTTTGTAAGAATGTTATGTTTATGGTTTGTAGGATTACAATACATATTGGAAAGGAGAAGAAGAAAAAGGAGAGGGACTGGACACATCTGTTATAGTTGAAG